>JBJTBM010000111.1:0-2269 GCA_046091365.1 Acidimicrobiia bacterium | reverse complement strand
CTCGGGGTTCGATGGCCATGTCCCATCGTCGCACGACCCTCGGACACTGTCCATGCGAGGGGGATACGCTCGTCACATGGCCGACGAGTCCGAAGTGCCGAAGTCCGACACCGATCGAATGCCACGCTGGGTGTGGAAGGCCAGTCTCGTTTTCTGGCTCGGATTTCTGGCCACGATTCTCTTCCGTTACGCCTACTCGCGACTGTCGTCGCTGTTGATCATCGCACTGGTGTCGCTGTTCCTGTCGTTGGCCATCGAACCCGGGGTAGCCAAGTTGGCTCGTCGAGGTTGGAGGCGCGGTCGTGCGACGATGCTGATCATCCTGGGCATCGTCGTCGGAACGCTCTTTTTCATCGTGGCCATCGGCACCTTGGTCGGAACCCAGGCCGCCGACCTGGCGCAGAATTCGGATCGCTACGTCAACCGCACCGTCGACTTCCTCAACGACAATCTCAACACCGACATCGACGCGCAGAAAGTGAACGACAGTATCCAGGATCCCGATGGTCCGGTGCAAAAGTTCATCCGTGGTCAGCAGGGAACGGCCATCAAACTTTCCGTCACCGCGCTTGGTCTGTTGCTCCAGGCTTTTTCGATTCTCCTCTTCACCTTCTACATGGTGGCTGACGGTCCGAAGCTTCGTCGGGCCATCTGCAGTCGATTGAAGCCCGACCGTCAGGAACGGGTGCTGGCGACGTGGGAACTGGCCATCGAGAAGACCGGTGGTTACCTCTACAGTCGCGCGCTACTCGCCGGAGTCTCGGCTATCGTGCATTGGATCGCGTTCCAGTCGCTCGGCACCGCCGCGCCGGTGGCGTTGGCCATCTGGGTGGGCCTGATCTCACAGTTCATTCCGGTGATCGGCACGTACATCGCCGGTGTGTTGCCGGTGCTGATCACCTTCATCGACTCGCCGGTCAAGGCTCTGATCGTCATCGTCGTGATCATCGCCTACCAACAGCTCGAGAACTTCCTCGTCGCTCCCAAGATCACCGCGCGCACCATGGAGATACATCCGGCGATCTCGTTCGGCGCCGCCATCGCCGGAGGTGCGCTCCTCGGGCCGGTGGGAGCGATACTCGGCCTGCCGGTGGCCGCGATGGCCGTGGCGGTGGTCGGTGCGGCGGGCGAGCGGCACGATCTGGTCGACAGTCCGCTCATCGCGGTTCCCGAGAGAAAGGTCCGCAAATCACGCGATCTCTCCGCTGGTGCGCGTCGCCGATTCCGGCGCGGTCGCGGGGCGTGAGCATGACCGACCCCGGCGAGGCGTACGCCGTACTCGCGGTCACCGACCGAAGTGGTGTGCCCGAGTCGGTGCATCACGCCGCCGTGGTGGGGCTCGATCGTGACGGCTCGATCGCGTTCGCTCTCGGTGACGCGGGCCAACCCGTCTTCCCGCGATCATCGATGAAACCCTTGCAGGCGCACGCGATGGTGTCGGTGGGGCTCGACCTGCCCGACGACTTGTTGGCACTCGTGTGCGCGTCGCACGATGGTCGCCCCGTGCATATCGACGCTGCTCGTCGCATCCTGTCGACGGTGGGGCTCGACGAGTCCGCTTTGGCCAACACCGCCGACCTACCCCTCGATGAAGGCGAGTCGACGCGTGTCGTCCACCAAGGCGGCACGCCGTCGCCACTGCAGATGAACTGCTCGGGCAAGCACGCCGGGATGCTCGCCACGTGCGTGGTGAACGGGTGGCGACACGACGCGGGATACCTCGCGGCCGACCATCCGTTGCAGCGCGCGATCACCGACGGGATACCGGCCCTCACGGGCGATGGCGTGGTCGGGATCGGGGTCGACGGATGTGGAGCTCCGGCGCACGTGATTCCTCTCGTCGGACTGGCGCGCGCCTTCCGAGCCATCAGCATCGGCGACGCCGGTGAGAGAGGTCGCCGGGTGCATCGTGCCATGACCACTCATCCCGAGATGGTGGGTGGACCCACCCGCGACGTCACGCTGTTGATGCGTGGCATACCCGGGTTGATGGCCAAGGACGGAGCGGAGGGGGTCTTCGCAGCGGCGCTACCCGACGGTCGTGCGGTGGCGTTGAAGGTTGCTGACGGGGCGAACCGACCGCGACCGCCCCTGATGCGTGCGGCTTTGCGGGCTCTCGGTGTCGACATTTCGGGCGTCGATCCCGCGGCGTTCGAGTCGGTCGTGCTCGGGCACGGCAAGCCCGTGGGCGCGGTGCGTATTGTCGGGGAACTGGCGCGCTTGGCGGGCCGCGGCTGATCGAGGGGGACATGGCAGGAATTCCGTTCGT
>JBJTBM010000110.1:0-2869 GCA_046091365.1 Acidimicrobiia bacterium | reverse complement strand
AGGATTCCCTCGGCGCCGCTGGCCTTGCCCCACTGGTCCATCACCCAGGGATCGTTCACGCTGACGCAGGCGATGGTGTCGACACCCTTGGCGCGCAACGCGGCCTGGTTCTTCACGTAGCCGGGCAGGTGCACCATCGAGCAGCCGGGCGTGAAGGCTCCGGGAACCGCGAACAACACCACCTTGCCCTGGCCCAACACGTCGTGGGAATTCACCGGCGACGGCATGCCGTTCTCGCCGAGCACGTGCAGGGTGACGTTGGGGATCTGGCTTCCGACGGAAATGGACATGGTGACTCCTCGAGCGATCGGTCTTCTGGGACGGGGCGAAATCTAGGGCAGAGCCGACGTCATTGCTCAGTCGGATGTTCGATCTCGTGGACCACCTCGGAGATGTCCCGCTTGGCCTTTCGGGCCGATTGGGCGATGGAGAGGGCGAACAGACCGCCGACCACGTACCACTGGTAGTCCTCGATCCAACTCAGGAAGGAGCGGATCTGGTCCTCGAAGGCCTGCCCGCCGGCCCACAGGACGACCAGCCGGATGGCGATACCCACTGCCAACAATGCCCCGTAGCGCGCCGGGTTCATGCGCCGGTGGCCGGCCATCATCCACACCAGGTTCGACGCACAGAACACGACGACCACCAAACCGCCGGCTCGGTCCATGGCGCGGGCGAACCAGTGGTAGAGGGCAGGCAACTCGCCGGCCTGCTTCTCGGTCCAGGCGATGGCCCGCTCGCCGTACCAACGTCCGAGGAAGAACAGGGCCATGCCGGCCACGAAGATGCGCGAGAAACCGATGAGGGCGTAGGGGATGATGTCGATGTAGGGCACCGAGCCGAACAGGTTGCGGTTTCGGCTGGACAGCGCGAGAACGGCGGCGGGGTGCTCATCCACCCAAGCCGGGCCGAGGTTGGAGCCGATGGTGCCCAACACGAACAACGTCCCGGATGCGATCAGCACGAAGCGACGGGCATTGGCCGACACGTGCGGAATGCCGGGGGACGGGGTAGGTGACGGTACGGCCTCGGACATCGCCGAGAGCCTAGGACTATTGTTCGGGCGATGTCGGTAGGGGACCGCGCGAGGGGGAGACGCCATGTCTGATGGGGCCAAGAGAAGCGTGAATCATCCGGTGATCCTGGGGTCGATGCAGGACACACCGTTGTCGGTGCATCATCTTTTCGATCGCGCCGAGAGGTACTTCGGACACAAGACCATCACCACCGCCACGGCCACGGGTATCGAACGCACCACCTACGCCGAGTGGGCGGTGCGCACCCGCAAGTTGGGCACGGTGCTCGACCGACTGGGGATCTCCTCGGCGGGTCGCGTGGCCACGTTCGCATGGAACACCGCGCGCCACCTCGAGCTCTACTTCGCGGCGCCCTGCACCGGACGCGTTCTGCACACGCTCAACATCCGACTCTTCCCCGAGCAGCTCACCTACATCGTGAATCACGCCGAGGACGAGGTGATCTTCGTCGATAAGTCCATCTTCGGCCTGCTGGCTCCGCTGCTTCCCACCTTCGAGACGGTGAAACACCTCGTGGTGATGGACGACGGCAAGGGTGAGATTCCGGCCGACACCGCGGGAATCCCGGTGCACGACTACGAGGAGTTGCTGGCCGTCGCCGAGCCCACGACGTTCGTCGAGGTTCCCGAGCACACCGCGGCCAGCATGTGTTACACGAGTGGCACCACCGGCAACCCCAAGGGTGTGGTGTACACCCATCGCAGCACGTTCCTGCACACGATGGCCACCATGATGACCGACGGTTTGGGGGCCAGCGAACGCGACAAGATCCTGCCGGTGGTTCCCATGTTCCACGCCAACGCGTGGGGACTCGCTCACGCGGCGGTGGCATCGGGGGCCGATCTCGTGATGCCCGGGCCCGACCTGTCCGGTCCGGCGGTCGCCAACCTGATCGTGAACGAGCGTCCCACCATCGCTGCCGGCGTGCCCACGATCTGGATGGGCGTGTTGCCCGAGCTGAAGGGACGCGACACGTCCAGTTTGCGGGCCATCCCGTGCGGTGGATCGGCGGTGCCGCGGGCGCTCAGCGAGGCCTACCGCGAACAACTGGGCCTGCCCATCCTGCAGGCGTGGGGCATGACCGAGACCAGCCCCATCGCGGCGGTGTGTCATCTGGACTCGGACCAACTGTTGCTCGACGTGAACGCCCAGGCCGACCTGCGAACCCAAGTCGGTCGAATCGTGTTCGGCGTGGAGTGCCGCGTGGTCGAACCCGGAACCACTACCAGCGTCCCGTGGGACGGCGAGAGCAGTGGCGAGTTGCAGTGTCGGGGCAACTGGATCGCTTCGACGTATTACAACGATGAACGCGCCGGGGAGAGTTTCAGCTCCGACGGCTGGCTGCGCACCGGTGACGTGGCGGCGGTCGACGCCCGCGGACGCATTCGTCTGCTCGACCGCACCAAGGACCTCATCAAGTCCGGTGGTGAATGGATCAGCTCCGTCGAGATCGAGAACGAGTTGATGGCGCATCCCGACATCCGCGAGGCGGCGGTGATCGGTGTGACGCACCCGAAATGGAGTGAGCGTCCCTTGGCGTGCGTGGTGCTGGAGGCGGGGGCGACCCTGTCGAAACAGGAGATCCTCGACTACCTCGGACCGAAACTCGCCAAGTGGCAACTGCCCGACGACGTGGCGTTCATCGACGAGGTTCCCAAGACGAGCGTGGGCAAGTTCTCCAAGAAGACCCTGCGGGACCGGTTCGCGGATTACCAGTTGCCCAACATCTGAGACGACAATTGCCCCCATGGTTCGTTTCTCGCTCCGGTTCCCGCTCGTCGTGACCGCGATCGTCGCGTCGGCACTGGCATCGTTCTCGGCGTGCGCGCCCG
>JBJTBM010000109.1:0-2279 GCA_046091365.1 Acidimicrobiia bacterium | reverse complement strand
TTTCCGTAGCGCGTCGAGTACTGGCCGGCCCCCCGGCAGGCGACCCAACCTCCGACCGTGGCGATGTCGAAACTCTGCGGGAAGTGCCCGACGGTCAGTCCGAGTGGTCGCAGGTGGGCTTCGAGATCGGGGCCGAAAGTTCCCGGCAGAACCTCGACGGTCAACGAGGCGTCGTCGACCGACACCACACCGCGCATGGCCGTCGTGTCGAGGAGCACCCCGCCGTGAAGAGGGATCGCCGCACCGCAGACACCGCTTCGTCCACCGGCGGTGGTCACCGGGATCCGGTTCTCGTTGCAGATGCCCAACACAACCGACACCTGACCGGCGTCGACCGGTCGGCACACGAGCGCGGCCGACTTGGGAACGTCGCCCGCCAGTGCCCAGTGCATCGTCAGGGGCCACCAGTCCCGACTGGCCTCGGCGTTGGTCGACAGCGGAGCGGTCGGGCAGGCCGTCGCGAGACGCCGCGCGACGTCAGAGGGAATCTCGACGGCGCGGTGCGTGAAGCGTTCACCCGCCGCGCCGGGGGAGGCGTTCAACTCGATCGGTGGGGTGATCTCGGTCGTCATCGGTACAACTCGCTCTCGCTCAACACGGCCGCGGTGGCCTCATGGTCGCAGATCTCGAGGAAGGCCGCGACCTCGCGTTCGACCCGAGCGGCGTCCCAGCCGGCGAACGGCGCGACGAGTTCGGCGACATCGCGGGCGGCGGCCCGGGCGGCCCCTCGATCGAAGAGCAACGTGCGGGTGCGGCGGCTGAGAACGTCGTCGAGGGTGGTGGCGAACTCCCGCGTCACCGCGTGGACCGCTTCGGCCCGCACGTAGGGGAGACCGACGATGAGCGGTGTCGCGAGGTCGGGATCGGTCGCGATCAGTTCGCGCACCTCACCCGCTTTCGATCCGAAGCGCGACTCGAGATGGGCGGCGAACGATCCGTCGGTGCGCGCGTGCATCGCGCCGCGCAACCGGAGCCTCCGGGTGCGACAACGTCCGAATCGTCGGACCTCACCGCGCGAGGCGAGGAGGGCGATCACCTCGTCGACGGTGTCCTCGGCCATTTCGCGGTAGGTCGTGAGCTTCCCGCCGGTGACGGAGATGACGTCGGTGTCGCTGCGTTTCACGAGATGGCGGCGCGAGAGATCGGCGGTGCGCGCGGCCTTTCCGCCGCGCCCCGTGCCCTCCTCGGCGTTCACCTGCTTCACGAGCGGCCGTAATCCGGCCCACACTCCGATCACGTCGCTCGATTCGACGCCCGTCGTGACACTCGCGTTGAGCGCACGCAGCACGTAGTCGATGTCGTCCTTGGTGCATTGGGGATCATCGATCGGACCCTGGTAATCGGTGTCGGTCGTGCCCACGTAGGTGTGCGTGAAGGTTCCGTCCGGTCGCGGACCCCACGGGATGACGAACAGGCTGCGCTTGTCCTTGGGGACCGGAATCACGACGGCGATGTCGTTACGCACCTTGTGCCATGGCACCGTCACGTGCACGCCTTTGGCCGGACGGATGGTGTCGGGATCGGCGCCGGACTCCATCGTGAGCACCCGATCGGTCCATACTCCGGCGGCGTTGACGACCACCTTGCTCGTGACATCGAACTCGTCGCCGTCGCACGAGACGCGCACGCCGACGGCCTTGCCGTCACCGTCGCGTCGGATGTCGGTCACGCCGCAGCGATTGAGCACCACGGCTCCCTGATCGATCGCGGTCAGGGCGATCTCGAGGCAGAGGCGCGCGTCGTCGGCCTGCGCGTCGTAGTACACGTACGCCGACGCGAGCCGTTCGCCGGGCATGGTGGGCATGTGGGCGAGCGCGTTCTTCTTGCGTAGGCGTCGGTGGAACCGTCCGATGCGCGCGCCACCGGTGAAGTCATACATCCAGAGAGCCGAGCCGAGGGCCCGCGCGATCTTGCGCGAGACCAACCCGTCCTTGGTGAGGATCGGCAGCATGAACGGCAGGAGGGACACGAGGTGCGGGGCGTTCCGGCGCAGGCGTTGCCGTTCGTGCAGCGCCTCGTACACGAGACGAACCTCGCCTTGTTGGAGATAACGCAATCCACCGTGCACGAGTTTCGAGCTCTTCGACGACGTGCCGGAGGCGAAGTCGTCGCGCTCGACGAGCGCGGTGCGCAAACCGCGGGCGGCGGCATCGAGCGCCACCCCGACCCCGGTGATGCCCCCACCGATCACGAGCACGTCGAAGTCCTCGGATCTCAAGCGGCCCACCAGGTCGGCCCGGGTGGGGATCTCCCTGCTCATCACGGCGACAGTAACCCCC
>JBJTBM010000108.1:0-16290 GCA_046091365.1 Acidimicrobiia bacterium | reverse complement strand
CGGAGCCGGGCCTCCTCGCGGGTCTGGCCTCGACGCGCACGATCAGGCGATACGACCCCGCCCCGATCCCGAAAGGCGATCTGTCGACGATCGTGTGGCACGCCACGCGGGCTCCGAGCGGCTCCAACCGCCAACCGTTTCGTTTCCTCGTTCTCACCGAGTCTCCAACGGCCTCAGCGGCCAAGCAGTTGCTCGGTCGGGCGTTCCGCGCCGGGTGGCGTGACAAGAAGGCCGCCGACGGCACCGTTCCCCGACCGGATTCGCCCGCGGCGAGGCACGCCGCCGCCATGGACCACTTCGTCGACAATTTCGAGAGCGTCCCGGCGGTGATCCTGGCGTGTCTCGTGCGTTATCGTCCGGAGACGTCGACGGAGGGCGCGTCGATTTATCCCGCGTGTCAGAACCTGCTCCTGGCCGCTCGGGCCCTCGGGTACGGAGGTGCTCTGACCATGTGGCACCTCGCGGTCGAGAACGAACTCCGCGAACTGCTGCGCATCCCCAACGACGTCGCGCTGTCGGCCTGCATCACCCTTGGTCGACCGATCGGTGGACACGGTCCCGTGCGCCGTCGTCCGGTGTCCGAGCTGGTCTACGAAGACGAGTGGGGTACGAGCGCACCGTGGGCGATCGACCCCGACGGCACCCGGCACACCGCCACCCGAGCCCGATGACACCCGCCGAGGCTCGTTCGCTGTTGGGTCTGTCCGTCACCTTCGACGAGGCCGACGTGAGCCAGGCTCGACGACGCCTGTCGGTGATCCACCATCCGGATCGCGGCGGTGACACCGAGACGATGTCGACCATCAATGCCGCAGTCGACCTCTTGCTGACGACCTTCCGCGCGGAGCCGCCTGCACCGGGCTGCGTGGTGCCGCCTACACCGGGCTCCGAGGCGCCGCCTACACACGCGACGTTCCACGTGTCCGGGGTCGATCATCCGTCGTTCGTCGTCGACGCCCTCCCGGTGGTGGCGTACGAGGTGGTGGCTCTGGCGGTGGTCGCGATCGGTGAGATCATCGACGAGGATCCGCCCTACTCGGTGGAGTTCTCGGTCGCCGTCGCGACGGATTCGAGTTCTCCTTCGTCACGGTTCTCGGCGTCATGGTGTCGGCTCGAGATCGTCCCCGACGCTGGTTCGAGCACCGTGTCATTGATGACCGACGGTCGCCACGACGTGGAATCGTTGCGCGACCTGTTAGTGAGCGAGATCAACCGCATCGGACTGGCCGACTGAGGGTCGCCTTCGTCGGATGGCGGTCAGCGACCGGCCGCGGCCTTGGTGAGACGATCACGGATCGCCACTCCGATACCACGCGGCGGAGGTAGCACCACGTGCAGGGTGCTGACGCCTTCGACGTCGGCCCGTCGCAGGATCTCGTACATGTCGCGTGCGAATGATCGGGGATCGCCGGACGCGTCGACCAACGGTTCGCCGTGGGGGAGTTCTCCCGGTAGGTGTTCGTGCAACACCAACCGACACGCCGGGGCGTAGTGGCTCGCGAGCATGCCGGGCGCCCGGGACGGACCCGAGGATTCGGCGACCCGAATCAGGGTGGTCTCCACGTCCTCGCGGGTCACGTGTCCCGGACGAAGTATCTGCACCGGGTCGTTCGTGCAATCGACGATCGTCGACTCGAGACCCACCGGACACGGACCGCCGTCGAGGACGTAGTCGACCTGTGTGCCGAGGTCCACCTCCACGTGTCGGGCGGTGGTTGGGCTGACGTGTCCGAAACGATTGGCTGACGGCGCAGCGAGACCGTCACCGACGATGGCGAGCAGTCGGAGAGTCAAAGGGTGGTCCGGCACTCGGAGCGCGACGGTGTGATGCCCCCCGGTCACCACATCGGGGACGATCGGCGAACGCCGCACGACGACCGTCAACGGTCCGGGCCACCATCTCTGCGTCAAGGTCGCCGCCGACGACGGCCAGTCATCGGTCCATTCGACCGCGTCGTCGCCGTCGTGCAGGTGGACGATCAGAGGGTGGTCCGACGGCCGACCCTTCACCTCGTAGATGCGGCGAACGGCCCGCACATCGCGAGCCACGGCGGCCAGTCCGTACACCGTCTCGGTCGGGATGGCGACGAGCCCGCCGTTTCCGAGTATCTCGGCGGCACGTTCGACGTCGTCACCCACATTGGGCACTCCCACGGTCGTCACGTCGGTGTCGCGCCGAGAAAGTCGAGGGTGGCGTCGAAGAAGCCGAAGTTCTCGGTGGTGGCGAAGTGATCGCAATTGCGCAAGGTCACGAGTCGAGCGTTCGGGAGTCGCTCACTGAGCGGTTCTCCCGGTCCGGCGAAGTCCTGGTCGCCGATGACCACCAACACCGGAACGGTGACCTGAGCGAGTTCGTGATCGGTGAACGGTGCACGTGGCCGCTTCATCACCGCGGTCAACGCCGTGCGATCGTTGCCCGGTTGGTCGGCGTACTGGACGAAGAGGCGGGCGAGGTTGTCGTCGCCCGAGCCGTCCGATCGTCCCTCGAGAGCGGCGATCAGGCGGGCATGGGAGGTGGTATCGCCGGGCTCGACGGCGTTGCGTCCGATCCCGGCGAGAACGAGCGACGAGAAACGTCCCGGGTGCTCGATGGCCGCACGTAACAACGTCAGGGCTCCGAGAGAGAATCCCACGCCGTCGACAGGATGATCGGGCAGGGCGTCGAGGATGCGACCCCCGAGGTCGGCGTACGCCTCGGGGTCGTGCGGTTTCGGCGCGTCACCATGACCGAGGAGATCGACCCCGATCACCGTGCGTCCGGCATCGGCGAGCAACTCGGTGAAGCCACTCGACCGCCAGGTCGCGGCGAACGAGCCACCCCAACCGTGCACCAGAACGACGGAGGGGTCGTTGCTCCCACCTTTCGTCGAAGCATCATCCGCATTCCCCACATCGGCCAAGATACCCCCTAGCCTGAGGCGGCCGTCCGAGGACCACACCAACATGAGATTCCTGAGCGACAATCCGCCCCCTTACGACCTGACCTACAGCGACGTGTTCATGGTTCCGAGCATGTCGGCGGTCGGTAGTCGGCTCGATGTCGACCTGTCGACGACCGACGGTGTGGGCACGACGATCCCCATCGTGGTGTCGAACATGACCGCGGTGGCGGGGCGACGGATGGCCGAAACCGTGTCGCGTCGAGGCGGCCTCGTGGTTCTTCCCCAGGACATTCCGCTCGACGTCGTCGCTGACGTCGTGGCTTTCGTCAAGGGCTGTCATCCGGTGTTCGAAACGCCGATCACACTGGCGCCGACCGACACGGTCGGCGAGGCACTGAGTTTGATCCACAAGCGGGCGCACGGTGTCGTCATCGTCGTGGACGCCGATCACCGACCTCTCGGAATTTTCACCGAGGCCGACGCTGCCGGCTACGACCGTTTCACCCAGTTGCACAACGTCATGTCGACCGATCTGTTGACCGTCGAGTCGTCGGTGTCGATGGAGGACGTGTTCCAAAGGCTGTCGGGCCATCGACTCACTGCGGCGCCGGTGGTTGGCGACGACGGCCGACTGTTGGGTCTCATCACCCGCAAGGGAGCATTGCGGTCCACCCTCTACCGACCGGCGCTCAACCCCCGCGGCGAGTTCTCGACATCGGTGGCGATCGGGGTCAACGGCGATCCCGGCACCAAGGCCCGACGCCTGGCCGAGCTCGGCGTGGATGTTCTCGTGGTCGACACGGCGCACGGTCATCAGACCCGAATGGTCGACGCCGTGGCCGCGGTCCGTGCGGCCGCCCCGACCGCGATCGTGGTGGCGGGCAACGTCGTGACGGCCTCGGGCACCCGCGATCTGATCTCGGCGGGAGCCGACATCGTGAAGGTCGGCGTCGGACCGGGCGCGATGTGCACCACGCGGATGATGACCGGCGTCGGACGACCCCAGTTCTCCGCGGTGCTTGAGTGCGCCGACGAGGCTCGGCGTTCGGGGAAAGCGGTGTGGGCCGACGGTGGAGTCCGGTATCCCCGCGACGTGGCTCTGGCGTTGGCCGCCGGTGCCGGAAGTGTGATGTTCGGATCCTGGCTGGCCGGCACCTACGAGTCAGCGGCCGACACCTTGCGTGACCCCGAGGGGCGCCTGTACAAGGAGAACTTCGGGATGGCTTCGAATCGAGCGGTTCGCAATCGCACCCGCACCGAGGGCATGTTCGAACGGGCCAGGAAGGAACTGTTCGAGGAGGGCATCTCGACGTCGCGAATGTACCTCGACACCGAACGTCCCGGGGTCGAGGACATCATCGACCAGATCGTGGCCGGAGTGCGTAGTTCGTTCACGTATGCCGGCGCGGCGAACCTGACCGACTTCCGCGAGCGGGCGGTCGTGGGGGTGCAAGGCTCGTCCGGATACGACGAGGGTCGCCCGCTCGGCACGAGTTGGTGAGAACGTGGTCAGTGGCGTCGTGGCAATCGACGGTCCGGCGGGTGCGGGGAAATCGACGATTGCCAAGGCCCTGGCCCGGCGGCTCGGTCTGGAATACCTCGACACCGGGGCGATGTACCGGGCTGTCACCCAGGCCGCACTGATGGGTGGAATCGATCCCGGCGACACCGAGGCCGTGCGCGATCTCGCTGATCGTTGCGAGCTCTCGGTGACCGATGGTCGCACCCTCATCGACGGCGTCGACGTGTCCGTCGCGATCCGGGGATCGGCCGTGACGGCGGCGGTGAGCATGGTCGCGTCCAATTCGGGAGTGCGCGAGGCGATGCGACGCCGACAACGTCGGTGGGGCGACGACCGTCGCGGGGGAGTGATCGAGGGGCGCGACATCGGATCAGTGGTCTTCCCGGACGCGCGACTCAAGATCTATCTCACCGCTTCAGCGCGGGTTCGTGCCGAGCGACGGGTCGCCGAGGTGGGAGGAGACGTCGACGAGATGGAGGCGTTGATCGCCGATCGGGATCACAAGGACTCGACCCGGACCGACAGCCCATTGCTCACGGTGCCCGATGCGGTCGTGGTCGACACCGGAGGTCGCTCGGTGGATGCGATCGTCGAGGAGATCGCGCGAATGTACGAGGAGGGCCGTTGAGCGGAGTCGAGTCGTATCTCGCCGGAAACGGACGGAGTAGTCGGTCGTTCTACGCCCTGGTCCGTGGTTTGGTCACGCTGGTGCTGTGCACGTGGTGTCGCATGCGAATCCACGGTCGCGGGAACATCCCGACCAGCGGACCATTCGTCCTGGCACCGGTGCACCGCAGTTACATCGACACACCGATCGCCTCGGCATGCACCCGTCGTCGTCTGCGATTCATGGGTAAGGACTCGCTGTGGAAGAAGCGGCCGATCGGCTGGGTCCTGTCGGCACTCGGCGCCTTTCCGGTCACACGGGGTTCGGCCGACCGTCAAGCGGTGACGCGTGGAATCCAGGTGCTGCAGTCCGGAGAGCCACTGGTGTTGTTTCCCGAAGGTGAGCGCAAATCCGGGCCGATGGTCGAACCATTGATGGACGGGGCCGCCTACATCGCGTGCAAGGCGGGAGTGCCGATCGTCCCGGTCGGAATCGGTGGAAGCGAACGGGTGATGGGAAAAGGTGCCAAGTTCCTGTGGCCGCGCAAGGTGGTGGTCGTGATCGGTGCCCCGATCCCGGCACCGGCGTCGGTGGAAGGTCGTATGCCGCGCGCCGCGGTCAAGGAAGTCTCGCTCGAACTCCACTCCCGACTCCAGGAGTTGTTCGACGACGCGATGCGTCGCGTCTGATCGCTCGGATTCTGTCGAAAGTCAGAGGGTGTTGAAGGCCGTCAGGGCTCGCGCGAGCAACGCCGGATCCTGCGCCCCGCACATCTCGCGCGCCGAGTGCATCGACAACTGGGCCACACCGACGTCGACGGTGGGAATCCCGAGCAGGGTCGACGAGATCGGTCCGATGGTGGAGCCGCATGGCATGTTGTTGCGGCTGACGAAGTCCTGGGACGGCACCCCCGCGGCGGCGCACGCCGCTCGGAAGGAGGCGGCCGTCTCGGCGGTGGTCGCGTAGCGCTGGTTGGCGTTCCATTTCACGACGGGTCCGCCGTTGGCGATGGGGCGGTGCCCCGGTTCATGGCGCTCCGGGTAGTTCGGATGGACGCTGTGGGCGTTGTCCGCTGAGACGCAGGCCGATGAAGCGCAACGGTCGCGGAACGAACCGTCGAGGTTCAACCTCTCGAGGAGCCAACGCAGATGCGGACCGGCCGCACCGTGCGTGCTTTCGCTACCGACTTCTTCGTGGTCGAACAAGGCGATCACAGCGGTCCGTCCGGAGTCGGACGGGGTGTCGATCAGGGCGGTGGTCGCCGCCCAACAGCTGACCTGGTTGTCGAGACGTCCGGAGGCGAGCAGCGTGCCGTGGGCGAAGACCCGAGCCGGGGTCACGTCGTACAGGTTCAGTTCGTGGGAGACCACCTTCCTCGGCTCGACACCGGCAACACGGGCCAGGTCGGCGATGAATTCGCCCGGATTCGCCGCTCCGAGTCCCCACACCGGCGTGAGGTGTACCTGGCGATCGAGGACCAACCCGCGATCGTTCACATCACGATCGAGATGGACCGCGAGTTGGGGCACACGGGCCACTGGTTCGACCGAATCGACCAGCACGACAGAGCCGTCGTCGGCCACAAGCCGACCGGCCACGGCGAGATCGCGGTCGAGCCAGGAATTGTTGAGAATCCCGCCGTACACCTCGACGGCGATCTGCTTCCAACCCGCCGTCGCGGCATCGGGTCGGGGTTTGACCCGCAAGCCCGGACTGTCGGTGTGGGCGCCGGTGATGCGGAAGGGTCCGGTGGTGCCACTCCACGCGAGCAGGAGACCGGCTGAACGCACGAACCCCCGTGGGGGCAGTGCCGTTCCACCGTCGCCCGTCGACGTGAACGGCAGTTCGTCGAATCCGACACCGGCGAGGCGCGCGGCGACATGCGCCGTGGAATGGGCTGGAGACACCGAGGCGTCGAGGTGTCGCAGCAGATCGGCCACGAGGTCGGCGCTCATGACGCCGTTCTATCGGATCATCGACGGGGTGCGGTCAACGCTGAAACAATCCGATGGGGAGCCCGGAACCGCGCAGGTGCGAGGTCTCGTTCAAGGTGACGATGCTGCGTTCGCCCGAACGGGCCGCGGCGAACCGGTGAATGCTCGTGTAGTTCGGATAAAAGAACGAGCGTCGACGTCCGAGATCGAGACCGAGAACGTGGGCGGCGTAGGCGTTGATCACCCCGCCGTGGCAGACCACGACAACCTTCTGGCCGGGATGGGCCTCGATCAAGCCCTCGACGGTACTGATGACGCGGGCGACGAACGCCTCTTCGGGCTCGTCCGACGGCGGCCACTGTCCGTCGAGCATGGCTTGCCAGCGGGGATCGCTGGTGGCTTTCAATTCTTCGATGGGCACGTATTCGTTGCTGTTGCGGTCGTATTCCGCCACCCCGTCGAGCGGCGTGGCGGCGCGTCCGAGAACCCGCGCGAAGGGTTCGGCGGTCTGGCGCGCCCGTCGCATCGGACTGCAGTAGAGGGCGTCGATGGGTTCGCTGGCCATGTACTCGGCCGCGAGAGCGGCCTGGCGGTGTCCGTCCGCCGACAACTCGGGGTCGGCCGGGCCGTCGACGGTTTCTCGTCGCTGGGGAATCGCATGACGCACGAGAATGATCTCCACGACCGACTAGATAAGCAGGCGTGGACCCTCGCCCCGCAGTCCGACCCGAGTTGCACCGAACCGTCCACCCTGGTGGTCCCCTTCGTTTCGTCCTGGTGCACGGGAGCATGGACCGTCAGGGTGGCTTCGCCCGCTTGACCAAGCACCTGCGACCCGACGGTGAAGTCGTCACCTACGATCGACGTGGCTACGGGCGCTCGCGGGCCGTCGGAGAGACTTTCGAGATCGCCGATCACGTCGATGATCTGTTGTCCGTCATCGACCAGGTGCCGTCGATCGTCGTCGGTCACAGTCTGGGTGGTGTGATCGCACTGGCCGCCGCCGGACGACGTCCGGACCTGATGCGTGGGGTCGTCGTCTTCGAGGTTCCGATGAGTTGGGAACCATGGTGGCCGACCGATTCCGGCGGATCCGTGGCGGCGTCGATGTCGGATCGTCCCGAGGACGCAGCAGAGGAGTTCATGCGCCGGGTGGTGGGGTCGCAACGTTGGGACCGACTTCCCGAACGCACCCGGCTCGAGCGACGATCCGAGGGCCCCGCCCTGGTTGGCGAGATGACGTCGATTCGGCGGGGGCGCCCGTGGAACCCGGCCGAGATCCTGTGTCCGATCGTGTCAGGTCATGGTCGCGGGAGTCGACCCCAGTTCGAGCGTTCGGCTCACACGATCGGCGAGACGGTCGGTGATGCGATCGTGGTCGCGTTGCCCGATGCCCGACACAACGCCCATTCCGACATGCCCGAAAAATTTAAACGGGCCCTGATCGAGCCGATGCTGGAGCGCTTGCGATCGGGTTCCTTCGTCGGTGGGCCCGGCGTCACGGGGCCAGCGTGACGTCTTGGCCGAAGAACGAACAGGTGACCGCGGTCTCTCCGGCGGCGGCGCTCGTCCGGGCCTCGTCGTAACACGCCTGGATGTCGCTGCGTTGGCTGTAGACGGCGATCCCGACGACCAGCGCGACTGCCATGATCACGGTGCGCAACATCGCCTTGGCCACGAATTTCATCAGCACCAGACCGACCACGACGGGCAGGATCGCGCCGGCGAGCGACACGTTCTCGATCTGACTGATGGACATCGACAGCAGGCTCACGGGAGACAGGTTACGGAACACCGATACGTCGCGTCGCTCATCTCGTGCTCCCGGCCGACGAACTAGCATCTCCCCATGGCGCAAGAATCTCCATCGAGCGCGGTTCGCCTGACTGCCGAAGGCCCACCGAGCACACGTCTACCGGATTTCGACGCCGCCGCACGCCATGAACTTCGCCAAGCCGTGGCCGTGGAGCCCGCGGTTCGACGCGATGCCGTCGCCGCCGTGGTCGCTCGGCATCCTCGCTTTGTCGATGCCTGGGTCGAGTTGGGCAACCTCGGCCGCGACCAGGTCGAGCGATACGCCTGCTTTCGTGTGGCGTACCACCGGGGGCTCGACTCGTTGCGACAGAACGGATGGCGCGGTTCGGGATACGTACGCTGGGAGCACGAGCCGAACCGTGGCTTCCTGCGGGCACTGGCCCGGCTGTCCGCGGCCGCCGATGAGATCGGGGAATCCGACGAGGCCGAGCGGTGCCGACTCTTCGTGCTCCAACTCGAGCCGCACGGGGTGCCGGAAGGGTCGTGAGGCCCGAACCCGCGTGCATCCTCGTGGGCGGGGAGTCGTCCCGCATGGGACGCGACAAGGCCACGATCGAGATCGACGGTGCACCCGCTTGGCGCCGGATCCGCGATTTGCTGAACGAATGCGGCTTCGTCGACGTGCGCCTCGTTGGCGGCGATCCGGAGCGTTTCGGCGACGTCGCGCATCACGCTGACCGTGTGCACGGGCGCGGGCCGCTGGGAGGACTGGCCACCGCCTTGAGATTGGCGCCGTGGGTGTTCGTGGTGGCCGTCGACCTTTTCGACCTCGACGCGACGTCCGTCGGGGCTATCGCCGATTGCACGCGCGACGACTGCGACGTCGTACACGCGTGCGCGGACAGCGACGATCAACCGCTCCTCGGATGGTGGGGTGGCGAGGCTCTCGGATGCGTCGAACGAGCACTCGAGGCCGATCTACTGTCCGTGCACGGCGTGCTCGGTTCTCTGCGGGTTCGTACCGTCGAAGTGAGGTCGCACGCGATGCGAAACGTCAACCGTCCCGAGGACCTCCGGTAGCCTGCACGTATGGCCCTCACGGAGACGGACGTCGACGGACTCGATGCGGCCTTGGCCGCCGGAGCCTTCCTGGTCGACGTCCGCGAGGTCGATGAGTACCTTTCGGGGCACGTGCCCGGTGCGATTCTGGTGCCGCTATCGGAGCTGGCGGACCGCCTCGACGAGTGTCGCAACCCCGACGGCGGACCGACGCACCTGATCTGCAAGGCCGGAGGGCGTAGTGCCAACGCCGGCTCGATGCTGGCGAGCATCGGTGTCGAGGTCGTCAACGTGGCCGGGGGCACCATGGCGTGGGCGATGAGCGGACGAGAGGTCGTCGAAGGGTCGAACCCTCGGTGATGTTCGAGACCATCGAGAGCGACGAGGCGTTCGGCTCGTTACTAGACCGTCTCGCCGGCGAACCCCGCGTGGCCCTCGACACCGAATTCCACCGCGAGCGAACGTATTTTCCGCGACTGGCCCTCGTTCAGTTGGCGTGGAGTGACGGCATGGCGATCATCGACCCCCTGTCGCTCGACATCGCGCCTCTCGCGCGACTTTTCGGATCCGGGAACCTGATCGTCTTCCACGCGGCCCAACAGGATCTCGACGTCCTGACGCACGCGGTCGGACGGGTTCCCGCTCGAATGTTCGACACCCAGATCGCTGCCGGTTTCCTCGGCTATTCCACTCCGTCACTGGCCTCGCTCGTGAACGCCGAGATGAAGATCACGCTTCCCAAGGGTGATCGCCTGACCGACTGGTTGCGCCGCCCGCTCAGCGAGGCCCAACGCTCGTACGCCATCGCCGACGTCGAACACCTCCTGCGGCTTCACGACCAACTCGGTGAGCGCCTGGTCGCACGGGGTCGTCTCGAGTGGGCCGAGCAGGCCTGTGAGGAGTTGCGCTCGAAGAAGACCGGACCCGCCGATCCAGCCGAAGCGTGGTTGCGTCAGAAGGATCTGCGGGGTATGAAACCCCGTACGCGGGGCATCCTGTCGGCTGTGGCAGAGTGGCGCGAACGGCGCGCCATGGCCAGCGACATCCCGCCGCGTCAAGTGCTTCCGGATCTGGCTCTGCAGGGCATCGCCCAGCGCGATCCGTCGACGATCGGCGAGTTGTCCCAGGCGCGCGGGGTCGATGACCGACACACCCGGGGGTCCATCGGACCCGAGATCCTGGCGGCCGTGCAACGCGGGCGCGAGCGGCGTGCCGATCTGCCGAACTCCGACGTGGAGGAGCTCGACCGCAATTTGCGTCCCGCGGTGACCTTGGTGTCGGCCTGGATCAGCGAGGTGGCCCGCACGAGCGAGGTCGACACCGCCCTTCTGGCCACCCGCAACGACATCGTGACCTTCCTGCGACACGACCCCGACGCCCGTCTGGCTGCCGGATGGCGCCACGACCTGGTCGGCTCCCATTTGGAAGATCTCTTGTCGGGGCGTCGCGGTCTGTCGTTCGACGGCCGCGGTGGACTGCGGCTGATCGACGCCCCGAGCGACTCGGCCCCGAACGGTCCTGGTCCACACTGAATCGCCGGAACGGGCAACGCCAACCCGTGTTTCGGCCCGTTTCGGTCGGATATCCCCAGCGTTCGGGGCATTGGCGACCTAAGATGATTGAGCCCCAGCGGGCGTCGCGCCCGCGCCAGCCCCCAGAGAAGTTCGGAGCCCTGCCGTGAAAAAGGGACGTCACCGTCGTTTTGAAGAAGCGCGCAAATTGAAGCAAGCCGGTCCGAGCGCGTTCGATCTCGGACTCGGGGCCACCGAGCGCGGACCTCGTTCGCAAGACGATGAATACGCGGCCCTCGCCGAGAAGTACGGCGTGGTGTTCGACGAGGATGATGACGACGACGACCTCGACGAGGGCACCGACTCGGCCGAGACCGACGACGTCGACTGACGTCGAGGCGAACCGAATCATGGCGAACCCCCTTCGTAACGTCGCGCTCGTGGCCCATGTCGACCACGGAAAAACCACCCTCGTCGATGCTCTGCTCCGAGCGACCGGCACCTTCGCGGCGCACCAACAGGTCGTCGACCGGGTCATGGACTCCAACGACCAGGAGCGCGAGCGCGGAATCACGATCCTCGCCAAAGCCGCCTCGGTGACGTGGAAGGGCACCAAGATCAACCTCGTCGACACACCGGGTCACGCCGACTTCGGGGGTGAGGTCGAGCGGGCGCTGACGATGGTCGACGGCGTCCTCCTGCTCGTCGACGCGGCCGAGGGGCCGCTTCCGCAGACGCGCTACGTGTTGCAGAAGGCGCTGGCGCGAGACTTGCCCGCCGTCGTGGTGATCAACAAGGTCGACCGTTCGGACGCACGCGCAGAGGAGGTCCTCGACGAGGTGTATCAGTTGTTCATCGACCTCGAGGCCGCCGATCACCACATCGAATTCGAGGTGATCTCGGCGGTGGCCCGTGAGGGTCGGGCCATGGTGGGTCTCGGTATGCCCGACGACGATGCCGATCTCTCACCGTTGCTCGACACGATCCTGCGTCGGATCCCCGCACCCGACGGCGATCCGTCTGCCCCCCTGCAGGCGCTGGTGACGAACCTCGACGCCTCCGACTACCTCGGACGGCTTGCCGTTGGCCGCATCTATCAAGGAGCGTTGCGCAAGGGAGACATGGTCGCCTTGCTCGAGGAGGAGTTCGTCGAAGGGCAACCGCCGCTGAAGCGGCGTCTGGCCCAACTCATGGCGTATTCGGGCGTCGGTCGTGTCGAGCGGGACGAGTTGTTCGCCGGCGACCTCTTCGTTGTCGCGGGCTTTCCGGAGGTGGAGATCGGGGACACGATCGCCTCGGTCACTGATCCGGTTCCGCTGCCCCGCTTGATGGTCGACGAACCGGTGTTGCGCATGACCTTCGGCGTCAACACCTCACCCTTCGCCGGCCGGGACGGAAAGTTCCTCACCAGTCGACATCTGATCGACCGTCTCAACAAAGAGGTGCTCGGCAACGTCTCCATCAAATTGCACCAGACCGATTCCGCCGAAGTGATGGAAGTCGCCGGTCGTGGCGAGTTGCAACTCGCGGTCCTCATCGAGTCGATGCGTCGCGAGGGTTTCGAATTACAGGTGAGTCGTCCTGAGGTGATCACCAAGGAAGTCAACGGCAAGAAATTCGAGCCACTCGAACGCGGGGTCTGCGACGTGCCCGAAGAGCACGTCGGTGCGGTCACCCAGACTCTCGCCCCACGCAAGGGACGGGTGGTCGACCTGCGACCGGGCGATCCCGGTCGGACGGTCATCACCTTCGAATGCCCGAGCCGGGGACTCATCGGATTCCGGTCCCTCCTGCTCACGGTGACTCGGGGAACCGCGATGCTGCACCAGCACCACGCGGGATGGATGCCTTGGTGTGGCGACCTCCCTCACCGCACCGGCGGGGCGATGATCTCCGATCGCGAAGGTGCCGTGACCGCGTACGCTTTGGACAATCTGCAACTGCGCGGAACGTTGTTCGTCGAACCAGGCGAGCGAACCTACGAGGGCATGGTGATTGGCGAGAGCGCGCGAGGCGACGAGATGGTGGTGAACGCCGTTCGGGCCAAGGAGAAGAACAACATCCGCACGCACAGTCACGACGACGGAGTGAAGCTGGCCGCCCCGACGATCCACACCCTCGAGACGGCCATCGAGTGGATCGCCGACGACGAACTGGTCGAGGTGACGCCCAAGAGCATCCGTATCCGCAAACAACACCTCGGACTCGAGGATCGTCGCAAGGCCTTCAAGAAGTCCGGCTAATCACGCTTTCTTCCGGGACTTGACGGTGACCGGGTGGGGGATCGGCTCGGCATCGACTCGCTCGAGGACCTCGACCATCAGTTCGTAGACGGTCGGTCCGACGGTTTCGATGAGCTCTTCCCGCAGGTACTTGTAGACCGGTTCGCGACCCACGAACGCATCGGGGGTGTCGGTGCACCACCAATGGAGATCGTCGCCGTCGTTGCCCCAGTCACGCCTCTTCCACTCTCGCACGAAGGTCGTCACCCAGCCACTCGTGTCGGTGTGGTGTTCGAGTCGGATCGGGAGCTGCCAGCAGACGTTCGGCTTCCAGTCCAGCGGCCGTTCGCCGGCTTCGATGGCCGCGATGTGGAAGGCGCACCCGGCGCCGCCGCCGAATCCGGGACGGTTGAGGAAAATGCACGCCCCGTCGACCCGTCGAGTGGTGGTGTCGCCGTTCTTGTGCTTCTTCAGGAAGCCCTTCTTGTCGGCCTTGCCCTTCATCTGCCACTGATCGGAGGTCAGACGCACGACGTGCTTGACCACGTTGGCGACGTCGGCCTCGTCGACGAAGTGCGCGCCGTGCGAGCAGCACCCCTCGTTCAACTGCGGGGTGGGACGCTCGTGCACCCCTTGGCATCCCTCGCCGAAGATGCACTTCCACGACGAACGCATGAAGGTGGCGTCGATCATCCACACCCGCTGTTCGTTCGGATCCTCGAACGAGATCATCTCGTGGAGGTCCTCGTGCCGGCCGGACAGGCCCCTGACTTTCCGGGGCTTGGGCGCGGCGTTCGAGTTGCGAGCGGCGTCGTGGGGAAGGGTGTCGGTCACGCGCTCAGGTTACGGGCAACCGCCACAATGTCCCCGTTCCCGTGAGTGAACGAGGGGTAACATCTCGAGGCGATGTCGATCCCTTCCTCCGCCAACGAATTGCGCCGCGCCTTCACCGGTTACTTCGCCGAGCGCGGCCATTCCACCGTCGATTCGGCCAGTCTCATCCCACACGACCCGACCGTGCTGTTCACGGTGGCCGGCATGGTGCCGTTCAAACCCTACTTCGTCGGTGACGAGGCCGCGCCGTTCACGCGGGCGGCCTCGGTACAGAAGTGCGCCCGCGCCGGCGGCAAGCACAACGATCTCGACGACGTCGGACGCACCAAACGCCACCTCGTCTTCTTCGAGATGCTGGGAAATTTTTCCTTCGGCGACTACTTCAAGGAGTCGGCCATTCCGTGGAGTTGGGAACTCGTCACCGAACGCCTCGGATTCGACGGCGACCGCATCTGGGTGACCGTGCACACCAGCGACGATGAGGCCGAGGCGATCTGGCACGAGCAGGTCGGGGTGCCGATGGACCGCATCCAGCGCCTCGGCGACATCGACAATTTCTGGCAGATGGGCGACACCGGTCCCTGCGGACCGTGCTCGGAGTTGCACATCGACCGCGGTCCGTCGTTCGGGCCCCCGGGCGGACCGCTCAACGATCCGCACGGCGACCGGTTCATGGAGTTCTGGAACCTGGTGTTCATGCAGTACAACCAGGCTCCCGACGGTTCGCGCAGCCTGCTGCCCAAGCCGTCGATCGACACCGGGGCGGGTCTCGAACGCATCCTGGCCCTCGTACAGGGCAAGGACTCCGTGTGGGAGACCGACGCCCTGTTCCCCTTGGTGGAGGCCGCGCAATCCGCGACCGGCGCACGGTACGTGATCGGCGACTACGACGATCGGGCGTCGTTCAGCCTGAGGGTCCTCGCCGAACACGCGCGATCGAGCACCATGCTCGTGTCCGACGGGGTCTTCCCGTCGAACGAGGGTCGGGGCTACGTCCTGCGGCGCATCATCCGGCGAGCGGTTCGCCACGCCTTCATGCTGGGTACCGAGAGCCTCGTGATGCCCCGCATGGTCGAGGCGGCGATCGAGGTCATGGGTGAGGCGTATCCGGACGTCGTTCGCCAGAAGGATTTCGTCCTCGGCGTGCTGACCAAGGAGGAGGAGCGTTTCCGTCAGACACTGAAGACCGGTCTCGGAATTCTGTCCGACGAGCTCGACGCCGCGGCGCGCGAGTCCCGAGGACTGTCGGGTGGCACCGCGTTCCTGTTGCACGACACGTACGGGTTCCCCCTCGAGGTCACCGAGGAGATCGTGGCCGAGCGCGACATGGCCGTCGACATCGCCGGCTTCGAGTCCGAGATGGCCCGTCAACGTGAGCGCGCCAAAGCAGCCCGCAAGGACGCCTCCGGAGGTGCCGACCGACTCGACCTGTACCGCGAGATCGTGGATGAATCGGGTCAAACGTTGTTCGACGGGTACACCGACGACGTCAGCACGTCTCGGGTCGTCGGAATCGTCGACGTCGGCGACGGCACCACGGAAGTCTTCCTCGATCGAACCCCGTTCTACGCCGAGAGCGGAGGTCAGGTGGGTGACACCGGTCGGATCACCGGTCCCGACGGTGTGCTCGAGGTGCTCGACACCACGTTCGCCCTCCCCGGATTGAGGCGCCACGCTTGTCTGGTGGTCGCCGGTGAGATCGCCGTGGGTCAGACGGTCGAAGCGAGCAGTGATCGGTCCCGCCGCGCGGCGATCCGACGACACCACACGGCGACCCACGTGTTGCACTGGGCACTCCGAGAGGTGCTCGGCGACCACGTGAAGCAGGCCGGTTCGCTCGTCGACGACGTTCGTTTGCGATTCGACTTCAGTCACTACGCGGCGGTCGGTGACGACGAGATCCGTCGTATCGAGGATCTCGCGAACGGCGTGACGTTGGGGAACACCTCGGTGACGTCGACCGA
>JBJTBM010000107.1:0-4810 GCA_046091365.1 Acidimicrobiia bacterium | reverse complement strand
GCGCAGCGCCCGTTCGGCACCGAGCCGGTTGAGGGGATGCGGGTCGGCGCCCGGCGCGCGATGGTGCGCGACCACCTTCACGATGCGTTCGAGCGACGCCGTGGTGGGTGTGTCCCCGTGCAACATGGCGAACGCCTCGCGATCGTGTTCACCGACACCCACCTCGAGCCGATGCGCTCCGGTGACCGGATCGTCGACGACCCGACACACCTCGAGACCGACCACCTCGCCCGTGACCATGCCGTGCTCGATCACGACGTCGGCACCACTGGCGCGAATGGTGTCCACGAACGCCAGATGATCGGGCAACGGAGCCGGTTCGGTTGACTGGGGATCGGGCGTCGCCGGCGCGATGGAGATGCCGTCGACCTTCCACACCTTCACGTCGGTGGTGAACTGCGTCGCGCGTCGGGCCAAGGTTCCGGTGTGCTCCGACGCCAGAACGTGAACGACCTTCGAACCCCGCTTCGACGCCCAGGCCAAGGCCACACCCAGACCGCGCTCCGTGCGTTCCTCGATGAGCGCCCACGCGGTGTCGCCGTGAGCCGAGGCCGCACCAACGCTGAGACCGGCCTGGGCGTCGGGTTCCACGTCGCCGAAGTGCTCGCGCACGAGGGCGTGCAACTTGAGACCGAGCAGGCGGGCGCGAACCTCGGGATCCATGGGTGCGGACACCCCTGCAGGATACGAGGGGACCTCCGTCAGGCGACGAAGCACCCGACCAGGTCGGCGATCAGATGGACCGAACCCAACGCATTGGCGAATTGGACGCGTCCGTCGGGGCCGACTTCGGCGATCACTGCGTTGGCAACGGTGTCACCACGCGAATAGTTGAGGTTCGACGTGCCGGGCCGCGCGCGACCCGAGGCCCACACGGTGGCGTAACTCTCGGCGGTCGGCGAGGTTGCGGTGACATTGAGGACCACGGCCACGGTTCCGTTGGCGACGCCGGGCAACGACAGCGAGAAGGCCCGGTCGCCCACCGGACCCGACGCACCGAGGTTGCGTCGGGTGTCGAGGACGCGCGTCGGCTCGACGGCCGTGAAACGCACCGCGCTGCCCGACGAGAAGTGACCGACCACGTCGGCGATGAGGTGCGTCGAACCACGGGAGTTGAACAGGCTCACCCGTCCCCCGTCGCCCAGTCGTGCCAGGACCAGGTTCGGCACGGTGCGTCCCCGCGACATGTTCAGCGTGGACGCGTCGGGCATCGACGTTCCCGTCGGCCACACAGTGACGAACGATTCCTCGTCGGCCGCGGTCGCGGTGACGTTGAGCACCGCCACCTCCGAACCCGAGTTCGGGACTCCGCCGACTCCGGCGACCACCAGATCGATCACCCGACCGGGTCCCACCTTTCCGGCCGGAGCGCCGACGCCCGAACGCGTGTCCATGATGCGAGCGGGGGCCAAGGGAACGAAGCCCGCGCCACCGGACGTGGTGTGGTATCCGACGGCATCGACGATCACGTGGCCCGAGCCCCTCTCGTTGAAGATCGAGATGGTGCCGTCGGGGGCCACGGTGACGAGGGCGAAGTTGGGAACGGTACGACCCGGACGCGGATTGAGGTTCGAGGTGTCGGGACGCGACCGATCCGAGGGCCAAGCGGTGATGTATGAGTCACTCGTGGCGTCGGTCGAGGTGATGTTGACGGCCACGCTCGTCACGCCGGTGGCCGGTACCGCACCGACGCCGGCCACTGCGATAGTCACCCGCTCACCCGGTCCGATCCGCCGACGACCCGTGGTTCCGATGGCGTTACGGGAGTCGAAAATGCGTTGCGGCACGATGCCCACGTAGGCGCCACCGCTGCCAATGGGGCGGGCCGGCGTCGAGGAGGGAGTGTCACTCCCCGGGCCGGTTCGGAAGAGACCGAGGTCGGAGTAAACCCCTCCGATGATCTGTGCCGCACCACCACCGAGCCAACCGTCGATCACCGACGTGTACACCGAGCGGAAGTCGACCGTCGGTTGCGGTCGGTCGTTCGATCCGACGAGAGATGGCGTGTCCCCGAAGAGACCACCGGCCACGTTGCGACCGATCACGAACAGTGGGTTCACCGAACCATGGTCGGTGCCGCCCGACGCGGTGGACGAGAAGGTGCGTCCGAACTCCGACCACGTCATGACGGTCACGCGATCGGTCAGCGATGGGTCCAGCGTCGCGTACAACGCGGCGATCGCCGCGTCGAACTCGGCCATGCGCCTGCCGTGGTCGGTGAGCTCGTTGGCGTGCGTGTCGAAACCTCCCCACGACACGTCGACGACGCGACATCCGATGTCGGCGTTCACCAGTCGCGCGGCCATGGTCATCTTGGCCACGATCTCGGGCATCGAACCCGCGGGCTGGTCGATATTCGCCACGGCGCGCGCGACATCGAGTTCGAGGGAGATCGCCGAGGCGATGGAGTCGTGCCAGCCTCCGATGCCACTGCCGGCGAATCCGCGCAACGCGTCGAAGTGACGCTGATGGGCCGGGTTGGTCGTCACCCCGAACATCGAGCCGCGGAAGCCCACGGCCGTGCCCCGCGATGAGCGTCCGACGAGGTGCAGGGGCACCGACGAGCCCAACGACACCGCCGAGAACACATCGTCGGCGTGCGTGTCGAGCCAACGACCGAGCCACCCCGTGCCCGACGGCGTCGATGTCTCACCGCGCATCCACGACGCCATGGAAGTGAAATGGCTGAAGTCGGGGTTGGGCACGCCGACGTTCTGCACGACCGCCACCTGACCCGCGTCGTACAGACGCTTCACCGTGGTGAGCGCCGGATGCAGCCCGACCCGGCCGTTCAGGTCGTGGGTTCCGGTGAGCGCGATGTTCGAACGACGACGCGCGTAGTCGGCGCTCGCGTACGGCACCACGGTGTTCATGCCGTCGTTGCCGCCGTACATGCCCACGAGGATGAGCACGCCCTCACCGGGTAACAACGGGTCCGATCCGATGGACGCGAGGGCCCGTTCGTCGAAGAGGGTGCCCATGGCCAACGGCACCGCGACACCGAGTGACACGGCCTGCAGGAAGCGACGACGCGACAACGAGACCGGGTCGAACGCCGTCGAGCCCGCGACCGAGAGACGACGAAACGCCGAGGACGCCGAGTCGACGTTCATGACAGGTTGAACTCCGGCGAGTCGAAGGTGGCCGCGATGGACGACCCGACCTCGCCGGCCGAGCCGGCCAGCGCGAACCGCCGTTCGGTGGTAACGATGCCCTCGATGACCGCCCGACTGCGCGCCGACAGACGGACGCGCGCGATGTTGGACGTGCGGTCGGCGACGGCCGGGGCCGAGAGCGAACCGAACCCGCCGAACCTGCCCGATGCCTGCATCTGCACCGCCACCTTGCCGGCGAGCGACATGCGGGCCGCCCACGCGGTGGCGTTGATCCACGCCGAGTTGGGCCGCCAACCCGACACGTTGGGCGGATTGAACGGGACCTGGCCCATGTTGACCATGTGGTACAGCGGGTTCGCAACCGATGCGGCGAAACCCGACGCCTCGAGGACGGCCACCACGTAGTCGACGGGCGGCCGAACCAGTCCGGTCTTTGCGGTCTGCGAGTAGAACTCGGGTCGCAACAACATGGACCGCACGAGGGCCTTGATGTCGAAACCACCCGCCACGAAACCGTCGGCGAGTTGGTTGACCACGTTGGCTGGTGCACCCGGATGCGCGAAGGACTCCCACATGGCCCGAGCCAGGTGACGCGAGGCGATGGTGCGCAGCGTGGCGTCGTCCAGCAGGTGGTCGAGAACATCCGGACCGTCCCACGCGCGCGTGACACCGAAGATCGTCTTCTGCCCCTTGTCGTGGTTGGCGGGGTTGAAGGTGTACGAGGCAGTGGTGCGGTTGTAAGTGTGGCCGGTCCACGCCCGCGACACCCCCGCCACGTCGGCCTCGGTGTAGTTGCCCACGCCGAGCGTGAACAGTTCGAGCAACTCTCGCGCGAAGTTCTGGTTCGGCGCGGCCTTCACGTTTCGGGCGTTGTCGAGGTACAACAACATCGCCGGGTCGATGGCCATGGCGTGCAGGAGCGCGCGGTAGTCGCCCAAGGCGAGTCGTCGATAGGTGCGGTTCTGCGCGAGCAACAGGAACGGCGAGGTCACCTTCTCGTAGGCGGAGGTGAGTCGCCCGTGCCAGAAGAACGTCATCCGCTCGGCGATGGGCCGCGGCACCGCCACCATGCGGTCGAGCCACCAATTCACCAACACCTCGGGGCGGATGGTGGGCCGTCCCTGACTGTCGGTCACCGTGGCGGGGTCGGTCGCATCGGACGGATTGAGCGACACGTCGAGGATGTCGTCGACGGCCTGCTCGAGCGTGAGCGACGAGAGCGCGGAGACCCGGGCCGGACGTGCGACGAACTCGGTGCGGCGCAACAGGTGTTCGAGATCACCGACCGGAATCACGGGACCATTATCGGCCGGACGTTGGGTTCACTCCAGCCCCGATCGGCGGGGAGTCTTCAAGGATTCGTCAATATCGGCGTTCCGGGTCACGACGGTGCCCGTGAAGGGCACATCGCAGACCGAGAATGGTCGCGTCAGGACTTGGTCTTGCGAGCGCCGTAGCGCTTGTTGAAGCGCTCGACGCGGCCACCGGTGTCGACGAGCTTCTGCTTGCCGGTGAAGTACGGGTGACACTCGTTGCAGAGTTCGATGTTGAGTTCGCCGCCACGGGTGGAACGGGTCTCGAAGGTGTTGCCACAGGAGCAACGCACCGTGGTGAGGGTGTAGTTCGGGTGGATGTCGGCCTTCATGTGTCTTCGTCCTCTGTGCTGCGCCTGACGGGCGGGAAAAGTGTACCTG
>JBJTBM010000106.1:0-12437 GCA_046091365.1 Acidimicrobiia bacterium | reverse complement strand
GCCGAGCCGTACTTCTTGGTCAGGCTCTCGACGATGATCACTTGGCGACCCTAACCCACTCCAGCACCGTGAATCCGCCCAGTCCCGCGGGGTCCGACAACGCTTCGGATTCGCTGATCCGACTGCGCATCCGCAGCGCGTTCAAGCCCGGTCGCGCGGCCTCGGCGTTCCACACCCGACGTCCCTCCTCCACGAGTTCGTCGATACCCCAGCGCCCAAGGAACTGCGCCTGCGAACGTACCGCGTCGGGTTCGCCGCACGCGACGATCAGTTGGTCGATGCACACTTCGGTGGTGATGTCCTGCCCGCCGACGTCACGCAGATAATGCGCGCCTCGTTCCTGCCCACGATAGGTACGCAACCAGTCACGCCACGGACGGACGGCGAGTTCGGAGGTGGTCATGACCGCGTAGTCGAACACCGCCAGTCGACCGGAAAGACGGGCGAGCACGTCGGCGGTCCACTCCCCCGCGGCCCGTTGCCACGGAACGCGCGAGCCGTGCGCGGGACGTTCGGGCAGCGCGAACGGTGGTGGGTCACACTCACGCAGCACTTCGACGAATGAGTCACCGCTCGTCGTCACCCACGATTCACGCCACTGACCGTCGTGGACGAGCAGTCCGAAAGCCAAGTTGTCGAGCAACTCGTTGGCCAACACCACGCCCCGCAGCTCGCCCTCGGGAAGCGTCGGGAGCGACGTCACACCATCCGGGTGGATGTCACGCTGGGGCAAACTCGTTTCCACGCACACGTATCGTGTGTGCTCGCCGTTCAGACACCGCGGCTCGGCGGCCAAAACCGATCGCGCCAAGGTGCCGGGCCCGGCACCGACGTCGAAGACGCGGAAGTCGTCGGGCGAACCCATCTCGGTCCACCACGCATCGAGGGCCCGTGCCACCACCGCACCGAACAGTGGTCCGACTTCCGGTGAGGTGATGAAATCGCCCCGCCGACCGGCGCGACCACCGGAGTTGTAGAAACCTGTCGGTCCGTAGAGCGCCAGATCCATGAACGCGTCGAAGGGAATCGCTCCCCCACCGGACGCGATCGCCCGGGCGATGTGGTCAGCCGCCGAAGGCACCGGTGAGGTCGACCAGATCGCCGAAGCGCATAATCGTTCCCGGCAGGATGCCGAACAGCAGCGTGCCGGCGACCGCGATGGTCATGGCCGCCACCAACGAACTGGGGGTGCGAACCGCCGTGGTCTCGCCGTTGGGCGCCGGCTTCATCCAGATCTCGCGCATGATGCTGCCGTAGTAACCGAAGGCCACCACCGAGTTGACGGCACCGATCACCGCGATGGCGTAGGCCCAACCGTTGCCGGCCTCGAGCACGGCGCGGAAGGCACTGAACTTGGCGATCCAGCCGCCGAGCGGAGGAATGCCCGCCAAGGACGCGAGGAAGATCGTCATCAGCACGCCTAGCCCCGGCGCATAGGAGAACAAACCCCCGAAACTGCTGATCTCACCACTGCGCGTCGTGCGCGAAGCCGCGATGACGACGGCGAACATGCCGAGGTTCATGGCGGCGTACACCAACAGGTAGACGACGACGGATTGCAGAGCCGGACCGGCCGCGTCACCGGTGCCCGCCACGGCCAGCGGCATCAGGATGAACCCGCCTTGGCTGATGCTCGAGTAGGCGAGCATGCGGACGATGTTCGTCTGACGGAGGGCGAGCAGGTTGCCGTAGGTCATCGTGAGCGCGGCGAGCACCCACAAGAACGGCTGCCACACGTCCTTGGCCTGAGGGAATCCCACGTAGATCAGCGTGACCAGAGCGACGAATCCCGCCGCCTTGCTGGCCACCGACAAGAAGGCGGTCACCGGGGTCGGCGCGCCCTCGTAGGTGTCGGGGGCCCACGAGTGGAAGGGAACGGCCGACACCTTGAAAGCGAATCCGATGATCACGAAGGTGATGGCCAGAGCCTCGACGCCACCGAACTGCCCCTCGACGGTGAGTTGCGCACCGATCTCGGAGAGCAACGTGCTTCCCGTGACTCCGTACAACAAGCTCATGCCGTACAACATCACGGCCGACGCGAAGACCCCGAGGAGGTAGTACTTCACGCCGGCTTCGTTGCTCTTGCGGTCACGCTTGCGCCAGGCCGCGAGCATGTAGGCCGGGATGCTGAGGAATTCGAGGGCCACGAAGATGCTCACCAGATCGCGGCTCGAGGCCATCATGACCATGCCGGTGACCGAGGTGAGCATCAGGGTGAAGTACTCGCCTTGGTAGTAGTCGCCCTCCTCGACGTGGTTCTGCGACATCAGCACCACGACGTAGCCGGCGATCAGGAACAACGCCTTGAGCGTCAGCGAGAACTCATCGACCACGTACCGCCCGTCGAAGAGCGATCGGACGTCGACGTCGCCGACGGCCAAGGTGAGGATCGGGAGCAACGCGCCCAGCATCACGAAGCCGGTGAGGGTGGCCGTGATCCATTTGCGGGTCTCGCTGGTGAACAGGTCGACCAGGATGACCAGACAGATGCCGCCGGCGAGAAGGATCTCGGGCGCGATCGCGTGATAGTCGACCGAAGGCGACTGCCACGGCATCTGAGCGAGGATCGAGGACAGCACGGATCAGCCTCCGAAGGCCTTCAGAGCCACTTGAACGGCGGGGTCGATGACCTTGAACATCAGCTGCGGGTACACGCCGAACACCACGATGGCGATCAGGAACGGCGTCCACGCCACCCACTCGTACACGTTGACATCGTGCAGGTCGTCGCCGTGCCCGTGATCGCTGCCGTGATCGTGTCCGTGATCGTGTCCGGCGAACTCGGGCTTGGGTTCACCGAACGCGGTGCGCTGGAAGAGCCACAACAGGTAGGCCGCAGCGAACACCGTGCCGAGGGCGGCGATGATCATGAACGTGCGGAAGGTCTCCTCGGGCAACCCGACGGCCGGGGAGTACGCCGACAGAATCGCCGGGAACTCGCCCCAGAATCCGGCCAGACCGGGCAGACCCAGCGAGGCCATGGCGCAAAAGCCGAGGATCCAACCCAACTTGGGCATCTGCTTGAGCATGCCGCCGAGTCGGGTGATCTCGAGGGTGTGATACCGCTCTTTCACGCTGCCGGCGATGAAGAAGAGCATGCCGGTGATGAGACCGTGGGCGACCATGCCGAAGATGGCGGCGTTGAAGCCCATCGGGGTGAGCGTCGAGATACCGAGCATCACGAAACCCATGTGCGCCACCGACGAGAACGCGATGAGGCGCTTCATGTCGGTCTGAGCCAAACAGCCGAGCGCGCCGTAGATGATGCCGATGACGGCGAGTAGGCCGATCCACGGTGCCCACTCCTTGGCGGCCTCGGGCAGGATCGGGATCGCGATGCGCACGAATCCATAGGTGCCCAACTTCAGCAGGATCGCGGCCAGGATGACCGAACCCTGGGTGGGGGCTTGGGTGTGCGCATCGGGCAACCAGGTGTGGAAGGGGAACATCGGCACCTTCACCGCGAAACCGACGAACATGCCGGCGAAGATCCAGATCTGCGCCGAACGGCCGAGCAGTCCGCCGTACTCCGCCAGTTGCGGGATGGAAAAGGAGGCCTCGACTCCCTCGGGAAGGGCACCGCGCACCTTGAAGAACAGTGCGATGAATGCCACGAGCATCAGCGCCGAGCCGAACATGGTGTAGAGGAAGAACTTCAGCGACGCGTACTGCCGCTGTTCGCCGCCCCAGACACCGATCATGAAGTACATGGGGAGCAACACCACTTCGAAGAACACGAAGAACAGGATCAGGTCCTGAGCGACGAACGTCCCGGCCATTCCCGTCTGCAGGATGAGCATGAGGATGAGGAACGCCTTCGGGTTGCCCGGCGACGGAATGTGGTTCCAGGAGTAGATCATCACCAGAACGGTCACGACCATCGAGAGGAAGTAGAGCGGCAGACTCATGCCGTCGAGGCCGATCGTGTAGTTGCTGGAGATCACCTTGATCCACTCCGCGTCGGCGAAGAACTGCAACTTGTCGGCCTGACCGAAGTCGAATTGGGTCAACGTGTAGACGCCCACACCCAAGGTCGCGATCGCGGTGACGAGAGCCACGAGCTTGTGCGTCTCCTCGTCGGACTTTGGGATGAACAGCATCACGAGCACGCCGACGAGCGGCAGGAACGTGCCCACGCTGAGCACCCAGTTTTGATCACGGAGTACATCCATGCCGTGTTCCTCCTCAGGTGTTGATGATGACTAGGACGAGAGCGCCGATGGCCGCCGCGGCGAACAACAACGCTCCGTATTGATTGACCTTGCCGGACTGCACCGGGCGCAACGCTCCGCCCGTGCCCCGGGCCGCGGCGCCCGATCCGTTCACCGCTCCGTCGACGACGCGCTGATCGATGTTGCGGTAGACCCAGCCGGCGACGCGACGCGACACCTTGCCGGCCGAGTTGACGACACCGTCGAGCACGTTCTGGTTGAACCAGTACGCGGCCCGGGAGATGGGGTACGCGACCGCTCGTACGATGACCTTCTCGTAGAGCGCATCGAGGTAGTACTTGTTCCACAGGACCTTGTAGCCGCCGCGCAGAACTTTGTTGCGCTCGGTGAGACCCACCAGACGACGGTTGCGTCGCGTGTAGTACTGCACGCAGAACAGCCAACTGGACACCAGTCCGACCGCCACGACGAGGAGCGACAGTGCCGCCTTCGACCACTTGAACTTGGCGTGGCTGACCGTCGGGAAGTAGCAGACCTTCCCTTCCTCGGGGGCCACCACCGCGCAACCTTCCTTCTTCGCGCCTTCTTCCGCCGCGGGCAGGACGATCGACTCCCCGGGTCCGCTCGCCATGGCCGACTCGGCCACCACGTACTCGCTGCTGGGCTCGACGTACTTCTTGAAGCGCTCCCAGTTCTCGCCGAAGGGCGTCGCATTGGCGAGGCCGGCCACCAGCGCCAGAGCCGCCAGGATCATCAAGGGGACGGTGATGAGTTTCGGACTCTCGTGCGGACCGTGGGATCCATGGGCATCGTGATCGTCGTGAACCGCGTGATCGTCGTGAACCGCGTGGACGTCGTGCGCGGCATGAGCGTCGTGAACGTCGTGGTGTTCGCCGGCCGCCGCACCGCGGGCCTCGCCGAAGAACGTGAGATACGTGGCGCGGGTCATGTAGGCCGCGGTCAGGAATGCGCCCGACAGGCCCACGATCATGAAGGCGTTGTAACCGTTGTGGCCGACGTTGTCGATGATCTCGTCCTTCGAGAAGAAACCGGCGAGCGGGAAGACCCCCGCCAGGGCCAAGGTGGAAATGATCCACGTCGTCGCGGTGATGGGCATCTTCTTGGCGAGACCGCCCATGTCCTTCTTCATGTCGAACGAATGGTGCGATCCCGAATGGCTCACCGAACCCGCCGACAGGAAGAGACAGGCCTTGAAGAACGCGTGGGTGAAGATGTGGAAGACGGCCGGTAGCCAGGCCCCGGCGCCGAGGCCCATCATCATGTACCCCAACTGCGACACGGTGGAGTAGGCCAGCACCTTCTTTATGTCGTGCTGGACGAACGCCAACAGTGCGGCGATGACGATGGTGACGCCACCGATGAGCACGATGAAGTTGATGTTGGTGTCGCCGATCTTCATGCCTTCCCAGAAGACCGGGTACAGACGACCGACGAGGAAGACACCGGCCACCACCATCGTGCTCGAGTGCAACAGCGAACTGACGGGGGTGGGGCCGGCCATGGCGTCGGGCAACCAGGTGTGCAGCGGGAACTGGCCGCTCTTGCCGATACACGCGATGAAGAGTGCGACCGCGCCCCAGGTGAGGGCGCTCTGACTGGCGGCCCCCGACATCGCCCAGGCCGACAGGCCGCTGATGTTGAAACCGGACACCCCGAGGTGCTCCTGGGTCCAGCTGTTGGCCGAGAAGAAGAGGATGCCGGTGCCGACGAGAAGGCCCATGTCACCGACGCGAACCGTGAAGAAGGCCTTCAGGGCCGCGCGCGAGTTGGCCTCCTCCTCCCACCAGTGACCGATCAGCATGAACGAGCAGAGGCCCATGATCTCCCAGCCCAGGATGAGCTGAACCATGTTGGGCGCCAACACCATGCACAACATGCCCGCCGAGAACAGGGTGAGAGCGGCGAAGAAGTGCGTGTATCGACGGTCACCTCGCAGGTACTCGAGAGAGTAGATCTGCACGAGGCTGGAGATGAACGCCACCACGACCAGCAACGTGAGCGCGAGGCCGTCGATGTGCTGGCCGATTCCGAACTCGAATCCACCGCTCTGCCACCAGGTCCATTCACGGATGACCGGACCGACGAACGGTGCGGCGTGGTGCGCACCCTCCTCCATCGCGGAATGGGCCGCTCCGGCGACTCCGTCGACCCGCTGGATCCACTGCCACGCCGCCCCGACCGCGAGCACGAGCGAGGCCAACATCGACGCCACCCCGAACTCGCTGCCCTTCATGGGCATGCGCTTGCCGAAGAAGATGATGAGGGCGAACGCGACGGCGGGGATCACGGGGATCACCCAGGCGTGCTCGAGGAACCAGCCGGACGAGGCCTGGACTTCGGCGGTTGCTTCGGCGACGAGCATCGATCAGCCCCTCATCTCGGAGAGGTCGTCGAGCGCGATGGTGCGTCGATTGCGGTAGATGAGCAACACCATCGCCAAACCAACGCCGACCTCGGCGGCGGCGATGGCGATGATGTACAACGCGAACGTGTTGCCGTCGGGCGAACCGTGCCGAACCGAGAAGGCCAGCAGGTTCAGGTTCACCGAGTTCAAGATGAGTTCGATGCTCATGAGCACCATCACCGCGTTCTTGCGGGCCAGCACGCCGTAAACGCCAATGCAGAACAGAACGGCGCCGAGCAGGAGGAATTGAGCGGTCAACATGGCGGTCTCAGTCCTTCCTCGCCAACACGATGGCGCCGATGACGGCCACGAGCAGTACGAATGACAGGGCCCAGAAGGGCAACAGATACGGACCGAACACGTCGTCGCTGATGACTTGCACCGGTACCTGGGTCATCTCCCCCGGACTCTCGATGAGTTTCTCGTCGGAGAACCCGTCGATGATGACCCACGACATCACCCCGAGCATCAGCAACGACACGGGGATCGCGATCCTCCAGTTTTTGTTGTTCAGGTCGCTCTCGGCACCGATGCGGGCTCGAGTGAGCATCGTTCCGAACAGGAACAACACCATGACGGCACCGACGTACACCAGTACCTGGGTGATGGCCACGAACTCGGCGGACAGCAGCAGGTACTGGGCGGCGGCGCCCGAGAGCACCACCACGAGCCAGAGCGCGGCGTGCACCACGTTGTTCACGGTGACCACTCGCAACGCACCGAAGATCATCAAGAGGGCGATGATGCCGAACCCGATGTTCTGGGCCACGAGGAGGTCGGCGGCCACCATCACTTCTTGCCCTTCTTCTCGGCCCCGGCCTCGAGCGCAGGTGCCTCGGGGACGGTCTCCATCCACTCACCGAGTTTCACCTTGTCGTGCAAGAGGTCGGCGATGCGCGGCTCGCTGTATTCGTACTCCGGGCTCCAGAACAGTGCGTCGAACGGGCACACCTCGACGCAGATGCCACAGTACATGCACAACGCGTAATCGATGTCGAAGCGGTCGAGTTTGTTGACCTGCCGAGGCTTGCCACCGGCGCGCCGGGGCGGAGCCAGCTCCTTATGCCCCTCGATGTAGATGCACCAGTCGGGGCACGACCGCGCGCACAGCATGCACGACGTGCAGTTGTCCTCGCGCAGCGCGATGACGCCGCGGGCACGAACGGGCGGGGCTTCCTTCTCGTGCGGATACTGCACCGTGTTCGCACCGTCGATGGTGGTGCGCTTCAGGGTGTTCAGCGTGACACCGAGACCTTTGAACAGTCCGGGGACCTTGGGCATCAGAACGCCACCTTCAGGATCGCGGTGATCATGATGTTCACCAACGAGACGGGTACGAGCACCTTCCACGCGAAGCGCTGCAGCTGGTCCTCGCGGAACCGCGGATAACTGAAGCGCACCCACATGATGACGAACGAGAGCAACATCATCTTGGTGACCATGATCAGCGGGCCGACGACGTTCATCCAGTTGTCGACGCTGTCCATGGTGTCCCAGCCGAACCAGGCGAACGGGATGCCCCAACCGCCGAGGAACAGCACCGAGGCGATGAGAGAAAAGACACCAGCGGTGGCGAACTCGGCGATGAAGAAGGTCAGGAACCGGAATCCCGAATACTCGGTCATGTAGCCCGACACCAGTTCGGACTCGGCGATCGGCATGTCGAAGGGGGTCTGGGTGAGCTCGGCCTGCACGGCGATCATGAAGATGAGGAAGCCCACGAATTGCGTGAGCAGATAGGGGTTACCCAAGCCGTCCCAACCGAACATCGATCCGGCGTTCTGCGCCACAACGATCTGCTGCAGGTTCATGGTTCCGGCCTGGATGATGACCCCGATGACCGCGAGCACCATGGGCAACTCGTAGGCGATCAGCTGACCGGCCGCGCGAAGACCGCCGAGCAACGAGTACTTGTTGGCGCTGGCCCAACCGGCAATGAGGATGCCGAGCACGCTGACCGACGACACCGCCAGCATGTAGAACACTCCCGCCTCGAAGTTGGTGAACCAGGCGTCGGGTCCGAAGGGAACCACGGCCACCAGCAGGAACGTGGACACCAGCACCACCAGCGGGGCGATCTTGAAGATGAAACGGTCGGCGCGCTCAGGGGTGATGTCCTCTTTCTGCAGCCACTTTCCCACCTCGGCGAACAACTGCATCGATCCGTAGGGGCCGGCCTCCATGGGACCGAGGCGACTCTGCATGAACGACATCATCTTGAAGAGGAAGACGTACACGATCGTTCCGGCCGGTAAGAGCACGGCCACCACGCCACCGAGCACGCGCAGGAGCGCTTGGGCCCAGTAGGGAAGATCGGCGGCGAGAAGGCTGGCGTTCATCAGCGGTCGATGTCTCCGAGGATGAAGTAGAGCGAGGCCAGGATCGTGATGATGTCGGGCACGTAGACACCTTTGAGTACCCACGGCACGATCGAGATGTTGTTGAAACTGGCCGAGCGGATCTTGGTGCGGAATGGACCGAGGTCGCCTTTGCTGACGACGTAGTAGCCCATCTCACCGAGCGGGTTCTCGGTCGACACCCAGGCTTCGCCTTCCGGAACCTTGATGATGCGCGGCACCTTGGCCATCACCGGGCCGGAGGGGATGCCGTCGAGCAACTGGTCGACGATGCGCGTCGACTCGCGCACCTCCTGCAGACGCACCCAGCAACGCGCGAAGCTGTCGCCGTCCGGGTGGGTCCAGACCTTCCAGTCGACCTTGTTCCAGGCCATCGGCAGGGTCTGGTCGCGGCGCAGGTCCCAGTCGACGCCACTGGCGCGCAAGTTCGCACCCGAGAGCCCGTACTGCAGTGCGATGTCCTTGGGGATCACACCGATGCCACGCGTACGACTCTGGAAGATCTCGTTGCCGAAGAGGAGGTTCTCCATCTCGTCGCAGAAGTTGCGCAACTTCTTCATGACCACGCGGGTCTCATCGACGAAACCCGCGGGGAGGTCGTCCTTCAGGCCACCGATGCGGTCGAAGTTCGGGTGGAAGCGACCGCCCGTCGCCCCCTCGATCAGGTTGAGCACGTACTCACGGTCGCGGAACGCCATGAACACCGGCGTGATCGCACCCATCTGCACCCCGAGGTCACCGAGGAACAAAGAGACGTTGGCGATGCGCGAGAGTTCGAAGAGGATGGTGCGGATCCATTGCGCCCGCGGGGGCGCCTCGATCTCCATCAACTTCTCGGCGGCCAGGATGAAGGGCACCTCGTTGGCGAAACTGCCCAGCCAGTCGATGCGGTTGACCAGCGCGGTCACCTGCGGGTAGGTGCGCACCTCGGTGAGTTTCTCGTAGCCGCGGTGCATGTAACCGCACGACGGTTCCGCCCACACCACCTGCTCGCCGTCGAGCCGCGCGATGATGCGCAGCGTCCCGTGGGTCGCCGGGTGCTGGGGTCCGATGTTGAGGGTCATGCCCTCGGTCTCGAGTTCGACGTTCAGGCGTGCGTCAGCCGCTTGTGCCGCGATGTACGACATGTGCCGGCGGTCGATGAGGGATTCGGTGGAGGTCATTCGGCGTCACCTTCCTCGTCGTCGGACCCGCCCGGCAGGGGCTCGACGTCGACGATTCCCGGCCACGGTTTCACGAGTCGCGCCAGCAGCGGGAAGTCCTTGCGCAGCGGGTGTCCCTCGAAATCGGTGGGGAGGTACATGTTGCGCAGGTCGGGATGTCCCGCGAAACCTATGCCGAACATCTCGTGCGTCTCGCGCTCGTGCCAGTTCGCCCCGGCGAACACCGGGATCCAGGACTCCACAACCGGCGCGCCGTCGTCGACGTCGCACTTCACGTTGACGCCGACGTGCAACTCGGGGTGCACCACCCGTGCCAACACCTGCAAGCGTGTCGCACCACCCGCATAGCCCTGACGGATCGTGTCATCACGTTCGGGCGGCGGAGCGGTGGGATCGTCCTCGCCCTTACCGAACGGCGAGGGCATCCAGTCGACCGCCGACAGGAAGCAGAAGTATTCGAAGCCCGCGGCGCGCAGGGCGTTGCCGGTCTGGCGCCACGCGTCGGTGCGCACCCGCACCCACACGTCGTCACCCGGCTTGACGTGACTGTCGAGCAGGGCGTCGCCGATGGCCACGCGCAGATCGTCGACGATGCGCTCGCGCAAAGTGTCACCGGGGATCTCGGCTACGGCGTCAGTCGACACGGGCCACCCCCTTGGCGGAGCGCGCCGTCTTGGCCGACGACTCACCCACCACGATCGGCTGACTGCCCTCGCCGCGCCAACGCGCACCCATGTCCTCGTTGCGGATGCGCTGTTGCAACAGCACCACGCCTTCGAGCAGGGCCTCCGGGCGCGGCGGACAACCGGGCACGTACACGTCGACGGGGATGATCTGATCGACACCCTTGGTGACCGAGTAACTGTCCCAATACGGACCGCCACAGTTGGCGCACGAGCCCATCGAGATCACGTATTTCGGCTCGGGCATCTGCTCATAGAGACGTTTGACGGCCGGCGCCATCTTGTCGGTGACGGTGCCCGAGATCACGACGAGGTCGGCCTGACGCGGGCTGGCCGGCAACGGGATGACCCCGAGTCGCATGACGTCGTACCGGGGCGAACCGAAGGCGGCACCCATCTCGATGGCGCAACAGGCCAGGCCCCACTGGTACACCCAGAGGCTGTACGAGCGACCCAGATTGAGTAGTGAATTCAGCGGCTTCGGGAGCCGCCCGCGGTCAACGAGACCCATGTGACTCCTTGTCCATTACACCCAGCGCAAGACGCCCTTGCGCCAGGCGTAGACGAGACCCAACAGAAGAACTCCGACGAACACGCCCATCTCGACGAGACCGAAGCCCGCGTAGCGCTCGAGTTGCGTGGCCCACGGGAAGATGAACACCGCCTCGACGTCGAAAATGACGAAGAGCAGGGCGAACACGTAGTAGCGGATCTGGCTTTGCGACCAACCCTCTCCCACGGGGTCGACGCCACTTTCGTAGGTCAGGAGCTTCTCGCGGTTCGGATTGTTCGGTCGCACGAGCACCGCGATGCCCAAGAGCAGCGAGGCCAATAGCAGGGCGATCAGCCCGAACCAGAACACGATGAGGTACGACCTCAAGAACTCCGACATCGCTGGCGACGCTACTACGGGGTTCGGGACCGCTCATAACTTCTCGACCGCCCGACGCACGCACGGCGAACACGTCACACGGTGGGCGATCTCAGCGACGCATCGAGCCAGCGACCTCGTTCACGAACCAGTCGACGATGGTCGCGCACCCGGCCCGACTCGTCTTCACATGGTCACGAGTCGCCGCCATCACGGACTCGGCCGTCACGCCCATACGAGACAGATCGTCGGACCCGGCGGTCCACGCCGTGAGCATCGTCTCGGTGGCTTCCGGGTGGAACTGCGTGGCGAACGTCCGCCCGGAACGGATCGCCTGGGGTCCCGAGGCGCTCGTCGCCATGATCTCCCATTCCGACGGGGGGTCGAAAACGTCGAAATGCCACTGCAACCACGGACCGGGGGCGATCACGGACGGGTGGTCGGACTCCACCCGATGCCACCCGAGTTCCGGCCGACCGGCCCGACGCACCGCACCCCCGAAGGTGTGGGCGATGATCTGGGAACCGTAACAGATGCCGAATATGGGTACACCAGTTCGCTCCGCCTCTCTGATCAAGGCTGACTCGGCCTCCACCTCTCGAGCGACCCGATCCCAATAGACGCTCCATTCGGAGCCGAGAAGCAACACCAAGTCGTGCCCGGCGAGTGCGGGCCACTCCGCGGGAGTCTCGCGATGGCACTCGGTGAAGGCGAACCCGTGGTGGCGGAAGCGTTCACCGGCGAAACCGGTGTCGGCGTCGTT
>JBJTBM010000105.1:0-3919 GCA_046091365.1 Acidimicrobiia bacterium | reverse complement strand
CCCCCTCACCCACGGGCTTCGTCCACGTCGGCGGCGCGCGCCCGGCTCTGTACAACTGGGCCCTGGGGAAGCGACTCGGGGGCACGTTCGTGCTGCGCATCGAGGACACCGACGAGGCACGGAACAAGCCGGAGTGGACCCAGGGCATCATCGACGCGCTCGACTGGATCGGGGTGAAGCGCGACGATCCCACCTTCGAGGGCCCGTACTTCCAGAGCAACTACGCCGAGGAGCACGTGGCGGCGGCGTTGCGTCTCCACGCCGAGGGGCGCGCGTACTACTGCGATCTGACGCCAGAGCAGGTTCAGGAGCGGTCGAAGCAGAACAGCCGGCCGGGGTACGACGGCTACTCGCGCGATCGCGGACTCGAGGCCGCGCCCGGACGCGTGCTGCGGTTCCGGGTGCCCGACGGCACCACCGTGGTCGACGATCTCGTTCGTGGTCGGGTCGAGTTCGCCAACGACACCATCGAGGACTTCGTGTTGTTGCGCGGTAACGGAACGCCGATGTTCCTGCTCGCCAACGTGGTGGACGACGTGTCGATGCGGGTGAGTCACGTCGTGCGGGCCGAGGAGCACCTGCCCAACACCCCGAAACAGCAGATGCTCTGGGAGGCACTCGGGCACCGGCCGCCCGTGTGGGCCCACGTGCCGGTGCTGGTGACCGAGCAGCGCAAGAAACTGTCGAAGCGACGCGACCAGGTGGCGCTCGAGCAGTTCCGCGACGAGGGTTATCTGGCGACGGGGCTGGTGACTTATCGGATGCCCCGAGGTTGGGCGCCTCACTGTGTCGACGAGAGCGTTACGTGGTCGCGCATCGAATCCGAGTTCCGTTTGGAGGACGTCAACCATTCGCCGGCGTTCTTCGACCTCAAGAAGCTCGCCGCCTTCAACGGCGAGTACATACGTGCGATGACTCTCGACGAGTTCGTCGCGGCGTGCGAACCGTTCCTCAACGGTGAGGTGCCTTGGCCGAGTGAAAGGTTCGACGTCGCGATCTTCCGCGCGATCGCGCCACTCGCCCAGACGCGCATGGCCACGATGAACGAGATCGTCGCGTTGGTGGATTTCCTCTTCCTCGACGAGCCGCAGATCGACGACTCCGCGTGGAACAAGACGTTCGCCGGCGACGAAGGACGTTCGATGCTCGACGATGCGATCCACGTTTACGACACGATCGACGGATGGTCGGCAGAGGCGCTGAAAAGTGCTCTCGAGGTTGCCGGTGCCGCGCGCGGATTGAAATTGGGCAAGGCGCAGGCACCGGTTCGCGTAGCGGTCACCGGTCGCACGGTCGGGCCGCCGTTGTTCGAAGCGCTCGAGTTGCTCGGTCGCGATCGCACCATGACTCGGTTGCGCGCGGCTGCGGAGCGTGCCCGCTGAACGCCGTGCCATCGGACGACGCGGCGCCGGCCGACGACACGCCCGTCGAGGTGCGCCGGATCGCGACATGGCGTGCCCTTCGTCCGCGACCACCACGATGGTGGCGTGCGGGAGGCCTGCGTCGGGTGCTCGGTGTGGTGACGTGCCTGCTGGTCGTCGGAGTCGTCTATCTGGTCGTGACGTTGGCCCAGGTGTGGTGGACCGGTCGGGACCATGGGTTCGGACGAGCCGACGCCATCGTGGTGATGGGCGCGGCACAGTACGACGGCCGCCCGTCCGCGCAGTTGCGAGCGAGGCTGGACCATGTGGTCGAGTTGTGGAACGCCGGTGCGGCACCGGTGGTGATCGTGACCGGAGGCAACCAGCCCGGTGACCGGTTCACCGAAGCGTCGACATCGGCGGCCTACCTGGTGGAGTTCGGAGTGCCGGCGAACGCGATTCTCTCCGAGGACACTGGCCGGACGTCGTGGGAGTCGATGCAGAACGTCGTGGAGGTGGCATCGGAACACGGCATCGGCTCGGTGATCCTGGTGAGCGACCCGTTCCACAGTTTGCGCATCAAGTTGATGGCGCGGGAGTTGGGTCTGCGGGCCTTCACATCGTCGACCTCGACGAGTCCGGTGCGCGGCTGGTCGGCCTTCGTCGAACACCTGAAAGAGACCGGCGGGGTGGCCCTGGGCCGGATCGTGGGCTTCGACACCGTGGAATCCTTGACCGGTTAGGTGTCGCTCGTCGCCTTCACCACTACACTTTCGCTGCTCCAGAGCGGCGCTCTGTGGGGAGTGGTGTAACTGGCAACACAGCAGATTCTGGTTCTGTTATTCAGGGTTCGATTCCTTGCTCCCCAGCAAAGATGTGCGACGACATGTGGTCGCTGGGTGATCTAAGGTCTCTTCGTCGCCTAGGGGAGGCGAGTGAAGGGGGAATTCTTGGATCGACGTCATTTCTTGCGGGCCGGAATTCTGGCCACATCGGCCAGCGCCGCCATTCCGAGTGCGGTGTTCGCGTCGCCGTCTCGCCGTCGCGACACCGCGGTGCCCGGCGAGAGTCCGTACGGACCGTTGTCGGACACGCCCGACGAAAACGGACTGTTGCTGCCGGCCGGGTTCACGTCGCGCATCGTCGCCATCGGCGGTGATCCCGTGGGCGACACCGGATACAACTGGCATCCGTTCCCCGATGGTGCCGCCACCTTCGACGACGGTGAGGGCGGCTACTACTACGTGTGCAACAGCGAGGTCATGGAGTTCATGGCGCCGGCGTCGGGTGGTGTCTCGGCCATTCACTTCGGCGCCGATGGAGAGATCCTCGACGCCTACCGCATCCTGGAAGGGAGCAATTCGAATTGTGCCGGAGGCCCGACCCCTTGGGGTACCTGGCTGAGTGGTGAGGAGAATTTCGCCGGAGTCGGTCGCATCTGGGAATGTGACCCCACTGGTGCCAAGGAAGCCGTCGCTCACACGGCGATGGGTCTGTGGGCGCACGAGGCGGCCGCGGTCGACCCGGTGAACGAGACCGTGTACATGACCGAGGACAACGCGACGGGGCTGTTCTATCGCTACACGCCCACCGCCTACCCGGATCTGTCGTCGGGAGTCTTGGAAGCCTGCATCGTCGATGCCGGCGGTGCAGTGACATGGGGAGTGGTGTCCGACCCGTCGGGTGCCACGATGCCGACCCGCGAACAGGTCCCCGGTGGGACCATCTTCCCCGGCAACGAGGGCTGTTGGTATCACGACGGCAAGGTCTACTTCACCAGTAAGTTCGACCACTCCGTGCACGAGATCGACATCACCGCTCAGAGGTACACGTTGATCTGGAAGGGCGACCCGGATGGTTTGGGTATCGAAGGTGCGGTGTTGTCGCACGTCGACAACATCACCGTGGATGCGGGATCGGGAGATCTGATCGTCGCCGAGGACGGCGGAAACATGGAACTGTGCATCATCACCCCCGAGGGAGTGGTGGCGCCGTTCGTCCGCGTGGTGGCGGCTGGGCACGAGTTGTCCGAGATGACCGGACCGGTCTTCAGCCCGAACCGTGATCGTCTGTACTTCTCGTCGGAGCGTGGGCCGAGCACGCGTGATCTGACCGAAGTGATCCCCGGTTTTGCGGCGATCGACGCCATCGGCGCAACTGGTAAGGCCGCCGGCGTCACCTTCGAAATCACCGGACCGTTCCGCGGAGCAATCGTGCCCGAGGTGGTGACGACCGAAGCACCTGTCGTCGTGGCGGCACCGACCACCACGTTGGCTTTGGTCGCACCTGCCGATGAACCGGACGAGGATTCCTCCGGCGATGGTGGCGGGGGAACTGGCTTGGCCGTTGGCGCCGGTGTCGTCGCGGCCGCGGTGATCGGTGGCGCGGTCGCATTCCGCCAGCGCCGAATGCGCGGCTCCTCGACTCCGAAGTGACCGGTTGGGCACCGCTGTCGGTGGCGGTAGCGTTTTGTCCGCTACAGGCTCCCATCGTCTAGTGGCCTAGGACACCACCCTCTCAAGGTGGCGGCACGGGTTCGAATCCCGTTGGGAGTGCCA
>JBJTBM010000104.1:0-20606 GCA_046091365.1 Acidimicrobiia bacterium | reverse complement strand
TCGCTCGATGTTCAGCTGCAGACGATCCTCGATCAGAAGCCGGGCTATACCTTCGATGCCGTCACACCCGGTCGTGAGCCTTCGAGATCGAATCTCTTCAACATGTCCGATGCCAACGGAGGATCACGGGAGGTTTTCGTCGATCAGTACCGAGGCACCATCATTGGTGATCGTCCGAGCGGCAAGGACCTGGTGGCTTTCGCCAACAACACGCACGGTTCGATACTTCCTCGACAATTCACCATGCCCCTTCCGTCGTTGACCGGTGCATTCGGCGAAGGTCCTGCATTTCGTACGATCGAGATCGGCGAGGTGGTCGTCGAGATCGTCGCTGGCTGGGGACTCGTCCTGGCGGCGAGCGGCATCTATCTCTGGTGGCCCCGACGCAACTCGAAGAAGCGAAAGTTCATTCCTCGATTCGCTTGAGGCGGCCGACCGATGTGGAGAGATCTCCACGCGTCCGGAGGGACGGTGCTGAGTATCGGACTCATCTTCTTCGTGGTCACCGGTCTTCCTTGGGCGACGTTCTGGGGGAATGAGTTCCAGACCGTCGCGAACAAACTGACACCCAACTCCGAGAATTTCTGGGAATACGCGGGCCCTTCGTCCGTTCTTCCGCGAGTGGATGACCTGACAAGGGACGGTGTTCGAATTCCGTGGGCCAGCGGGACCGACACGATTCCCACATCGGACGGTGGGAATCATCACGATCACAGCGGCATGGACGATTCGATGGAGATGCCTGCACCCGCGCCGGCTGCTTTGGTGGGTCTCGAAGCTGTCTATCGCGCGGCGCAAGACGAGGGAATGAAGCCGGGTTTCACGATCGTCCCACCAGTCGACTCGCTCGACGACGAAGGTTCGACCCTCTATGGCGCATACACCGTCTTCAATCCGTGGCCGAGCTCGCTGGGAGAGCAGGGTGCGTTGTACCTCGATCAATTCAGTGCGAAGACTCTCGGTCGCAGTGATGTGGACACGTGGGGAGGGCTGCAGCGAATTGCCGAGCTAGGTGTACAGACCCACATGGGCACCCAGTTCGGTCTGTTGAACCGGATCTTCCTGACCGTCGTTTGCGTACTGGTCATTTGGAGCATTCTCACTGCCGTTGTGATGTGGTGGAGACGTCGCCGGCCCGGCTCGTTGGGAGTTCCGCGCCGTCCGGTCGATCCTCAGACGCAGAAGGCGCTCGGTATCACAGCCGTCGTACTGGGAATCATCTATCCGTTGTGGGGAATCAGTGCGGTGTTGATTCTCGGTCTCGACCGGGTGTTCTCCTCCCGGCGTCGAAGGGCTCACTCTCCAGTCGGGTGATTCTTCGGTGTGGGATGGGTCGTAAACTGTCTTCATGCTGTTCGCCAAGAAGAACACCGAAATGGTCAGCCGGGAGAACGCTCTCCCGGGTCGTACCGACCAGACGATGCCCGTCCCCGAGAAGCATCACGTCCTCGGCACTCCGTTGCGGGGTCCGTGGCCGACGGTGATGCACACCGCGGTGTTCGGCATGGGATGCTTCTGGGGGGCCGAGCGTTTGTTCTGGCGCCTTCCGGGAGTGCATTCGACGGCAGTCGGGTACGCCGGTGGATTCACGCCCAATTGCACCTACGAGGAGAATTGCACCGGACTCACCGGACACGCCGAGGTGTTCCTCGTGGTGTTCGATCCCGGTGTCATCACCTACGCCGATCTGTTGCGCGTGTTCTGGGAGAACCACGACCCCACGCAGGGAATGCGCCAGGGCAACGACATCGGCTCGCAATACCGCAGCGCCATTTACGGCGCCTCTCCCGAGCAGATGGCCGAGGCCCTCTCGTCGCGCGACCTCTTCCAGCAACGTCTGACGTCGGCCGGTCGGGGCACGATCACCACCGAGATCGCCGAGATGGGCGACTGGTACTACGCCGAGCCCTACCACCAGCAGTACTTGTCGAAGAATCCCAACGGCTATTGCGGCATCGCGGGCACCGGGGTCACCTGTCCCATCGGCACCGGCGTCTGAGTCAGCGTCGTGACATCCAGTCGTCGAGTGCGGCGTCGAGTTCGTCGAGTGAGCGCACGAGTACGTCCATCGAGCACTGCATCATCAGGTTGACCACTTCGCTGCGCTCGGGGAAGCGGGCTCTCCAGTCGGTGAACAACCCGACGATGAACTTTCCGTTCGCGTACGCGTAGCCCATCTCCCAAGCTGTTCCGTCGTCGGTCATGATGCCGTTCAGGTTCGCAACCACCACGTCGCAACGATCGATGCCGCCCTTGTCGTTGAGGAAGATCTGGCGCACGTTGTCGGCGGTCTTGGGCGGATTGTCGCGATGGGGCAGGAACGTGGCGAATCCCCGGTGGGCCACCAGCGCATCGACCTTCTCGATGAACCATCGCTCGCCCTCGTCGAAGAGGGGTCCGGCGATGTAGGCGTACGGCTTGTCGCTCATGAAAGCGTCTCCCATCCTGAACGGCGGATCGCCTCGCCGTCGGCGTCGAGGGCCCGCCCTTCGTGTTCGAGCCGACCCGGCGTGGCCGACAACCGGGCGATCACGTTCTGCATCGGCGTGTCACCGACACGGACGATCGCCTCGCGGAACGCGAAGTGGGGATCGGTCGCGATGTCGGCCATGTCGAGCACCGGACCGATCGCGGCCTCGGCGCGATCGAACTCGTCGATGACTTCGGCGCGGGTGCGTACGGAGCAGTAGGTGCGCATCAGGGTTTCGATCTCGTCGCGATTCGCCGTGCGTCCGTCGAACGTGGTGAATCGCGGGTCGTCGCCGACGCCGAGCAGGTTCATCACGCGTCGTGCGACGGTGTCGGACGACGCCGAGATTCCGACCCACTCTCCGTCGGCACACCGGTAGGTGCCACGGGGGACCGTGTAGGGCAGACCCGACCCGAGACGCGGTTGGAGTTCGCCGGTCAGGGCGTACAACGACGCGACCGGCCCCATCACATGGAAGACGCTCTCCAAGAGGTTGACGTCGACCACCTGGCCGACCCCCGAGTACAACGCGACCATGGTCGTGAACGCCCCCACCAATCCGGTGAGCTCGTCGGTCAGCGCTATCGCGGGCAACATGGGCGGCCCGTCGGCCGCGCCGCTGACCGCCGCGAATCCCGACATCGATTCGGCGATCGACGCGAAGCCCGGCCGTTGTGCGTAGGGACCGGTCTGCCCGAAGCCGCTCACGCGGGTGATCACGAGCGCCGGGTTGACGGCGTGCAGCTCGTCGGGACCGAGCCCGAGTCGCTCGAGCGCCCCCGGTCGGAAGTTCTCGACCACCACGTGGGCGTCCTTCACCAGTTGGAGGAACAGCGATTTGTCGTCCGCCGATTTCAGGTCGAGCGCGATGGTGCGCTTGTTGCGGTTGGCCAGTTTCCACCACAGACCCGTGCCGTCGCGCGGATCTTTCCACGCCATGTTGCGCAGACTGTCGCCGGTGTCGGGCTTTTCGACCTTGATCACCTCGGCCCCGAAGTCGGCGAGATACCGCGCGCAGTTGGGCCCGGCGATCACCGTCGAGATGTCGAGCACTCGCAGGCCCCGCAACGGCGTGGTCATCGCGACCGATCCGGGAACACGAAGCAACGGTCGTCGATGGTCCCCAGCGCGTAGGACTCGTAGTCGATGCCGAAGTCGCGGTAGAGGTGGCGACAGCGCTCGCTCCATTCGAGTGCCGCCGGATCGGAGATGCGGTGCACCACCTGCATCACCCCGCCCTCGTACACGCGGTACTCGGCCCACGTGCCCGGAAAGTCCTTCACGCATCCGATCTCGACGGTGGGGGCACCGCAGGCCATCGACCGCACCCGGTGTCGGTGGGTGTGCCCGGCCGTGTATCCCAGGATGTTCGTCCGCCTGGCGACGACGTCGTTGAGTCCGTCGCTGGCATCGGGGTTGATTCCGAAGTAACCCTCGCTGCGACGGTCGTCGCCGTCGGACACCCACTGCTGGTGGTGTCCCATCACCAACACCGGAGTCGTCGTGTGGGCCGCGCGTTCGGCGATCCAGCGCAACTGGAACTCGCCGATGTCGCCGGTGGTCTCGGTGGGAATCGCGGTGTCCACGAGCGCGATCGCGATCCCCGGTAACTCGACCCACAGATCGTGGTCGTAGAGGTGTTGGCCGAAATATGCATCGTGATTCCCTCGCACCACCTTCAGGCGTTCACCGAACGCGGTGCGGTAGCAGTTCTCGAACGCCGTGAACTCCGGCTCGGTGCCGGTGCAGGTGATGTCGCCCTTCACGAACACCGCGACCGGGTCGATGGCAGTGATCTCGCTCACTGCCGCGCCGTTCATGATCTCCGGGTAGGGCCGCTCGCCGGGTCCCGACCGTTGTATCGGTCCCCGAGGGTCGTCACCCATGCGTCCACACTCGACCTCGCCGAAATGGACGTCGTTGACCGTGGCGAAGCGACACAACAATTCGCCCGGCGGTCGTGACAGAGTGCGAACCGTGTGACCGCGGAACTCGTGATCGGTGTCGGGCCGGAGTTCCTCGAAGCGGTGCACCTCGGCACCGTCGTGCATCACCACGAGATCGTCGGCGACCGTCGTGACGTCCATCGTCGTGATCAGCCGGTCACCACGGACGCGATCGTCGGGCGATCTGTGGACGCGACCACCAACGCCCGCTGAACCTCCAGGCGTTCTCGCGCGCTCTCACCGGATCGGCACCGATGACCGGTCGCGGCCACAACGCTTCGATGGCCGCCGCGATGGCGACGGCCTCTTCGTCGGTGGGAGTGGGCGAGATGCGCGGGCTCATAGGGGCATGTTGCCGTGTTTGCGTCGGGGTAGTTCCTCGCGCTTGGTTCGCAGCATGCGGAACCCGTCGACGACCTTCTTGCGGGTCTCGGCGGGGTCGATCACGTCGTCGATGTAGCCGCGCTCGGCCGCGGCGTACGGATTCGCGTACTTCTCGGTGTACTCGGCGATCAACTCGGCGCGGCGCGCGACCGGATCGGCGGCTTGTTGCAACTCGCGTCGGTACACGATCTCGACGGCTCCGTTCGGTCCCATCACCGCCAGTTCCGCGGTGGGCCACGCGTAGGCGAGGTCGGAGCCGATCGACTTGGAGTCCATCACGACGTAGGCACCGCCGTACGCCTTGCGGGTGATGATCTGGATGCGCGGCACGGTCGCCTCGCAGTAGGCGTAGAGCAGTTTGGCGCCGTGGCGGATGATGCCGCCGTACTCCTGGTCGACACCGGGCAGGAAGCCGGGCACGTCGACGAACGTGAGCAACGGGATGTTGAACGCGTCGCAGGTGCGCACGAAACGCGCGGCCTTCTCGGCGCTCTCGATGTCGAGCACACCGGCCAGGATCATTGGCTGGTTGCCCACCACGCCCACGGCGTGACCGTCGACGCGGGCGAATCCGCAGGTGATGCTCTTGGCCCAGTGCGGGAAATACTCGAAGTATTCGCCGTCGTCGACGACCGAGGCGATGACTTTCTTCATGTCGTACGGCTGGTTGGGTGACGGCGGCAGGATGTCGCGCAACTCCGGGCACTCGCGCTCGGGGTCGTCGCCGCCGTCGAGCACCGGAGCCTCCTCCATGTTGTTCTGCGGCATGAACGACAGCAGGAAGCGCACGTCGTCGAGGCACGACTTCTCGTCGGCCGACACGAAGGTGGCGACGCCACTCTTGCTCGCGTGGCTCATGGCGCCACCCAGTTCCTCGAGGGTGACTTCCTCGCCGGTCACGGTCTTCACCACGTCGGGACCGGTGATGAACATGTGGCTGCTCTCGCGCACCATGAAGATGAAGTCGGTCATGGCAGGCGAGTACACCGCTCCACCGGCGCACGGTCCGAGGATCACCGAGATCTGCGGTATGACACCGCTCGACTGCACGTTGCGGTAGAAGATGCCGCCGTAGCTGGCGAGCGACACCACACCCTCTTGGATTCGGGCACCCGCACCGTCGTTCAGCCCGATCACGGGCGCTCCCACTTTCAGGGCCAGATCCATCAACTTGTGGATCTTCTCGGCGAACACTTCGCCGAGAGCGCCACCGAAGACGGTGAAGTCCTGCGAGAAGACGAAGACCTTGCGCCCGTCGACGGTGCCCCAGCCGGTGATGACACCGTCGGTGTAGGGGTGCTCCTCGAGACCCGCGGCGTGGGCGCGATGGCGCGCGAGCATGTCGAGTTCCTGGAATGAGCCCGGGTCGAGGAGGTACTCGAGGCGCTCGCGCGCGAGCATCTTGCCCTTCTCGTGCTGGCGTTCGACGGCCCGCGGGGATCCGGCCTGCAGAGCCTGTTCCTTGCGACCGCGGAGGTCGTCGAGCTTGTCCTGCATGGGGTTGCTGCTGGTCACGGGCGAAACGCTACTCGCCGCCGCCGATCGCTAGGGGATCGTGGTGGTGCCGAGCGGAACCACCACCGTGCCGCCGGTCTGGGCGGGCAACGTGGTGGACGAGCCGGTGACGAGGCCCGACGGAACAGTGGTTTCCGAGGAGTCCCCGGAGGCGCTCATGACCGACACCGTGTAGGTGACCGAGGGCAGGGGACCGTCGGGCCCATTGGCGGTCACGATCACGGTCCAGAGTCCGGGGGTTCCGAACGGAACACCTTCCCTCATCGGCAGTCGCGCCGCACCGGCGCCGTCGAGCGGAACGTTCAAGGTGACACTCGCGGTGGTGTTGGTTGGCGGGTTGAACTGCACGGTGAGATCGGTGAGACCAGTGGCGGGCGAGTGAACGTCGATGCGCACCGCGTTGGGTCCGACGACGGCCGGCGTGATCTTGAGTTGCACGTCGAATGCCCCACCGGAACGTTCGCCGACGAAGGCGTAGTTCGTCTTGTCGGTACCGGGAGGATCGACGTTGGGCGGAAGAGTGGCGACCGCCCACGAGGTGACGATCAGAACGAACACTCCGAGACCGGCCTCGGCCATCACCGCACGACGTAGCTTGTTCGCGACACGTCCCGTCACCTCTCGGCGGTTCGCGACGTTGCGCGCGATGTACTGACGCAGTGCGACGCCGAGGTAGACCATCGCGGCCACGCCGAACGCCTTGAGTACCACGAGTCGTCCGTGACGACTCGACAACACCGCACCACCGTCGAGGTTGTAGAGGTACAAGAGACCCGAGACGACCGCGGCGGCGACGAAGACCCTGATCCACCGGGCGTACCCCCGCACGGCTTGAGCGACGTCGTCGTCGCCCGGACCGACGAGCACGGTTTGACCGAGTACGAGCAGACCGCCGAACCACAATCCGATCGAGAGCGTGTGCACGAGACCGGAGACCACCCCGAGCAACGAGAAACCGTCGACCGAACGCGTGAAGGCGAAGGTGGCCATCGCCGCACCGGGCAATCCGACGGCGAGGGGCTGCGACTGCGGGTCGAGCAGTCGGTCGGGGCGCGCGATGATGATGAACGACCCGCCTATCAGCAGAACTCGGGCGAAGGCCGAGATGCCGCTGGCGTTCTCGAACAGGTCACCCCAGGCGAAGGGACTGATCGCGGCGGTCACGCTCTTGCCGCTCATGAGACAGGTTCGCAACACCGCCACGAAGTAGTTGCTGACCAGCGCGACGACCCAGACGGTGCGCATGTAGCGACGCACATTGATGTAGTCGACCCCCTCGGGCCACGCCAACACCATGAAAGCGGCCGCTCCGAAGAGCGCGGCGAGTGACGCGTACGCGACCACGCGGGCCAGGCCCAGCGGGCCGCTCACCGGTGGAGGATCGACCGCGAGCATTCCGTTGTCGGTCTCGTCACCACCGATGTCGTCGGGATTCGCCGTGGCGGGATCGAGCACTTCGAACGAGAAGCCCCCGGTGGCCACCTTGCCGTCGGCTTGGGGCACTGAGTAGGTGACGTTGCAGGTGCCCACGGGCAGTGCGGCGGTGACCGGCGCGATCAACGAGATGCCGTCGGCACCGACCGTGACGGTGCCGAGGGGCGCGGGGATGCCCTCGCACACGGCGGCGAGAACCGCGTTGTTCGGAACGGCGGCACTGAAGATGGCGGTGATCTGCGTGGGAGAGGTCGCAACCTTCTCGCCGTTCGCCGGGCTCGAGGTGACGAGCGTCGTCTCGGCGCGAGCCGGCGCCGCCGACAGCAGCAGGGCCGAACCGATGGCGAAGCCGACCGCCGAGAGACGTCGCCACACGCGTCGACGGCCGACGGCCCGGTTGCGCTCGCTTATCGTCACCATGATCGTCTTCCACGGTAGTTTCCCGGCCCTGCGGAACCGGGGCAAGCAGGGGTTCCACCCCACCACTACAGTCGGGGACGATGGTCGCGCAATCCCTCTACCGCCGGTATCGGCCCCAGCGCTTCGGCGAGTTGAAGGGTCAGGAGCACATCGTCCGCGCGCTCAAGAACTCCGTCGTCAACTCCCGTGAGGGGCACGCCTACCTGTTCTCGGGCCCGCGTGGTACGGGCAAGACCACCACCGCGCGCATCCTGGCCAAGGTCTTGAACTGCGACGCACCGGTCGACGGCGAGCCGTGCTGCGTCTGCGCGTCGTGCGTGTCGGTGCAGCAGGGCAACAGTTTCGACGTCATCGAGCTCGACGCCGCCACCAACCGCGGTATCGGCGAGATCAAGGACGTCATCGAGAGCACCCTCGTCGGCTCGCCCGGACGCCACAAGGTCTTCATCCTCGACGAGGTGCACCAGCTCACCGATCCCGCGTCGGTGGCCCTGCTCAAGACGCTCGAGGAACCACCGGTCGGCGTGGTCTTCGTGCTGGCCACCACCGACCCGCAGAAGGTCAAGGAGACCATTCGCAGCCGCACCCAGCACCTGCAGTTCCACCTGCTGTCGGAGACCGAACTCGAGGAGCACGTGCGCTGGGTGGTGGCCGACGCCGGCCTCGACGTGGCTCCCGCGACGATCGAAGCGGTCGTGCGCCAGGGAGCCGGTTCGGTGCGCGACACCTTGTCGGCACTCGAGTTGGCCGTCGCCGTGGGTGGCATCGCCGAGGAGGCCACACCCGTCGACGAGTTCGTCGAGGCGCTCGTCGAGTACGACGCCGGCCGCGTGCTGGCTGCCGTGGCCCGGTCGATCGCCGTAGGTCGCGAACCGCGCACGATCGTCGACGATTTGGTGGCGCACCTGCGCGACTGTTTCCTGTCGCAGATGGCCCCGGAGTTGGTCGACCTCACCGAGCGTCGCACCGCCGAGGTGGCCGATCGCGCCAAGCGTCTCGGTACGGCGCGCATCGTCAAGACCATCGAGACGTTGGGTCAGACCATGAACGACATGAAGGGCGCGCCCGACACCCGGGTGGTGCTCGAAGTGGCGTTCGTGAAGTTGGTGCACCGCGAGTTGCAGATGGGCGTCGAGGCGCTCATGACCCGTATCGAACGTCTCGAGCGCGAACTCGAGAGCCGACCCATCATCGCTCCGGCGCCCGTGGATCCCTCCACCGGTCGCGCGGTGTTGGGTGGACGCGTGAAAGACCCCAGTGCGCCGACCGTGCGCGCGACGCCCGTCGAGCCGACTCCGGCACCGCCAACCGCACCGGCACCGGCGGCCGCACCGGCACCGGCGGCCGACACGCGCACCGTGGCCGATGTGGTCGAGCAGTGGGCCACGCTCGTGCTCGAGCCGTTGAAAGGCATGAAACGTGCGGTGGCCCAGATGGCCAAGCCCGCACATCGTGACGGCACCCTCGTTCTGGTGGTCGACAACGATCCCTCGGCCAAGCGCGTGAAGGATTACCTCCCCGAGATCACCGCGGTGATCCACGCCGCGGGTGCGGGTCGGTGCCCGGTCGAGGTCGAGATCCGTTCCGCCGAACCCAAGCCGAAAAAGCCGGTGGTGGTCGACGACGAGGAGGTCCTCGCCCCCGAGGAGATCGCCGAGTTGCCCACGGTGACGGTCAAGGACGTGACCGACGCGCTCACTCAGGCCTTCCCCGGTTCGGTCGTCGAGAACGAGAACGGCTGAGTCGTGGCCGGCACCTACACGCTTCCGGTGCAAACGTTGATCGATCAGTTGGGTCGTCTGCCCGGTGTCGGTCCGAAGTCGGCCCAACGCATCGCCTTCCACCTGTTGAAGCTTCCCGTCGAGGACGTGCGTCGTCTGGCCGACGCCATCAGCGACGCCAAGGCCCGCGTGCAGTTCTGCTCGCGTTGCTTCAACTTCGCCGAAGGTGAGTTGTGTCCGGTGTGCGCCGATCCCAAGCGCGACGGTTCGATCATTTGTGTCGTCGAGGAAAGTCGCGACATCATCGCCCTCGAACGCACCGGTGAGTTCCGCGGTCGCTATCACGTCTTGCTCGGAGTGATGAACCCGATCGAAGGCATCGGTCCCGATCAGTTGAAGATGCGCGAACTGGTGATGCGCATCGGCAAGGAAGAGATCTCCGAGGTCATCGTGTGCACCAACCCCAACACCGAGGGCGAGGTGACCGCGCAGTATCTGGCTCGACTGCTTGAACCGTTCGGCATTCGGGTGACCCGTCCGGCCTCGGGCCTGCCGGTTGGTGGCGACCTCGAGTACGCCGACGAACTCACCTTGGGTCGGGCCCTCAACGGACGGCGTGCCATCAACGAGTGACGGCCGCGTTCATGCGGGCCCGGACAACGACCGAGGCACCAACTCTGCGTCAGGTGCGGGCGGAAAAGACCTGTTGCAGTGCCGGTGCCTCGATGTGACGGTTATGTTACGAAATCCCGCTGTCCCGATCAAGTTTTAGCCCGTATACAGGGGAGATACACCTGAGCCTTGTACCGTGGGGTCGTGGCCAAGGTGACGATCTACCACAACCCGCATTGAAACAGCAGCAGCAATGCCGTGAGCATTGTCCAAGAACTCGGCGTCGATGCCGACGTGGTGCTGTACATCAAGAACCCGCCCGGCGAGGCCACGTTGCGGGCGATCATCGCCAAACTCGAGGACCCCGTTACAGACCTGGTGCGGCGCGACAGCCTGTGGAAGAAGTTGGGTCTCACCGATGCCGACGTGGCCACGGCCGATCAGGTGGTGGCGGTGCTGGTGAAGCACAAGCAGTTGCTGCAACGACCGTTGGTCGTCACGGCCGAGCGGGCCATCATCGGACGGCCCAAGGAGCGCGTGCGCGAGTTGTTGTCGTGAGCGCGTGCGCGAGTTGTTGTCGTGATCGTCGAGGCGACGAACGCCCCGAACGCGATCAGACCGTCTTGACGATGATGGCGTCGCCTTGTCCGCCACCACCGCACAGCGCGGCCGCGCCGACGCCACCACCGCGACGCCGGAGTTCGTGCAGCACGGTCAGCGCGACGCGGTTGCCGCTCATACCGATGGGGTGACCGAGTGCGATCGCACCTCCGTTGACGTTCACAACCTCGTCGCTGATACCGAGGTCGGCCATGGCGGCGATACCGACGGCGGCGAAGGCCTCGTTCAACTCGAACAGGTTCACGTCGCTCACCTTCATGCCCACCTTGTCGAGGGCCTTCAGAATGGCGCGGCTGGGCTGCGTGAGCAACGACGCGTTGTCGGGACCGGCGACCATGCCGTAGCTGAGGATCTGGCCGAGGGGCTTCACGCCACGGGCCTTCACGGCGCGCTCGCTCATGATCACCATCGCCGAACCACCGTCGCTGATCTGCGATGCGTTGGCCGCGGTGATCGTGCCCTCCTTGTCGAAGGCCGGCTTCAGACCTCCGAGCGACTCCATCGTGGTGTCGGCGCGCACGCCTTCGTCGGTGTCGATGATCTTGGGGTCACCCTTGCGTTGCGGAATCGAGATGGGCACGATCTCCTCGGCCAGACGACCGGCGGCGATGGCGGCCGCAGCGCGCTGGTTCGACTTCATGGCCAGATCGTCTTGCTGTTCGCGCGTGATGTTGCCCGCGGAGTAACGCTCGGTGCCCAGCCCCATCAGGCAGGCGTCGAAGGCGCACCACAAACCGTCGGCGATGATGGCGTCCTTCAACTCGGTGTTGCCGTATCGGAATCCGCCGCGCGCGCCGGCGGCGATGTACGGAGCGTTCGTCATGCTCTCCATGCCGCCGGCGATCACGATGTCGGCGTCACCGGCCTGGATCATCTGATCGGCGAGATAGATCGAGTTGATACCCGACAAGCAGACCTTGTTGATGTTCACGGCCGGCACGTTCATCGGGATGCCGGCCTTCACTGCGGCCTGACGACTGGGCACCTGTCCCTGACCGGCCATGAGCACCTGGCCCATGATCACGTGCTCGACCTCGTGGGGTGCCACCCCGGCGCGCTCGAGGGCGGCCTTGATGGCGAACCCTCCCAGATCGGCGGCACTGAACGTCGACAACACCCCACTCATCTTGCCGATGGGGGTGCGGGCTCCGGCGACGATGTATGAACCGGCCATGGTGGACTCTCTCTTTCGTGACGGTTTCCGGGTGATGGTTCCCGGTTGGACCCATTGTGGCCCCGAGATGACCCCCGAACCTACTCCTCAGTAACATCGTCGAATGGAAAAGATCCGTGATGCCATCCTCGCCGGAGCCGACGGGCCGACGATCGCAGCACTCGGGATCCCCGAGTCGTACCGCGCCGCTCACGTGCTGGCCAGCGAGCAGACGATGTGGGAGGGCACCCCGTCGGCCCAGAAGGACCCGCGCAAGAGCATTCATGTCGGTGAGGTCCCGACCCCAGCGTTGGCCCCCGACGAGGTGTACATCGCCGTGATGGCGAGCAGCATCAATTTCAATACCGTCTGGTCGTCGATCTTCGAACCGGTGAGCACGTTCGGTCCGATGAAGCGACTGGCGCGCGAGAGTGAATGGGCCAAGCGGCACGACCAGCCCCATCAGGTGATCGGTAGTGACGCGGCTGGTGTGGTCCTCGCGGTGGGCACGGCCGTGCGGCAGTGGAAGGCCGGCGATCACGTGACCGTGCACTGCAACCACGTCGACGACCAGGACAACACGGCCCACAACGATTCGATGTTGGCCGCCAACCAGCGCATCTGGGGTTACGAGACCAACTTCGGCGGACTCGCCGATCTCTCGGTGGTGAAAGCCAACCAGTTGATGCCCAAGCCGGCACACCTCACCTGGGAGGAGGCCGCCGTCAACGCCTTGTGCAACAGCACCAGTTACCGCATGCTCGTGTCGCCCAACGGCGCGGCCATGAAACAGGGTGACGTGGTGCTCATCTGGGGCGCCACCGGTGGCATCGGTGCCTACGCCACTCAGTACGTGTTGAACGGTGGCGGCATTCCGGTGTGCGTGGTGTCGAGCGACGACAAAGCGCAGATCCTGCGCGAGATGGGTGTCGAACACATCATCAACCGCAAGACCGCGAACTACAAGTTCTGGAAGGACGAGCACACGCACGACGAGAGCGAATGGCGTCGACTGGGCGGCGACATCCGCGACCTCGTGGGCGAGGACCCGGACATCGTGTTCGAGCACCCGGGCCGCCAGACGTTCGCGGCGTCGGTGTACGTGACCAAGCGTGGTGGCACCGTGGTCACCTGCGCGGCGACGAGCGGATTCATGATGGAGTTCGACAACCGTCACTTCTGGATGCGCCTCAAGAACCTGGTCGGCAGTCACTTCGCCAACTACCAGGAGGCGTGGCAGGCCAACCGACTCATCGCCAAGGGCATGATCCATCCGGTGTTGAGCCAGTGCTTCAGCCTCGACCAGACGGGCGAGGCGGCGTTCCAGGTGCACAACAACATGCACGAGGGGAAACTCGCGGTGTTGTGCCTCGCGCCCTCAGAGGGTCTCGGCGTCACCGACCCCGAACTGCGGGCCAAGGTCGGAGAGGCCAACATCTCCCGGTTCCGTCGGGCGTGACGCCCGCACTTAGGCTGGACCCATGATCCTCACCGAAATCGATCACGTCGCCATCGCCGTCAACGACCTCGAAGCCGCCATCGACTACTACCAGCGGGCCTTCGGCGCCGAGGTCGATCATCGTGAGGTCGTCGAGAGCGACGGTGTCGAGGAGGCCCTCCTGAAGGTCGCCGAGAGCTATGTGCAATTGCTCACGCCCACGCGTCCCGACAGCCCGGTGGCCAAGGCCATCGAGAAGCGGGGAGAGGGACTCCACCACATCGGCTATCGCGTGGCCGACTGTGGTGCGGCGTTGGCGGCCATGATCGCCGCCGGTGCCAAGGCCATCGATCAGGCTCCGCGCCCGGGAAGTCGTGGCACCACGGTGGCGTTCATCCATCCCAAGGGCAGCTTCGGAACGTTGATCGAACTCGTCCAGGAGTGACGCGAGACGAGTCAGTTGGCCTGTAGCAGCAGACCCTTCAGGTATTCGCTCTCGGGATACGACAAGAGCACAGGGTGGTCGACGGGTTGTCCGAGTCGTTGCACGATGCTCAGTGACCGCTTCGCGTCGAGGGCGGCGCCCGCGACGATCTTCTGGAAGAGGTCGGCGCTCACAGCTCCCGAACACGAGAAGGTGAGCAAACGCCCACCCGGAGCCAGCAACTTGGCTCCCAGAAGATTCACATCCTTGTAGGCCCGCGACGCCCGGTCGAGGTTCTTCTGCGTGGGTGCGAACTTCGGGGGGTCCAGGATGATCAGATCGAACTGCGCCCGTCGGTCGCGTAGGCGGCGCAACTGCTCTCCGGCGTCTCCCACGATGAGTTCACCCGGCTCGGTGTCGTTCAGACGAGCGTTCAACCGGGTGAGTTCGAGCGAAGGTGCCGACGAGTCGATCGTGGTGACGCTCTCCGCACCGTTGCGTGCGGCAATGACACTGAACGAACCCGTGTACCCGAAGACGTTCAACACTCTCGCCCCCGGACTGAGTTGGGGGATCAGGGCGCGCGCGCCCCGTTGGTCGATGTAGAAGCCGGTCTTGTGTCCGCTCTCCACATCGACTACGAACACGAATCCGTTCTCTCGTGCGTGGACCTCGGGCAGCAAAGTCCCGCGGGCCACGCCGACACGCTCGTCGAGGCCCTCACGTCGGCGGTCATCACCGTCCGAGCGCTCGTACACGCAACGGACACCCGGAAGTCCGGCCAGCACGTCGACGACGACGTCACGAAAGCGTTCGACGCCGACCGTGGTGATCTGCATGACCACGACCTCGCCGTATCGGTCGACGACGAGACCGGGCAAGCCATCGGCGTCACCGAACACCAGTCGGGCCGTCGACTCCAGACCGGGATACCCCTGACGACGCTCCACTGAACGACCCACGAGTCCGGCGACGAATGCATCGTCGACGACGGCTGCAGGGTCGAACGACCACATGCGTGCGCGAATGGTCGAGAACGGGCTGTACGACGCGAGTCCGAGTTGCTCGCCCGACGCCGACACCACGGCGACTGTGTCGCCGGGCTGCGGATCGTTGGTGACGTGGCTGACACCACCACTCATGATCCACGGGTGTCGGCGACGCACGGGTCCGTCGCGGTCGGCCTTGAGGTAGAGGGTCGACGCGGGTGAGGTGCTCATGCGAACACGGTACGTCGTCCGTCGCGTCTTGAAGGGTTCTTGACGATCGGACCGTCAAGCCGCGCGTGTCAATCCCGATATCTCTCGCGAGTCGGATGGCCGACTCGTCCAGCAACCGAAGGGAATCCAGCATGAACACATCCACGAACCGCACGAGCGGTCGGAGCGACAAGGGATTCACCCTGGTCGAACTTCTGATCGTCGTCGTCATCCTCGGCATCCTCGCCACCGTCACGGTCTTCGCAGTTCGCGGCATCACCGACAAGGGCCAAGAGAGCGCGTGTGACACCGACAAGCGCGTGATGGAAGTCGCCGTCGAGACGTGGTACGCCGACGAGTCGGCCGCCACCGCCGGAGACCCGTCCGAAGCCGGACTCGTCGCCGCCCAGTTCCTCCGCAGCGAGTCGACGCTGTACAACGTGGGTGCCGCCGGCGCGGTCACCCCGCAAGCTGGTGGTGCCTGCGCCGCCTGACGCGCTCCATTCAGCGATCATCCGGGGCCGGTCCGCAAGGACCGGCCCCTTTCGTATGTCCGAGACGAGTTCAACCCGCGCGATCTCGGTCGTCGAGACGGCGGAAAACCGGTGCTATTCAGACCGAGATCGCCGACAGGGCGGCCCGGCGAGTGGCGATCTGAGCCACCACCTCGCGGGGATACGCGCTCAGTTGTCCGGCCTCCTCGGCGGTGAGGTGTCCCTCCACCACCAGACGGGCCAGATCCATCTCGAGGGTCTGCATTCCTTCGGCCTGACCCGTGCCGATCACGTTGCGCAACTGGCGGGTCTTGCCCTCACGAAGGAGATTGCGCACTGCGTCATTGGCCACCAACGCTTCGTAGGCCGCGACGTGTCCGCCCAACTGTGACGCGATGAGGCGTTGACTGATGACCCCTTGCAGGGAACCGGCCAATTGGATCTGGATCTGATCCCGGCGCTCGGCCGGGAAGACGTCGACGATGCGGTCGAGGGCCTGGGAGGCGTCGTTGGTGTGCAGGGTGGCGAACACCAAGTGACCGGTCTCGGCGAGAGTGAGGGTGATGGCGATCGACTCGAGGTCCCGCATCTCGCCGAGCAGGATCACGTCGGGATCCTCACGTAGTGCCGAACGCAGACCGTCCTCGAAGCTCTTGACGTCGGTTCCCACTTCGCGTTGGTTGACGATGGCGCGCTTGTGGGTGTGTACGAACTCCACCGGATCCTCGATCGTGAGAATGTGACAGGGTCGTTCCTGGTTGATTCGATCGATCATCGCGGCGAGAGTGGTGCTCTTGCCCGAGCCCGTGGGTCCCACGACCAGAACCAGTCCGTACGGGGCGTTCAGCAACTGCGAGCATGCGGCGGGGGCGCTGAGTTCCTCGAGCGAGCGCACGCGGTCCGGCACGACGCGCAGGGCCAGCGCCGGGTAACCCCGTTGGCGGAACGCATTGGCGCGAAAGCGTCCGACGCCGACGAGTCCGAACGAGAAGTCGACCTGACGGCTGTGCTCGTACTCGGCGGCCTTGACGGGGTCGAGGAGGCTCGACACCATGCGGTCGAGGTCGCCCGGCGCCAGATCGTCACGACCATCGATGGGTATGAGATTTCCGCTGCGGCGAACGGTTGGTGGGCGACCGACCGTGAGGTGGAGATCGGACGCACCACCGTCGACGGTGAGACGCAACAGGTTCGCGAGTTCGGCGTCGATGCCGGAAGTCATGCACTGGGACATGAGTAGTGTCCTCCTTTGGTGGGCACTCTGGCGGGAGCGACGAGTCGATGAGCGTGGCGATCGCCGTGGTGGCCGGTCTGTTGATCGGCTCGTTCCTGACGGTGGCGGTCGATCGAGTGCCGCGTGGCGCGTCGATCGTGGCCCCGGGCTCGGCGTGCGGCGGATGTCAGAGACAGTTGGGGCCGATCGATCTGGTACCCGTGTTCAGTTGGCTGTTCCTGCGCGGCAAGTGCCGTCGTTGTGGTGCGGCAATTGGGATGGAGTCCGTCCTGGTCGAGATCGCGACCGCAGCGTTGTTCGTCGCGATGGTGCTTCATTTCGAGCGACCGATCGTTGGCGCGGCACACTGCGTTCTGGTGGCCGGGCTGGTGGCTTTGACCGCCATCGATCTGCGTACCAAGCGGTTGCCCCGTGAGATCACGTACACCACCATCGCCGTCGGAGCACCGTTGCTGACGATCGCCGCGCTCGTGGTGGACGAACCCCGACGCATCGCCACCGCACTGTTGGGTGCGGTCATCGCGACCGCGGTCATGCTGACCTTGTACCTGATCAGTCGCGGTGGCTTGGGAGACGGCGACGTTCGATTGAGCCCGTTGCTCGGCCTCTATCTCGGTTGGTCGAACCCCGGCTTGGCCTTGGTCGGACTGTTCTTCGGTTTCATCGTCGGCTCGCTGGTGGGCGTGGTGATGATGATCGGTGGTCGCGCCGGTCGTCGCACGGCACTGCCGTTCGGACCGTTTCTCGCGATCGGCGCGTTGGCGGCGCTCATGTTGGGTCAGGACTTCATCGATGTGGTGATGGCGCGCTGACATCAGACACCGTCCTTGACGCCACCGAGAACCCCGTACATGGCCGAAACCAGGGCCACGGCAACGAAGCCAACCATCAAACCGACTCCGATGATCATGATCGGCTCGAACATCGTGGTGAACCGTTTGATGCGCACTTCGAGTTCGGTGTCGAAGTACTCGCTCGCGGCGGCGAGTTGCTCGTCGAGGGTGCCGGTCTCCTCTCCCACTTTGAACATCTGTTTGGCGGCTCCGGGGAAGAGTTCAGTGGCGGCGAGCGGACCCGAGAAGCCGGATCCCTTCATCATCTCTTCGCGAGCCAGGTCGAGCCGCTCTCGGTACAGCGTGTTCGCGGTCGCTTCCGTGGTCGTCTTCATCCCGTCGGGTAGGGGCACCCCTGCGCGCACCATGGCGCCGAGGATGCGACAGAATCGTTCGAGGATCGCGTACTCGATGATGCCCTTGATCACCGGGATGCGCAGGACGAGACGGTCCTTCACCCGTCGTCCCTTCTCCGACTTCATCATCCATATCACCGCTCCGACGATCATCGCGATGAAGAGGCCCGGTATGTAGACGTAGGTCGAGAAGAGCGACGCCACCCCCAGCAACATGCGCGTGGGCAGTGGAAGGTCGGCGTTCAACTCGGTGAAGAGAGGCTCGAACTTGGGTAACACGTAACCGGCGAGGATGATCACGGTGACGACCGCCATCATCATGACGACTCCCGGGTACGACAGGGCGTTCACCACCTTGGCACGGGTTTCGATCTCGCGGTTCAGGTAGGCGGCGAGACTGTCGAGGGTCTCGTCGAGCCGACCGGTGAGCTCGGCACTCTGCAGGATTCCGACGTAGTAGTTGGGGAAGACCTGCGGATGCCTCGCGGCGGCGACGGAAAGCGTTCCACCGTTGCGCAGTTCCTCGATCATCGCGGTGACCGCGCGTCGGAGCGCGGTGTCCTGGGTTTCGTCGCCGATCGTTTCGAGTGCCGACGTGATGGGGATGCCCGCTCGCACGAACACCGCGAGTTGACGCGTGAAGTGCATCAACTCCTTCTTCTTGACCTTTTCCTTGGTGATCTCGAACTGCAACATTCCCCGCTTCTCGGCGAGTTTGGTGGGGAAGAGTTCCTGAGCCAGGAGAAGAGCCCGGGCCGCCGCGATGGTGTCGGCCTTCGAGATCCCCTCGACGACGGTTCCACTGGTGTCGATGGCGGTGTACGCGAAGCGCGGCATGTCGATCAGGCGACGTACAGCGTTCGGACGACCTCGCCGATCGTCGTGACGTCGGCGTCGACGAGGTTGAGGGCTTCGAGGATCATCGGACGCATGCCTTCGGCGATGGCGGACTCGCGCACCTGTTCGGTGGTCGCGTGGTCGACCAGCAATTGACGGATGCGCGGTGAGATGCGCAACAACTCGTATACCCCGATGCGATCGCGGTATCCGGTCTGCGCGCAGTCGTCGCATCCGGTGCCGTGGAAGAAGAGCTCCTTCCCGCTCGCCGGAATGTGTTGGCGGAAGAGCGCGAGCTCGTCGGCATCGGGTGTGTAGGGCGACTTGCAGGAATCACAGATGCGACGCAGAAGTCGTTGCCCGATGACGCCCATGACCGACGAGGCGATCAGAAACGCCTCGATACCCATGTCGAGCAGTCGGTGGAGAGCCGCCGAGGCGTCGGTGCCGTGGAGCGACGACAACACGAAGTGCCCGGTTAGCGCGGACTGCACAGCGATGCGCGCGGTGTCGGGATCACGAATCTCGCCGACCAGGATCACGTCGGGGTCTTGGCGCAACAAGGCGCGCAGTCCCGTGGCGAACGTCAGACCCGCCTGTTCGTTGGTCTGCACCTGATTGATACCGGGGAACACGTACTCGACCGGATCTTCGATGGTGGTGACGTTCTTGCCCGTGTTGTTGATTTCCAGCAGTGAGGCATAGAGCGTGGTGGTCTTGCCGGCACCGGTAGGGCCGGCGCAGATGACCATTCCGAACGGTGAGCGGATCATCTGGGAGAACGACTCGTGGGTGTCGCGTGGCATGCCCAACTCACCGAGACCGATCATCGACCGGCGCTTGTCGAGCAGTCGCATCACGAGCTTCTCGCCGAACACGGTGGCGACCGTCGCCACGCGCACGTCGACCTCGCGGCCATCGACCACCGTCGAGAACTGTCCGTCCTGCGGGCGCCGACGTTCGACGATGTTCATCCCGGCCATGATCTTGAGGCGGCTCACGAGGCTGAGGTGCAGCGTGAGGGGCAGGCGTTGGGCTTCGACCAGGTTGCCGTCGATGCGGTAACGCACGCGCAGGGTGTCGTTGAGTGGTTCGATGTGGATGTCGGATGCCCGGTCGCGCAGTCCGCGACCGACGATGTTGGTCACCATCTGCACGATGGGGGCGTCGTCGTCGGTGACGATCGTGGTCTCGAGGCCCGGACCCTCGGATGGCTCCGCCGCGGTGGCGGGCTTGGACGCGGTCCGTTGACACACGCGGGGCTATCGGCCCTGATCAGGCGCATCTGTACCCGAGGCGACCGGTCTTGATGGACCCTTGACGAAGGGACGTGAGTCGTACGAGCAGGACCGAAAGATAGGCGTATGCTTAGGCGTATGCCTCGCCTGCAGGTCTATCTTCCCGACGACTTGTATCGCGAGGTCAAGGCGCGCGGACTGCCGGCCTCGGAACTGCTGCAGATCGCCGTGCGAACGGTCGTCGAACGGGCCGAGGCCCTCGAAGCCCTCGACGACA
>JBJTBM010000103.1:0-4174 GCA_046091365.1 Acidimicrobiia bacterium | reverse complement strand
CGCCCCTTCGCTTTGTCCGACCAACTAGCGTCGCCTCATGCTCGCCCTGTTCGACGTGGAGTCCTGGATCGAGAGTGGCGGACTGGCCATCCTGGCCGCCATCGTCTTCGCCGAGTCCGGTCTGCTCGTCGGCTTCTTCCTCCCGGGCGACTCGCTGCTGTTCATCGCCGGATTCCTCACCTCCTCCGCCGGCCCCGAGGCACTGGGCGTCAAACCCGACTCGTTGCCCTCGCTACCCCTCGTGGCCGTCGTCGTGGTCTTGGCGGCGGTCATCGGTGACCAGGTGGGGTACATGTTCGGACGCAAGGTCGGACCGAGCCTCTTCCAACGCGAGGAGAGCCGGCTGTTCAAGCCCTCCCATGTGTCGAAGGCCCACGACTTCATGGAGAAGCACGGCTCGAAGACCATCGTGATGGCTCGCTTCGTGCCGATCGTGCGTACCTTCGCACCGATCGTGGCCGGCGTCAGCAACATGCAGTACCGCACCTTTGTCACGTACAACATCGTCGGTGGAATCGTGTGGGGTGCCGGCCTCACCACGCTCGGCCACTATCTGGGCGACATCTCCTGGGTGAAGGACAACATCGAGATCGCCTCGCTGGTGATCGTCTTCGTCTCGATCCTTCCGATGGTGATCGAGTTCGTCCGCCACCGGCGGCACAAGCACGCGCACTGATCGCTCAGGAACGACGCGCCCATCCGTCGGGTGTGGCCACCAGATCGAGCACCGACCCGTCGGGAAAACGGAACGGAATCCGAGCGTCCAGATGGGCCAGCACGACGTCGAACGGATCGACCGACAACGGTTCCGACGACCAGCGGTGGGTGCGGACCGAGTCGCATTCGTCGATCGTGATTCGGCCGTCGCGCGTCTCCACCTCACCCAGCAACACTCCGCGTTGGCGATAACCGCCGGGCATCGGCTCCGCCGTCGCCGTCGCGTACCACTCCAGATCACTGGCCATGGGGACGAGGGTGCCGTGCACCCGACCCAGTGCCTCCTGCGGGTCGTCCAGTTCCACCGCATGGGTCTCGTTGCCGATCGTCCACTGCTCGAGCGGCGACTCGCACGTGTACTCCGCCCACATGGCCTCGGCCTTGGCGATCATCGGATCCGCACGTCGGGGGATGTCGAACTCGACCACGTGCATCAACGGATGGTCTCGTCGCCACCAGCCCCAGCAGTACCACGAGCTCGCCCCGCGTCGGAGTCGATACGAGGTGTACCCACCGCTCGCGACCGTCGCGTCCCACCACGCGAACGACCACTCCTCTTCGAGCGCGTCCGAATGCGCCCGCTCGTCACGATCGGAAACGGTCATCGTCCGGCAGACTACGGAGCCATGAGTAACGGCACCGTGCGCTACCTGAGCCTCGAATGGATCGACGCCCTCACCCGCGAGGTGGCCGCCAGTTCGGCGATGGCCGCGGTGGCCAACGAGCACACGGTGGGCATCACCCAGACGGTCACCGGTGGGCCCGAGGGTGACGTCACCTATCACCTGCAGATCGCCGACGGCACGGCCGCGTTCGGACCCGGTGCAGCCTGGCCCGAGGACGTGCGTTTCGAACAGGAATGGGACACCGCCGTCGCCGTGGCCACCGGAACACTCAACGCCCAGCAGGCGTTCATCACCGGCCGCATTCGCCTGACGGGCAATCAGCAGAAGTTGGGTGAGAGCACTCCGGTCTTCGCCGCCCTCGACTCGGTATTTTCCACCGTGCGCGAGTTCACCGTTTACGAATGAGTCGTGTGCGCGCCACTCACCACCAGTAGGGCCGTACCACACAGCACGCCACCCACCAGATACGGAGCACCGATCGAGACGTGGTCGTAGAGCAATCCGGCCACCGCCGGACCGGCCACCCGTCCGACCGCGTTCACACCTTGCTGGAATCCCAATGCCTCTCCACGACGATGATCGGGCACGCGACCCGAGACCAACGCCGCCAGATTGGGTGTGACGAGACCCTGACCCACGGTCAGCAAGAGCAACGCCATCACGAGAAAAGGCCACTGTTCGGCCCGCGACAACACCACCAGACCCGCGGTGTTCAAGGCCAGACCCGCTTGAACCGAACGTTCGGTACCCCACGCGGAATTCACCGGGCGCACCAACAGCGTCTGCACGCCCACCAAGGTGAGACCCACACCGACGAACACCGCCGCCACGCTGGCCTCGGTGAGATCGAAACGATCGCCCGCCAACAACGAGAACGTGGATTCGAAGCCACTGAACGCCACGATGGCGGTGAAGCCCGCCACCGCGAGACCCCACAGACGCACCTTGCCCTGATCGGATGCACGCAATTCATTCGCCATCACGCGCGCCTCGACCGGTCGCGTCTCGGGCAAACGGAAGAACGCCACGATCGCGTTGATCAACGCCACCGTGCCGGCCACGTAGAACGGCAGGTGTTCGCCTCCGAGGGCCGCCAAACCCCCCAAGGCCGGACCCACCACGAACCCGACGCCGAAAGCCGCACCCAACAGGCCGAGCAGACGGGGTCTTTCGTGGGGCGCGGCCACGTCGGTCACGGCGCCTTGAGCGACGGCCACGCTGGCCCCCGAGGCACCGTCGAGGATGCGACCGAGGAACAACACCCACAACGCGCCCGCGGCGCCGGTGACGAACGAGCCGATGGCCGTGCCCAGCAACGAGATGAGAATGACCGGCTTACGTCCGATGCGATCGGACAACTTGCCGAGAATCGGTGAGAAGACCAGCTGCGCCAACGAGAACGAAGCGAACAACAACCCGACTTCCAGACCACTGGCGCCGAATCGCTCCGCGTACCGGCCGAGGATGGGCACGACGATGCCGAAACCGACCAGGTCGAGAGCCGCCGTGATCCAGATGGTGACGAAACCCTTCGGCAAGGGTTCGCGCGTGACGTTCTTTTCCCCTCGGGCCATCGTCGAATTCACCACGCGTCAGCGACGGACGGTGGTGCCCGCCTTGTTCGTCTCGACGATCCAGCCGTCGGCCTGCAGAGTCGCGCGCAGGGCGTCGGCGGTGGCGAAGTCCTTGGCGGCACGGGCCGCGTCCAACTCGGCGGCCATCCGAAGGACACCCTCGGGAACGTCGGAGGCCTCCTTCAGATCCAGGCCGAACGCCGCGCACATCGAACGAACGGCCGCCACCAACGCCGGAGCCGATGCCTCCGACGCGTCGAGCGCGGTGTTGGCTCGCCGCACCGTCTCGAACAACAACGCCGCCGCCGATGGCGTGTCGAGATCGTCGTCCATGAATGCGCGAAAACGCGCGATGACGTCGGCGTCGGGATCGACACTCGGCGCGTGTTGCGACCGAGCGGCGAACGAGTCGAGACCCCCCAGGGTGTTCACCGCGCCGTCGATGTTGTCCTGGCCGATGCGCACCGGACTGCGATAGTGCGTCTGCAACAGCACCAGTCGATAGGCGCGCGGGTCGTAGTGCTGGAGCAGATCGAGAAGATTGGCCACGTTGCCGAGGCTCTTCGACATCTTCTCGCCATCGGTGTCGACCACGAAACCGTTGTGCATCCAGTGGTTGGCGAATTCACGCCCGAGCGCCACCGCCTGGGCGCGCTCGTTCTCGTGGTGCGGGAACTTCAGGTCCATCCCGCCGCAATGCAGATCGAAGCCGTCCCCCAGGATCGACAGACTCATCACTACGCATTCGCTGTGCCAGCCGGGTCGACCATCACCCCACGGCGACGGCCACGACGGTTCACCGGGCTTGCTGAACTTCCACAAGGCGAAGTCCGCGGGATGGCGCTTGTTGCCGGCCCCGAACACCTCGCGGTCACCGCCACCCGAGAGCATGTCGTCCAGGCTCTGGTGGGCCAGCAGGCCGTAGTCGGGGACGTTCGGAACGCTCAGGTACACGCCGTCCTCGGTGACGTAGGCATTCTTGCGCTCGATGAGGGTGGCGATCATGTCGACCATCTGGTCCACGTATTCGGTGGCGTGCGGGACATCGGTCGGCCGCAACACGTTCAACTTGCCCATGGCGTCGAACCAGACGTTCTCGCACTTGTGGGTGATGTCCTGCCACGGACGACCCTCGCGGTTGGCACGGTCGATGATCTTGTCGTCGATGTCGGTGATGTTGGAGACCAGACGCACCTCGAGACCCGACCATTCGAGGTACCGACGAAGGATGTCGTAGACGAGCGTGGCCCGACCGTG
>JBJTBM010000102.1:0-11508 GCA_046091365.1 Acidimicrobiia bacterium | reverse complement strand
GGCCTCGATGGCGGTGCGCACGATGTTCACCTCGGGCTGTTGGGCCGTGAGCGACACGCCGGCGGTCTGGGTGTGGAACCGCAACTGCATCGATCGCTCGTTGGTCGCTCCGTACCGCTCCTTCAGCCATCGCGCCCAGATACGACGCGCCGCGCGGTACTTGGCGATCTCCTCGAAGAAGTCGATGTGCGCGTTGAAGAAGAACGACAGGCGAGGCGCGAACGCATCCACGGGTAGTCCGGCCTGGCGGGCCAGTTCGACGTACGCGAATCCGTTGGCGAGGGTGAAGGCCAGTTCCTCGGCGGCGGTGGAACCAGCCTCGCGAATGTGGTAGCCGGAGATCGAGATGGAGTGCCACCGTGGCATCTCGGCCGCCGTGAAAGCCACCGTGTCGCGCACGAGTCGCATCGACTGGCGCGGGGGAAAGACGAACTCCTTCTGCGCCTGGTACTCCTTCAGGATGTCGTTCTGCAAGGTGCCGCCGAGCCGGGCCCGGGGCACACCGGCCGTTTCGGCCTGGGCGACGAACATGGCCAACATCACCGCGGCCGGCGAGTTGATCGTCATCGACGTCGTGATGTTGCCGAGGTCGATGTCGGCGAACAGGTCCCGCATGTCGGCCAGAGTGTCTATCGCGACTCCGCACCGGCCGACCTCACCGAGAGCCATCGGGTCGTCGGAGTCGAGGCCGAGCAAGGTGGGCATGTCGAACGCGGTCGACAAACCGTCGCCGCCGGCCTTGATGATCTCCTTGAATCTCTGATTGGTGTCGATCGCGGTCCCGAAGCCGGCGAACATCCGCATCGTCCAAAGTTTGCTGCGGTACATCGAGGCGTATGGTCCGCGGGTGTACGGGTACTGTCCCGGGAAATCTCCGTCCGCGGGCCCGTACACGGGCTCGAGCGGGATGCCGGACATCGTCTGGAACGGGCCTTCACGAAGTCGGGATTCTTCGAACGCCTTCTGCCACTGCTCTCGCGGGTTGGTCACGCACCCATTGTGGCGGGGAATCAGCCGGATACTCCACCCGAGCCGTCGGTGGGTCGCCCGTCGACAACGCGTTCGGCCTGGGGCAACACGCACTCGGCGGTGCCCCCGGGCATGCGGTGACGGTTGCGCGCCACCCACCGGTACACGACACCGGCCAGAAAGTTCACCCCGGGCACCAGGATCACGCGCCCGAGGAGCCACCACCCGCGTCCGCCGTGGATGAGGGTCCGCGCAACCGCCCGATGACCGGACTCGATCGAACCGTCGACGTCGACCCACTGCACCGCCGTCTCGCACATCTCGACGGTCAAACCCAGCGGTGCGAGGTCGAGCCCCTGCCACGCGACGATCGTCGGGTGTCGACGAATTCGTCGCTCGATGAACCGCACGGACCGGGTGCAGAACGCGCAGTCGCCGTCGTAGACGAGCACGGGCTCGCGACTCCCCGGTGCCACGTCGTGATTCACGTTCTCAGTGTGCCATCGGCTGACGTCCGAAAGCGCAGGGTGCGGATCTCGAACGGCCGAAGGTCGATCTCGACCTCCTCACCCGAGCCGATCGACGCCCCCGTGACCCGTTCGAGTGCGTCACAGTCGACGACCTCGAGTGCGCCGTCGGCGAAACGCAATGTTCCCGACGACCGCGCTCCGCGGGTCTCCCAGACGCGCACCACCGTGTCGCCTGAACCGTCGTCCGCGCGCTTCACCGCCGAAACGAGTCCGCCGACCATGTCGAGTCGCACCCCAGCCGACCGCACCCCGGGCGTGCCCCGCACGACCCGGATCGGATGCGCCATCGACGCCGCGGCACGCTCGAGCGAGCCGTCGGCGATGACATCACCAACGGTCGGCAGGTACGCCCACTCGATGCGTTGGCGTCCCCGATCGGCGTGGGGGTCCGGGAACGACGGCGAGCGCAGGAGTGTGAGCCGTATCGCGTCACCCCGGAGGTCGTAGCCCCGCGGACCATCGGCCAGCAGGGCGAGGCCCGTTCCCGGCTCGCCCACGTGCACCCACCGATGGGCGCAGGTCTCGAATCGAGCGAGGTCCCACGAGGTGTTCGAGTGGCGCGGCCGACGCACGTGCCCGAACTGGGTTCCACACAACGCGTCGCGCGCGAGCACGTCGAGGGGCACGCACACCTGCAGTCGTCGTTCGCTCTCGTGCCAGTCGGCTTCGAGGGCCACGGAGACCGCGCGCGAGTCGGCCTCGACCGACCAACGCATCGTGAACCGCGACGTCCCGAGAGCGTAGGTGGCGGCCACCACCACCCGGCGCGGGTCCGCCTGCTCGACGATCGGCCCGGCCACCTTCGGGACGACCGTCGCTGGCGCGTCGGCATCGGTCATGTCGATGTCCCACGCGTCGTACTCGGCCGGGGTGTCGCGACGCACGGTCAGTTCGATACGGCGGTCCGCGGCGACGAGATCGCGGTCCGAGCTCGCGTCGATGATCGACTCGAGGGCGCCGTCCCGATCCCACAGCACACGAACCAAGGAGTTGCCCACCTCGAGTCGGCCATCGTCGTGCTCCAGCACCGTGACGGGTCGCTCGGGCTCCACCCGAGCGGCGGCCACGGACAAGGCCGTGAACGCCGGCACCCGCACGCGCTCGGGGAACCCGTCGACGTCGACGACACCGTCGAGGTCGACCGGTGCCGGATTGGCGATCCAAAGTTCACCGTCGAAACGCGGCGACATGACAGTGGCGATCGCCTCCTCGATGTCCGCGGCGATCGCGGAATGCTCGGCCTCGGCCTCACGGTGCACCCAGGCGATCGACGAGCCCGGGATGATGTCGTGGAACTGTTGGGTCAGGACCCGCTTCCACCAACCGTCGATGCCCTCGACCTCGGTCCGAGCGGCGGTGCCCCACAGTTCGATCTCGTGCAGTAGGCGTTCGCTGTTGCGGTTGCCCTGTTTGGTCCCCACCTGGGAGCTGTACGTCCCGCGGTGCTTCTCGAAATACATCTCGCCGACCCACGTCGGCGCGCCGCTGCCGTACTCGTCGAGCGCGCGGGCGAAGAAATCCGTGACCCGGCCGAACTCGACGGAGGGAACGCCGTCCATCGTGGAGGCGATGCGACCGCGATCGAGCATCTGCTGCGTCGGCCCTCCCCCGCCGTCGCCGTGTCCGAACAAGGCCAGTGACAAGCTGGAACCGGCATGGTCGTTGAAGTTGCGTTCGGCGAATCGCAACTGTGACGGCACCAGCGTCGCGTTGTAGGTGTCGACCGGACTGAAGTGGGTGAAGAGTCGCGACCCGTCGATGCCTTCCCACCAGAACGTGTGATGGGGCATGCGGTCGGACTCGTTCCAGCTCAACTTCTGCGTGAAAAACCAGTGACCACCACCGTGTCGCACGATCTGGGGCAAAGAGCCGGGGTAACCGAAGTCGTCGGGCAGAAACGCACCGTCACAGGTCGCGCCGAACCACGCGGCGAAGGCGCGTTGCCCATGCACCATCTGACGCAGGAGGCTCTCACCCGAGGGCAGGTTCAGGTCGGTCTCCACCCACATTCCACCGACGGGCTCCCAGCGGCCCTCGTCGACGAGTCGACGAACCTCGGCGAAAACCTCGGGTGCGTCCCGACTCACCCATTCGTAGTGCTGCGCCTGACTGTGAGCGAACACCGCGTCGGGATTGCGTCGCAGAAGGTGCACGGCGTTGGCGAACGTGCGCACCGCCTTGCGACGGGTCTCACGGATGGGCCACAACCACGCGGTGTCGAGGTGCGCGTGCCCGGTGGCAACCACGCGGTGCCGGGGGCGGCGGGACCCGCCGTCGAAGATCGGCGCAAGTTCGGCCAATGCCACCGCGGCGGTGCCGATCGGATCGGCGACGTCGAGCACCGATCCGGCTCGGTCGAGGGCGGCGAAACATCGCGCCCGATGCGGATCGTTCTCGGCGAGATCGAAGGTGAGATCGATCGCGAGGTGGAGGCGCAGAGCCAGTTCGTCGACCACGGCGTGGTGCTCACCAATGTCGGCCTGTCGCAGCGCGTAGAGCGGCGTGGTCGGCGCGGTCTCGGGATCGCCCAATGTGGTCGGCCCGAACCCCGACGCGTGACCGGCGATGACCGGAGTCGCGGCTGCTTCCACCCAGATCTCGACGAGCGCGCCGACCGGGCGAACCCCGAGGTCGATCACGCGTCGATCTGGTTGCAGCGCGTGCACGATGCGGCCGTCCATCCACACCATGGCCTCGGCCTGGAAGCCGTCGTAACGGCCGTTGAATCCGATGTCGACACGGGCGTGGAGCGGCCGACCCGCCAGGTGCTCGTCCACGAATCCGGACAAACGGAACCACGTGGTGTGCCACGCCCTCCCCCATGGTGCGCCGACGGACACCTCGCGACGCGGTGCGACCACCGCCTTTACGTGGGTGAGGGGAACGAAGGACTCGTCCACCACCTCGACGCGCAACGGACTGGCCGAGGTCACGATGTGAGGACGCACGTGTTGGGACAGGAGCCGTTGGGCTCGTTGCATCGCCGGGGCCGTCACTCGGTGCGCCATCGCCTCACCCCTGTGGTGTCCGACCGATCACCGGCTGCGCGGCCCGCACCCGAGCGTCGAACCCGGACTCGTGAGGTAGCCAACCGTTGCGATCGGGCCAGAGCAACTGCACCATCGGGAAGTCGGCCGAACCGTGCCACGAGACCCCGGTCGCGAACGCCTCGGCGTGCCGGTCGACTTCCACCGTCGCGAACATACACCGCAGGTCGTTGTCGAACAGACCGACGAGGGTCACGTCGATCGGGATGACGACACCGCCGGCGAGTTGCTCGACGATCAAGTCGAGGAGTCCCCGAGTGGCCACCGGCGTGAGCCCGAACACCACGACCTCCGGAAAGTCGTGCGCCGTCGGCAGGCCGATCGTGTAGCAGTAGCCGGGCGTCGGCGGCTCGCCGTCGGGTCGGGCCGCCACCGGCTCGAGTGCCCACCCGTTGGTTTCGATCATCCACTCGATCTTCTCCGCGTGGGGGATGCGGAAGTTCGGCAGATCCGACGGGCCCGTTGACATACCGACATCGTTCCACATCGTCGCGGGGGCGACACCGGCGACGATGATCGGCTCCAACGCGCCTACCGCTACCTTGAGTTCGTGCTCCGGTTCTTGCTGCGCCCCAAGTGGATCGCCTTCCACGTGGTCTGCCTGGCCGGCGTCGTGGGGATGCTCATGCTCTCGCAGTGGCAGTTCCACCGACTGAGCGAGCGTCGCGACTTCAACGCCGAGGTCCGGGCCCGCACGAACGAGCCGGTGGTCGATCTCTCCACCATCGTGAACCCCGACCCGGCCGAGTGGCAATGGCGTCCGGTCGGCGTCAAGGGGACCTACCTCACCGACGAACAGGTGCTGATCGTCAATCGCAGTCAGCAAGGGCGCGCTGGGTCGAACGTCGTCACCCCGATGCGCCTGCAGGACGGTCGGTTGGTGCTGGTGATACGCGGTTTCGTCGGGCTCGACCAGGACCCTCCGGCCCCGCCGACGGGCACGGTGCGCGTGGTGGGCACGGTGCGGGCCGGCGAACAGCGTCGCACCGGCCAATCCGCCGATTCGCCCGGCGAGCTGACGGAGTTCCTGCGCCTCGACATCGAACGCATCGAGCAGCAGATCGACGGCGAGGTGTTGCCGGTGGCCGTGGCGGTCGAGGCGAGCGATCCCGTCGACGACACCGCGCTGACTCCGTTGACGCTGCCCGAACTGTCGGAGGGTCCACACCTGTCGTACGGGATCCAATGGATCATCTTCTCGGTGGCGGTGCTGGTCGGCTGGGTGTTGGCGGTCAGGGTCAGCCTTCGTCGTCGGCGGACTCCAACCACGCCATCCGTCTGAACTGCTCGACCACGTCGGGACTGCGATGGGTCGCATCGAGTGTCCGATAGACCGTCTCGACGTTCACCGCCACGCGCCCGAATTCGCCCCAGTCGGCGAAGTTTCGGCCGTGGAGGTCGTGGGCGATGTCGCGCGCCGCCTCGAACGCGTCGACGCCCGCAGCGTGTCGCCTGGTGGCCTCGACGTCGATGTGCGCCAGGTAATCGCGCACCTCCACCACGCCGGACTTGTCGGTCACGGGACCGTGACCCGGAACCACGACGTCGATGTCCATGCCGAGCATCAGATCGCAGGCCGCAACCCAATTGGAGAGCGGACCCGCCCACACGATCGGGGTTCCGCCGACGAACAAGATGTCGCCGGTGAACACGGTGCGGGCATCGGGCACGTGCGCGATCACGTCTCCGCGGGTGTGCGCCGGTCCGACCTCGATCAGTTCGACGATGCGCCCACCGACCTCGATGTCGAGACGACCGTCGAAGGTGCGGGTGGGCAGACGTTGCTCGATCCCCTCGAATCGGAACGAACCGAAGAACCCCCGGAACAATTCACCGACCTCGCCGGGCGCGGCGTTCAGCGCGGCGAGCATCTCCGGCGGCACCTCGGCCATCTCGTGCGCCGCCGCACTCGAGGCGATGATCTCCGCTCCGTCGACCAGTTGGTTGCCAAAACAATGGTCGCCGTTGGCGTGGGTGTTGAGCAACGTCGAGATCGGTGACGTGCGCGTGTGCGACGCAAAAGTTGCCAGCATCTCGGCCGTCAGGTCGAGATCGAACAGGGTGTCGACGAGCAGCGATTCACCGTCTCCGACCACCAGACCGGCATTGCTCCATCCCCACCCGCCGTCGGGTTGCAGGAACACGTGGCACCCGTCGCCCAGTTCGTGGGCACCCCGTTCGAACCGGATCTCAGGCATCGCGCGCCTCGGAGGATTCCTCGAACTCCTCCACCTTTCCCACCGGGCCGCACCAACGACAGGTCACACTCTCGAGCACGTCGGACAGGATCGCCTCGTCCTCGACGCGCAAGTCCCCGCCGGTCGTGTAATGGTGGAACGCCGTCGTGCGGGTCGTGCGCACCACGTCGAAGCGGGTCAGATTGCCGCACGACGTGCAGCGCAGTCGGGTGGCCATCGCCCGATCGTAGGGTCGATCCGGGTCCGAACATCGAGGTCGCGGGTGCTTGACGGGGGAACACCTGTTCGGGAACACTTGTCGGGTGCCCGTGTCGCCGAAAACGACGAACCCCGCGTCGCGCGAGCGACGTGCCGTGCAACGCACGTTCGACGACATGGGCGTCCCGTTGAGCGACGTCACCTTTTGCGTCATCGACTTCGAGACCACCGGCGGTTCGGCCGAGACCGACCGCATCACCGAGATCGGCGCGGTCAAGTACCGAGCAGGCGAATGTCTCGGCACGTTCCAAACCCTCGTCAACCCCGGAGTGCCGATCCCTCCGTACATCACCATGCTCACCGGCATCACCGAGTCGATGGTCTTCCCCGCGCCCCGCATCGAGTCGATCCTCGGCACCCTCGCTCACTTCATCGGTGACGCGGTGATCGTCGCGCACAACTCGCGTTTCGACATGGGTTTCCTGAACGCCGCGCTCATCCGCGACGACCGCGAACCCCTCGACAACAAGGTCATCGACACCGTCCCGCTCGCTCGACGACTCGTTCGCGACGAGGTTCCCGATTGCAAACTCGGCACGCTCGCTTCGCGCCTGCGACTGGCACACCAACCCAGTCACCGTGCACTCGACGACGCCCTCGCCACCGCCGACCTGTTGCATTTCCTGCTCGAAAGGGCGGCGGGGTACGGCGTCCTCGGTCTCGACGACCTGTTGGGATTGCCGCGCCTCGACACGCACCCGCAGGCGTCGAAGTTGCGCTTGACGGAGGACCTTCCGCGCGCGCCGGGCGTGTACGTGTTCTCCGACGCGAACGGCCGGGTGCTCTACGTCGGCAAAGCGACCAATCTGCGCCAACGAGTGCGCAGTTACTTCAGCACCGGCGAGAGTCGTCGCAAGGTGGGCTCGATGCTGCGAGTGGTGCACCGGGTCGACCACATAGAGACCCCCGATCCGATCACGGCCGAGATCCTCGAGATGCGGTTGATCCAGCGCCTGCTCCCCCAATACAACCGTGCGGGCACGAGCAGCAACAAGTACTGCTACGTGCGCTTGACGCTCGACGAGGAGTGGCCCCGTCTCGTCGTGGCGAAGAACCCCGCCGCGGGCAAAGGTGCCGCCGGTCTACACATCGGCCCCCTTCCCAGTCGCACAGCGGCTCGTCTCGTCATCGAGGCGATCGAATCCGTGGTGCCGTTGCGACGGTGCACCGTGCGAATGGGGCGCACGTACACGGCGCCAGCCGAAGCCCCGGTGTGCTCGGCGGCCCAGTTGGGTGTCGCGATGTGCCCGTGCTCGGGCACGGCCGACCACACGCGGTACGCCGAGATCGTGTCCTTCATCGTCGACGCACTCACCGTCGACCCGACCCCGCTGTTCGACCTCCTCACGACCCGCATGACCGCACTCGCCGTCGCCCAGCGTTACGAGGAGGCGGCCAATGTGCGCGACCGGATGCACGCGCTGTCACAGGCCCTGCACCGGCAACGGCGGTGCGACCAGTTGCGCGCCGCAGGAACGCTCATGCTCCGACACGGTACGGTCGAACACCGATTCGAACACGGGGTGCTCGTTGCGGCGACCACCGATGGTCGCCTCTTTGCTCCCATCACCACGTCGGGTCCGGTGCTGTCGGCACTGGCCCCGTTGCTCGACCCCGCCACCCCGATGCCCACCGGTGCCGGTCCGCTGACCCGTGACCTCTACGACGAGCTGATGTGTGTCGCGCGGTTCATCGAGTCGCACGCCGACGAGATCCGCGTCGTCGAGTGCTCCGGCGTCATGGTCTCGCTCGCCTCGCCCGTGCCCGAGCCGAACCGCCTGCCGTTGCGTCAGGTCGCCTGACGCGCACCTCGCCGGTCGATCCTCATCACCTCGAGGCGGCCGGCGTCGGGGTCGAGAAGTCCCGACGCGGCCTCACACACCGCGAATGCCGACGCCTCGTCGCAAAGCGCCATCACCGTCGGCCCCGATCCGGACAACCACACCGCCTTGGTGGCGAGCGACGTCAGGACCTCCAGCGCGTGTCGTGAGGCGGGCACCGCCTCGAGGCGCCGATCCTGGTGCAAGCGGTCCTCGACGCCGAGTCGAAGACTCTCCGGGTCTCCGGTGCGCAGGCCGTCGATGAGCAACGCCAGTCGCCCGAGATTGAAAACGACGTCGTCGCGTCCGAACTCGGCGGGTAGAACCGCGCGACTGCGAGCCGTCGACGTCGTGTCGCGAGGGATCCACGCGACCAGCGCGGCGTCGAAGCCCACCGACAGCGAGACGACGCGACCGGCCGAAACCGCCACCACCCCTCCGTGCAGACTCGCCCCCACATTGTCCGGGTGCCCTTCAATGCGCGTGGCGATGTCGAGGATCCGCGCCGAATCGGTGGAGATGAACCGATCGAGGTCCGGCGGCGGAATGCCATCTCTTTGGGCCAACCCGAGAACGACCCCGGCCACGATCGACGCTCCGGAGAACCCCAGTCCGCGACCCGAGGCGATGTCGGATTCGAGCCAAACCGGCCCGACGCCGCCGACCTCATCGAATGCCGCCGCCCCGGGGTGTCGCGGCGTCAACGGTTCGCCTCGTTCGCCCAGCCCCATTCGCACTGTTCGATCGACGGCCAGACCGAGCACATCGAAACCGGGGCCGAGATTCGCCGACGAACCGGGCACGACGACCGACAGTGACATGACCGTGTTCAGCCGCCGAACTCGGCGAGCGCGGCGCGTGACTCGAGCACGAGGTCGTCGAGAACGCGGCGCGCGGCGCCCGAATCGATCGACTCGGCGGCCCGGGCGATGCCCTCGTCGAGCGACGCCACCGCATCGGCGACGACCAGACCGGCGGCGGCGTTCAACAACACGATGTTGCGAACGGCTCCTTTTTCGCCGTCGAGAAGCCGACGAACCACGTCGGCGTTGAAGTCCGGGGTTCCCCCGACCAACTCGTCCAGGATCGCCGGCGCGAGACCGAGCGACACCGGGTCGACGGAGAAGGTCCGCACGTTGCCCCCGCGCAACTCGAGCACATTCGAAGGACCGGTCGTGGTCAGCTCGTCGAGCCCCCCGCCATGCACCACCCACGACGTGGCCGAACCGTGCAGACGCAACGAGGCCAACATTCGTTCGGCGACCAAAGGATTGGCCACACCGATCAGCTGGCGCTTCACTCGACCGGGGTTGGCCATCGGCCCGAGAAGGTTGAACACGGTGGGAATGCCGATCTCGCGCCGCGCGGGGGCGGCGAAGCGGAACGCCGGGTGGTAGCGCGCCGCCAAGCAGAATCCCATGCCGACCTTTTCCACACAGTGCTTCACACCCTCGGGCGACAATTCGACGACCACACCGAGAGCCTCGAGCACGTCGGCGGTTCCGCACTGTGACGACGCCGCGCGCGCACCGTGCTTGCACACCGGAACCCCCGCCCCCGCCACGACGAGAGCGGACATGGTGCTGACGTTCACCGAGTGGCTGCGGTCGCCACCGGTACCGACGATGTCGATCGCCCTATCGCGCACCGCCGCATCGAGAACGACCGGTGTCGCCGCGTCGAGCACGGCGTCGAGCAGGCCGGACAATTCTTCGGGGGTCTCGCCCTTGGCGCGCAGAGCCACGATGAAACCGATCAACTGGGCCGGGGTCGCCTGACCCTCGAGAATGGTCGACATCGCCGCGCGGGCGTGTCCGGCGGGCAGGTCCTGGCGGTCGAGCAACGACGACAACACGGCGGGCCATCCGCCGATCGACTCGAGAGTGGGCGTGTCGTTCATCGTCGGCGCAGGCTATCCAGTCCCCCCGACGACAGTTCCCGGTGTTTGCCCGTTCAGGCGCTGCGACGACGCTGACGGACGATGCGTCGGCGTTCGCGTTCGGTCGTTCCGCCCCACACGCCGACCTTTTCCCGACTCGACAAGGCGTGCTCGAGACACGCGACACGCACGTCACAGGTAGCGCAGATGTTCTTGGCGACGTCGGCTTCCTCGTCGGATTCCGGGAAGAACACCTCAGGGTCGAGACCCCGACACGCCCCCAAATCCCGCCAGATCACGTTCCCCACGGTCACCCCTCGTCCCGTCCCAAGACGGACATTAGGACTGAGGTACGGCCTTGTGAAGAGGCGCGGAAAAATGATGGTGTGACCAGCGATTTTCGCCCGCTCAGGGCAGCAGATCGCCCAGGAATTCCTCGCGGTTCGCCTCGCTGAGCACGATCTCCTCGCGGTATGCGGGGTGATCACACGCGAACACCACGTCACCGGTGCGCAGGGCCTCGATCTCGTCGTCGGAGAAGGCGAACTGCACGTAATGAACGGCGGCGGTGATGGACTCACGCGTGAGTTGGGACGCGTGCTGCGACTCGGTGTCGGCGCGCACGGTGCGACCATTCGGAAGACGGAACACCAACGCCGACTCGACGCCGACCAATCGCGGGAGCCACTCGCGCATCTGGTCGTCGGAGGTCAGTTCGATGAACAGCGTCGCGCACAGTTGCCCCGGCTCGGGGATCATCGGGTTGTAGATGTCGATCTCGGTCTGGATGTCCTGATCGGACACCAG
>JBJTBM010000101.1:0-3087 GCA_046091365.1 Acidimicrobiia bacterium | reverse complement strand
GAAGCCGAGCAAGGTGAGCACCGCACCCACCACACCCGCCACTCCGATGCCGGCCGTGAAGAACTCGAACACGATCAACGCCAGACCGATGATGAGGAACAGATAGGCCACGGGAGGGCTGGCCGACGTGTGCAACATCTGAGGCCACAGGCCCAACTTGTTGAAGCGAACGGTGGTGATGTCGTTCGCGACGGTGCCGTCATCATTGAGGTTCTCCACCGCGGTGTCCAGTTCGACTCCGTCGATGGTGAGCCCGTCGAGCGCGAAGACCATGTTGCGGATGGTGGGTGCACCCTCGTCGCTGATCTCCAACTTCAAGGCGCCGGCGCGGCGCGCGTCCTGGAAGCCCAGCGTTTCGGTTCGTAGGGAATCCGTGGCGTCTCCGAAGTCGACGCCGTCGACCAACGGAGTGCCCGTGCGTCCGATGCGCGCGCCCGGAGCCATGCCGGTGGCGTCGGCGGCCGACAACAACTGCGCGGGCAGACCGGTGGCGCGGGCTCCGGACGGTCCGACCCAGACGGCCACCGGCACCGACGCCGTGGCGATCCGCTCGTACAGGTCGCGCATGGTGTCGCGACCCACCACGGCGGCCTTCGAGTTCAACTGCAACACCAACGCTTGGGCCCCGTTGGTTTCAGCGCGATCGATGGCCTGTTCGATTTCATCGACCACGATGTCGTCCATCAATCCGGACACCTGCAACACGTCGACCGGCGCCAATCCGACCGCGGTGCTCTCCACACTGGTGGTGACGGCGGTGTCATCGGGAACGTCTGTGCCCGATGACGCACGCGCGGTGTCGGCCAAGCCGAGCACGGCACCGGTGGCCATGAAGAGGATCGCTAGTCTGCGCACGAGTGCCTCCGAAGAGCGTAAGTCCGAGCCGAACGTTCACCATGTCGCGGTTGCTCGTGGTGGCCGGCAAGGGGGGTGTCGGCAAGACCACGGTAACCGCCGTGATGGCACGCGCCTCAGCCGACAGCGGTCTGCGGGTGCTGGTTGTGACCCTTGACTCGCGCACCGGGCTGTCCGAACTGCTGGGTGGTCGCGCCACCGACGGCACCACGTACGAGGGCACCACGATCTCGTCGGGTCTCGGTCCGAACGGCACCGGCAGCATCCACCTGCGCTCCATCACGGCCGGCGAGGCGTTGCAGGACTACCTGGCCACCCAAGGGCTGGCCCGTCTGGCCAAGCGATTGGTGGCCACCGGCGTGGTGGGTGTGGTCTCCAGCGCCGCACCGGGCATCGACGACCTGTTGGTGTTGGGCAAGATCAAGCATCTGGTCGGCCTCACCGGTCCCGACGGCGAACACGATCTCATCGTGGTCGACGCGCCCGCGGCCGGACACGCTCTCAGCTTCCTGCAGTCGCCCAAGGCGATGGCCACCACCATTCGCGGCGGTCCGTTGCGTTCGCAAGCCATCGAGGTGCAGCAGATGTTGACCGACCCCGACAAGTGCCGGGTGTTGATGGTGACGCTTCCCGAGACCACGCCGGTGAACGAACTTCTGGAGACGACGGCGTTGTTGCGCGAGTCGGTGGGAGTGTCGTTCGCCCCCGTCGTGGTGAACAACGTCGACATCGCGACCGACGTGGAACGACTAGTAGCCGACGGCTATCTGCCCGCGGGCGACCTCGCCGACGCCGCGGCATACCGTGCCGAACGCAGTGCCCTACATCGTGCGGCCATCGACCGCGTCGCCGGTGAGGCCGCCGAGGTGATCACCCTTCCGCACGTGGCCACGGCGAATCTGAGCGCCGACGACGTGGTGGCTCTGGCCGACCTCGTGCGTGGTGCGTCGTCGAAGAAGTCGAGAACGAGGAAGACGTCGTGAGCACGCCTAGGTTCGCATCGGTACTCGACGACTCGAAGGTCGTGGTGTGTTGTGGTTCCGGTGGCGTGGGAAAGACCACCACGGCCGCCGCGCTGGCCATCGCGGCCGCGCGTCGCGGTCGACGCGTGGTGTTGATCACGATCGACCCCGCCAAGCGACTGGCCGACGCGTTGGGTGTGGGTTCGCTGTCGAACGATCCGGCCCGCGTGCCCCTGGATGGTGACGCGCAACTGTGGGCCATGATGCTCGACGCGCGCGCCACCTTCGACGCGGTGATTCGCGCGCAGTCGCGCAACGAGACCCAGGCTGAGCGCATCCTGAACAACCCGTTCTACGTGAACATCGCCAGTCGACTGTCGGGCAGTCAGGAATACATGGCCGCCGAGAAGCTCTACGAGTTGGCCAACGACGACCGATTTGATCTGGTGGTGGTGGACACCCCGCCGACCCGTGAGGCGCTCGACTTCCTCGAGGCACCGCAGAAGTTGATGAACTTCCTCGACCATCGCGTCTACCGATGGTTGATGACGCCCGCGCGCGGCGGGCTGAAGGTGCTGAACATCGCAGCGCAGCCGATCCTGCGCACCATCGGACGGGTCATCGGCGCCGACGTGTTGGCCGATGCCATCGACTTCTTCCAAGCATTCGAGGGCATCGAACCCGGCTTCGTGCGTCGCGCCGGTGCCGTGCAGTCGCTGTTGAAGTCGGACGAGTGCCGATACGTGGTGGTCAGTTCCGCGCGGCGCGACACGGTGGACGAGGCCGTTTACTTCGTCGACCGCTTGAGCGAGCGTTCGGTCGACGTGGCCGGCCTGGTGTTGAACAGATTGCAGCCGTCGTTCGGCGACGGAACGGCCAAGAGCGCTCTGGCGGCCGCACGAGCGGCGCGCAAGGCCGGCGACGACAACATCGCCGTGTTGCAGGAGAACCTGGCCCACGTACGCCTGGTGGCCGAGGCCGAGCGGGTGGTGATCGAACCCCTCCTGGCCCGCACCACGGGTGCCGCCGTGGCGCGCATCCACCAACGGGCCGGTGACGTCCACGATCTGGACACCATCGACGCCCTCGGACGCGAAATCGGCGGCTGATCCGGGGCGCTGTTCGCCCCTCGACCATGCCGACGGGTAGCGTTCTAAACGTGCACGTGATCCTCGCAACCGATGCCGATTGGCTGGTCGACGAAGTCGTCGCCGCCCTCGGTGGACCCGACACCACCTTCACCCACTGCCGTGACGGACGCGCCGTGGCC
>JBJTBM010000100.1:0-7515 GCA_046091365.1 Acidimicrobiia bacterium | reverse complement strand
AACGCCGGGGGTGTTCCGGTGATCACCACGGCCCGCACCGAGTCGTCGGCGTCGCACCGTGCGTAGGCGTCGGACAGCATCGCCCCCATCTCGGCGTTGAACGCGTTGCGCACGTCGGGTCGGTTCAGGGTGATCAGGGCCACGCCCGCGTCCAGCGAGAAGAGAACCGGGTCGCTCGTCATTCGCGAGGCTGCACTTTCGAGCGGAAGCGGTCCGCGTTGCCGACACTCGGGTGGGCGGTCCCGGCCGGACCCTGGGCGAAGGCGCGCAAAATGTTGGTGGTGGAGGTCCGAACGAATCGAGTGGTTTCGGCGTCGGGCCAACGATCAGGGTCGAGAGAGTTGATCCAGGCGATCGTTCCGGTGGCGATCACTCCGGCGCCACTCGCGTGGCTGTAGTACGTCATCGCGTGACTGTAGACGGCGTCTTTGTAGTTCACCGGTCCGGACGCGAGCACCTCGAGTCCGGCGGGTTCACGACTCGCCGGCCCGAGCCCGTCGGCCTCGATGGCCACCAACCGCCGGAGCGACTGCAGGTTGCGAACACCGGTGCCGGCGAAGACCCAGTTGTCGGGGTTCACCACGCGCAGGTTCGCGGTCACGCCGGCGGCGAAGTACTGAACGCCGATCAGGGCCGACTCCGGGGCATCGAGCGGAGAGTTGCGCCACTGCACCGTCGCCTGCATGGGGTCGTCGACGGCACCCGGGTCCTCGGTGAGCACCCGGTAGTTCGCCATTTGGCGATGAGGGAGACCTTCGTCGTTGGGTTCGAGGCGGACATGGCGGTACACGGCGTTGGCCCCGAAGAAGGCGAGGTTGACGCCGGCATCCCGAGCCCGTTCGAGACAGGTGCGCATGCCACGCGAGTAGTACTCGTCGTGACCGGTGGTGAGCAGGGCGGTGCGGTTGGCGAAGACGGCGTCGAGTTCGTCGTTCTCCGCGAGTCCGCTGGTGTGCAGGTCGATGTCGGTGACGTACGCGGTGTCGATGCCCAACTCCTCGACGAGGGCGATGAGCGGCAACTCGTGCGTGAGGAAGTCCGCGGCCCCCCAGTTGTACGACACGGCAATGGGGCGGTCGAACGACACCACCTTCGAGCGGTCGAACCGACTTCCCGCGACGAAGTTCTCGTACAGGCTGCGACCACCCCACGGGTTGTAGGCCTGCCACGTCGTCACCGCCGAGACCACCACGAGCGACGCCACACACTCGTCGCGGCGGACCGTGAGCGGAACGTACGACGCCCCGCCGTCCGATGACACCAACTTCATGAGATACGACCCGGGTGGCCAGGACTCGTCGATGGTGAACGACACCGACGGTGCGAGACGGGCGCGGTGCATCCGGGTCTCACGATCGAACGTCGGTCCCTCGAACTGCCACGGCATGTCGAGTTCGTCCGACCGCCACACCAATCTCGCCAACGCGCCTCCGTAGTGGCCCATCCGGTAGGCCTCGACGTGCCAGGTCGGCGCGGCGGTCGTCACGCGAAGGTTGACGGTCTGGCCGGGTCGAGCGCTCGTGGTGTCGGCGTACCCCTCGATGTGCCCGACCATCGACGCCCGCTTGGCCGGAGCGACATCGAGGTCGATGCGCCAGGCATCGGTACCCTCGCGGGCGTTCTCGGCGGCGAGCCAACCGGATTGGGTGTAGGGCGCGATCGGCGCCGTGGTCGACGAGACCAGGATCGAGCTCGACGTCGAAGTGAGTTGTGTCGTCGTCGTCGCGGAGGTGGACCCCGTGTTCTCGGCCGGATCGTCCGAGCAGGCGGCGACGATCGCCGAGGCGGACAGGGCCAAGAACACCCGTCGGGAGATCGCGGACTCGGGAATCATCGCCTCGGTCACGGAGTCTTCCACAGGCGTATCGGGGACCGGTGGCGGTCACAGCCACTCGGCACCGGAACCGGCGCCGCATCGTTCCCCGCCGAGACGTAGGCGGCACACACGATCTCGAGGATCCAGCGACCGAATCGCGCGTCCATGAAGGGTGTCTCACCACGGGGGAGGTCGTCGACGAGCGCGCGCAATTGAGCCTCGTATCCGAGGTCGGAGATGAAGGGAATGGACGACGTGCCTCGGGGCACCGCGACGGCCTCCCCGTTGTGCTCGAGGGAGAGGGTGGGGAAGTATTCGGCGCGCACGACGTCGTCGTCCCATGACGCTTGCACATCCCACGAGGGGACGTCGGTCCCGCGCCAACTGCTCACGACCTGTGCGACGAGCCCGGATTCGAAAGTGAGTCGAACGTCGGCGTGCTCGTCGGTGACGTCGCCATCCAGCGTCGCCGCCACCGCCACCACCTCGCCGGCACGCGCCACGCGGGCCAGCAGCACGGCGACCGCGAGCGGATGCACGCCGAGGTCGAAGAGGGCTCCACCGCCCCATTCGACGGTGGTGAACTCGCCCCAGGTGGGCAACGACTGGACGCTGCGCACCGAGAGGTGGCGCAAGGGCCCGGCGTTGGCGCGAGCAGCGATGGAGGCGACGGTGCGGATGGTGGCGAGGGTCACGGGCGCGTACGCGAGATTCTCGGCGTACAAGAGACGGTTGCCATGACGGTCGGCCAGATCGACCAACCGATCGGCCTCGTTCAACGTGAGAACCATGGGCTTTTCGAGCAACACCGCGGCCCCGCGTTCGAGGGCGTGGGCGGTGTGATCGAAGTGGGCTCCCGGTGGCGTCGCCACGACCACGATGTCGGCTCCGGCTGGCAGTCGGTCGTAGTCGACGACCCGCGAACCGATCTCGACGGCCAGCTTCGTCGCCGATTCCTGCGACCGCGAGGCGACCGCGACCACCCGTGCGCCGACCGCCGTGGCCGCCATCGCATGGGCGCGGGCGATCATCCCGGCCCCGCACAATGCGACGGTCACCGGTTCCGTCACGTCACCGGCCCGCGAGGGCGTCCACGACGGGAGCGAAGGGCCCCACGTCGTCGGAACCGACGATCACATACGAGAACCCCCAGCGTTCGCGACGCTCGAGGAGGTCGTCGATGATCTTGGCCGGGGGACCGACGAGAGCGAACGGGGTCTGCTCGACCATGTGCTTGTCGACATGGAGCATGCGGGCGATGCCGTCGGCCGCGGCGTCGGCATCGTCGGTGATGTTGACGAGGAACGCGCGGATGTTCATCTCGATGTCGGCCATCCTCGTGCCGGCTGCCTCACGCACGATGCGCACCTTGTCGTCGACGGCCTCGGCGGTCATGGTCTGGAAGGCCTCGGGTCCGACCACGCCGGCCGACATGGTGGCGTTGACTCCGACGATGTCGGCTTCGCGGGCCGCGATGGAGAGGACCCGTTTGCCGCCGCCGCCGATCAGAACCGGGGGACACGGCGTCTGCACCGGCTTGGGGGTGCCGTTGTGGCCGGTGATCGTGTAGTGCTCGCCACTGAAGGAGAACGGCTCGGGGGCCATCAGGCCGCGTATCACCTTCAGGCCCTCCACGAACCGGTCGATGCGGACCTTGGCACTGTCGTAGGGCAGTCCCGACTGCTCGTAGTCGCTGATCATCCAGCCGGCACCGAGTCCCAATTCGAGCCGTCCGTCGGACAGCACGTCCATCGTCGCCAACTCTTTGGCGAGCACGAGTGGGTGCTTGTAGTCGTTGTCCCACACGAGGGCGCCGATTCGTAGGTCGGTCGTGACGTTGGCCGCCGTCATCAACGCCGGGACCGGGGCGAGTTGATCGTCGAAGTGATCGGGCATCGTGAGACACGAGAAACCCGTGGCCTCCACCCGCCGCGCCATTTCGGTCCACTCGGCGCGACTCTGGATGTTGCGCGCCTGAACACCGAATCGGAAGGGACGTAGGGGAACGGACATGCGTCGAAGGTAGCCGAATCGGGGTGACCGATGGTCGGTCGGATCGGCAAGTACCGTGGAGTCGTTGTGAGAGTTCTGACCTGGTGGGTGCGACTCGGCGTGATCGTCGTGGCCGGTGCGTTGATCGCCTCGGCCATGGTGGTCGGGGTGGCGCCTCGCTTGTGGGGCATCCTCAACGCCCACGACGAGGGGGCGATCGTCCTGCCCGATTGGGAGAGCATCGCCCAGCGTTCGTACGTCTACGACACGTCGGGCGACGAGATCGCGGTCTACGAACTGGAGAACAGCCAGCCAGTCGACCTGGCGTCGGTCCCTCGACCGGTGATCGACGCGGTCCTGGCGGTCGAAGACCGGGAGTTCTACAACCACCACGGGGTCAACGTGCGGGGATTGTTCCGAGCGACGTTGTCGAACTTCGAGGGCGGGGCGCGGCAGGGCGCGTCGACCATCACCCAACAAGTCGTGAAGATGGAATATCTGGCCGGCCTCGAGCGCGACGGTCGCTACAAGATCCTGCAGATCGTCGATGCCCTGCGACTCGAGAAACAAAAGACGAAGGATCAGATTCTCGAGCGCTACCTCAACACGGTCTTCTTCGGGAACAACACCTACGGCATTCAGGCAGCGGCCGAGGTCTATTTCGGAAAGCGCGTCGGTGATCTCTCGCTCGAGGAGGGGGCCTTCCTGGCCGGGCTCATCCAGGCTCCCTCGACATACGACCCCATCCGTCACCCGCAGCAGAGCACGCGACGATTCGAGCAGGCCCTCGGCGCGTTGGTCGACGTGGGTCTGCTCGACGAGACGAGAGCACAGTCGATACTGGCGTGCCTCCCGGCGACACCGGGGCCCGACTGCACCAACCCGTGGAGTCTGCCCGTCGAGGTCGAGGGGAGTCTCGAACAGGCCCTCGGCGGGTTGGTCGGAGCGGGTCGTCTCGACGATGAGGGGAGGGAGTCGATCCTGGTTTGTTTCCGGGTGATCCGCACACCGGGACTCGGCTGTCCCGCCCCGTGGACCCTGCCCGACGTGGTCAAGGGATCCCTCGAAGACGTCCTCGGTTCGCTGGTCGCCGAAGATCTTCTCGACGAGTCGCGGAAGCAGTCGATTCTGGCGTGTCTCGTCCCGACACCGGGGCCCGAATGTGTACCGCCGTTCGTATTGCCGGAAGAAGTGCAGCAGGTGGACGAAGAGCAGATCGTTCGCACGCACTTCAGCGAGGAAGTGAAGTCCTATCTCCTGAACAAGAGCACCCTTCTCGGCGACACCTACGCCGAGCGTTACAACAAACTCTTCCGGGGCGGTTTGAAGGTGTACACGACCATGGATCCGGTGGTCCAGGCCGCCGCCGAGAGTGCCCGGGCCACCCAATTGCCGAAAAACTCCGCCGGAATCGACACGGCCATCGTCACCCTCGACAGCAAGACCGGAGCGGTGCGCGCGATGGTGGGTGGCAAGCCGTTCGTGCCCGAACGCAACGAGGTGAACATGGCGCTCGCCCCGCGGCAGACGGGGTCGAGTATCAAGATGTTCATCCTCGCCGCCGCGGTGTCGGCCGGCGCGCAGAACGACGATCTCATCGACGGCACCCTGCCGTGCATCCTGCCGAACCCGGACGACCCGGAGAACCCGTTCATCGCGACCGAAGGAGTGAGTCGGCCCGTGGGCACGCTGGCCGAGATGACGTGGGCTTCGATCAACTGCGCGTTCTCACGACTCGCCCAGATCGTGGGTCTCGACCGTGTCGTCGACACCACCTATCGCATGGCGTCGAATCTCTACCTGTACCGCGAACGCAGCCCCGAGGAGCGCACACCGCTTCGTCCGTACGCGAGTTTCGCCACCGGGGCCAACGAGATGAGTCCCCTCGACATGGCGTCGGGGGCCCAGACTCTGGCCAACGGCGGTCTTCACATGCAGCCGTATTACATCGAACGTATCGAAGGCCCCGACGGCGTGATCTACCAGCATTCCGATCCGGGGGTGCAGGTGCTCACGAGCGACGCGGCTGCGCGCACGGTGTCGATCATGGAGGGCGTCATGACCAACGGCACTGCCCGACGCAAAGCCCTCGACGGTCGGGTGTCGGCGGGCAAGACGGGAACGCAGGACAACAACACCAACGCGTGGATGGTTGGTTTCACCCCGGAGTTGACGACCGCGGTGTGGGTTGGACACCCGGACCTGTACCTGTCGATGGTGAACATCCCCGAGTTCGAGGAAGTCGGCGTCGACAAAGTCATCGGTGGAACGTTCCCGGCGAGCATCTGGAAAGCGACGATGGACGCGGCTCTGGCCGGACGACCCGCGACGTTGTTCCCGACGCCGCCGGCCAACCCGCGGGTGCCGATGAGGCTCTATCTCCCCGGCGTCGATTGTCCGGCATCGGCAACCACATCGACAACCGTGGCACCGACGACGTCCACCACGACACCCGGCGATCCCACCGTCTCGTCGACGACGTCGACGTCCACCACGTCATCGACATCCACAACATCCTCGACGTCCACCACGGCGGTGCCGATCCCTGGTGTGATCACCGACATCAACACGACCATCCCGCGTGGACAAGTCGACCCCACGTGGCCGGTACCGACACTTCCGGTCAACGAGTACTCGTTCCCGGCCTGCTCCTGAGCGCCCTTGTGGTGCGAGGTGGGGCGTGGCACAGTCGGTGCATGGATCTACGGGCCCTTTTCGATGTGCAACGTCTCGACACGGCCATGGATCAGGCACGTCACGCGCGGGCGAATCTTCCCGAGTTGGCGGTCAAGGAGTCCGCGGCCGGGAAGTTGGCGACGTTGCGGGCTCGAATCGGGGATCTGTTGCGCGAGCAAGGAACCCTGGAATCCGAATTGGCGGGAATCGAGAAGCGTGACGCCGAGATCGGAACCCATCTGGCGAAGCTGGAGAAGCAGTTGAAGACGGTGATCGCCCCCCGCGAAGCCGAAGCACTGCAACACGGGATGAAGAATCTGATGATCGAACGCGAGGCCGCCGACGAGCGAGGGCTCGCAATGCTGGACGCGTCGAGTGCCGCCGATGCCGCACTCGGCGAAACCCGGGCCGCCGATGCCGAGGCCGCGCGGGAGTTGGCGGTGGCCGAGGCCACGTTGCGTGATGCCGAGAAGGAAGCTGATCGGGTCATCGCGGAGTTGTCGGTCGCGCGAGCCGATCTGATCGCGTCGATCGACGCGTCGGATCTGGCCACGTACGAGCGTTTGCGCGCGAATCACGCCGGCGTGGCCATCGCCGAGATCAAGCACGGCGTGTGCGGCGGTTGCCACATGGACATTTCCGCCGGCGAGTTGGATGCCATCAAGCGACTATCCGCGGATCAGTTCGCCGAATGTCCCAATTGCACCCGCTTGCTCCTACGGTAGGAGCGTGTTCTTCTGGTTCATCGGTACCGCGGTTCTCTCGGTCTGGTTCGTCTTCCGTGATTCGCGATTCGACCATCGACTTCTGATCCTCGGTGTATTGCTACCCGACGTGATCGACGGAATCTGGGGTGGGGCACGGGCGCTGCACTCGATCACCGGCAGCGTGGCGATTCTCGTCGTGGTCATGGTCGCGACCACCGGGCGCAAACCGATTCGGCGACGACTGCTGGCCGTTCCCATCGGGACCTTTCTGCATCTCATCTTCGACGGAGCGTTCAGCTCCACCAGGGTGTTCTGGTGGCCGGT
>JBJTBM010000099.1:0-2580 GCA_046091365.1 Acidimicrobiia bacterium | reverse complement strand
GATGGTGGCGCATCTCAGCGACGACGAATTGAGCACGCTTCCCCGCGGCGGTCACGACTATCGAAAGCTCTACGCGGCGTATCGCGCCGCGGCGCAGAACCTCGGCAGTGGTCGGCCGACCGCCATCCTGTGCAAGACCGTGAAGGGCTGGACCCTGGGACCCGACATCGAGGGCCGCAACTCGACCCACCAGATCAAGAAGATGAACGCCGACCAGTTGCGCACCCTGCGCGACCGTCTCTATCTGCACGACGAGATTCCCGACTCGGCCCTCGAGGGTGACGTACCGCCCTACTTCCGTCCGAGTGAGGGATCGATCGAGTACCAGTACCTCGTCGAACGGCGACGGGCTCTCGGCGGCTCGGTGCCCAAGCGGGTGGTGCGAGCACGTCGACCTCTCGAGCTGCCCGACGACGCGGCGTTCTCCGAGCTCGACGGGGGCTCGGGTGGACAGGCTGTCAGCACCACGATGGGTCTCACCCGCCTGTTGCGCAGCCTCGCCCGCGACGAGAAGTTCGGGTCGCGCGTGGTGCCCATCATCCCCGACGAGGCCCGCACCTTCGGCATGGATTCGCTGTTCCGCGAACTGCGCATCTACGCCTCGCAGGGCCAGAAGTACGAGCCCGTCGATCACGACCTGCTGTTGTCGTACACCGAGTCCTCCGACGGCCAGATCCTGGAAGAGGGCATCACCGAGGCCGGTGCGATGAGCAGTTTCATCGCCGCCGCCACGTCGTACGCCACCCGAGGCGTACCGAGTGTGCCCTTCTACACCTTCTATTCGATGTTCGGTTTCCAGCGGGTCGGCGACCTCATCTGGCAGGCCGCCGACAGTCGCGCGCGCGGATTCCTGCTGGGCGCCACGGCCGGTCGCACCACGCTCATGGGCGAGGGACTGCAACACCAAGATGGTCACAGCCTGTTGCTCGCCAGCACGATTCCGGCCTGCCAGGCCTACGACCCGGCGTTCGCTTACGAGGTCGCGACCATCATCCGGCACGGCATCGACAAGATGTACGGAACCGATCCGGCGGACATCTTCTATTACATCACGCTCTACAACGAGAACCTCGTGATGCCGGCCCGTCCCGCGCACGTGACCGACGCCGACATCATCAACGGCTTGTATCGCTGGCGGGCCGCCGGGCATGACGCTCGAGCGACGATCCTGTTCTCCGGAACGTCGTACGGTGCCGCCGTGGAGGCGGCCGACATCCTGCGCGACTCGTACGGCATCGATGTCGATCTGTGGTCGGCCACTTCGTACAAGTCGTTGCGTGACGACGCGATGGAGGTCGAGCGTTGGAACCGCCTGCATCCTTCCCAACCTCGGCGCACCTCGATCATCGATCGCACTCTCGGCACCAACGATCTTCCCATCGTCGCAGTGAGTGACTTCATGCGCATCGTCGCCGAACAGATCGCGCCGTACCTCCCGGGTCGCCGGTTCCTGTCGCTGGGTACCGACGGCATGGGTCGCAGCGACACGCGGGAGTCGTTGCGGCGCTTCTTCGAGACCGACGCCCAACACGTGGTCGTGGCCACGCTCACCGCCCTCGTCGGAAGCCACGGCATCACCAATGACACGGTCGAGAAGGCGATCGCCGATCTCGGCATAGATCCCGAAGCGGTCAACGGGCTCTCCCGGGACTGACATCGGAAAGGACATCGTGAGCACCCTCTTCATCACCGGCGACCCCACTGCCGACAAGTTGCTCAACACCAACGGCACCGCGTTGCTCATCGGCATGCTGCTCGACCAACAGGTCCCCATGGAGTGGGCCTTCAAGGGTCCCTCCACGTTGAAGCAACGACTCGGGCATCTCGACCCGCGCAAGATCGCCGCCATGGATCAGGAGTCCTTCGTGGCCCTGTGTTGCGAAAAGCCGGCCATTCACCGCTTCCCCGCGTCCATGGCCCGACGTATCCACGAGTTGTGCGCCATCCTGGCCACCGGTTACGGCGGCAAGGGCGAGAACATGTGGGCCGACGTGAAGTCCGGCGCAGCGTTGTTCGAACGACTACGTACCTTGCCCGGCTACGGCGAGGAGAAGGCCCAGATTTTCATCGCTCTACTCGGCAAGCGCATGGGCGTTCGACCGCGGGGCTGGAAGGAGGCCGCCGGGGTCTTCGGCGACCACGAGCCGCGCACGGTGGCCGACATCGATTCTCCCGAGCAGTTACTGAAGGTTCGTGCGTGGAAGAAAGCCGAGAAGGCCGCCGAGCGCGACAAGCAGAGTCGCCCCTTGAAGAAGACCGCCAAGCCCCGCTGAACACGAGTGTTGACGAACTCTTGAGCCGTGCGCCTCGTGCGCACTTCCCCGACGGCCGACAATTTTGCCGTGAGGATCCCCTTCCGCATCGCGAATTCGTTCGGCATCGTCGCCCGCACCGTTGCGGTGACCGTCGTGACGGCCGTCGGAGTGATTCCGTCGACCCCGCCCGTGTCGGCGGCCACGACGACGGCCACGTTCACTCTCGAAACGTCGTCGACCATCGGCCTGCTGGGCGTCGATGCAACGTACGCGAACTCCGATCCAGCCGGCTACGAGCGCATGATCCGCTGGAGCGCCGACGGGC
>JBJTBM010000098.1:0-6810 GCA_046091365.1 Acidimicrobiia bacterium | reverse complement strand
ATCCGAGTCGTAGTTGGCGGTGTACACGTTGCCCGCCGCATCAAGCGCAATCGCAGACGGGCTGGAGCCGGTGGTGCCCAGGATCGTCGACACCCCCGCCGGCGTGATCTTAGAAACATCATTCGAGCCGTAGTTGGCGGTGTACACGTTGCCCGCCCCATCAAGCGCAATCCCAAACGGGGTGGTGCCGGTGGTGCCCAGGATCGTCGACGCCGAACCCGACAACGCGAACGCACCCAATGCCATCCCCAACACTGCCGCACCACCCGCGACCCGCCACCACACACGACCAACGAACCCAGCCATCAACTCTCCTCTTTTGTTCGCAACTTCGGCTATGTCGCGCACTGTAGTCCGCGTCAGGTGTGCGAACTGAACCTCTCACAGCACAACACCGAGCAGGCGACTTTGGAAAACGTGCCGACATCCCGGCCACGGCGCGTGTCCGAATGTGTCCGTAGCGGATCCGAGAGTCCTCCTTGCGGCGACCTCTCGGGCCTCCACGCTGGGCTTATGTAGTGGGCGTGACGGGACTCGAACCCGGGACCTCCACCGTGTCATGGTGGCGCTCTAACCAACTGAGCTACACGCCCGAAAGCGCCCCTAGCCTACCGCGCGACCGACGGGACCGCTCCCGTCAGCGCAGACGCAACGCCACTTCGTTGGCCAGCAACCGTCCGCGCCGCGTGAGGCGCACGTTGGTGCCCTGAAGTTCGAGCAAATCACCCAGGTCGGCGTGGTCGACCTCGCTGAACGCCTCACGAGGCACCCCGACCGCGGTTCTCAGGGCCAACTGCAAGCCCTCGATCCGTCGCGCCTCCTTGTCGAGCGACTCCCCCGCCGACTCGGCACTGCGTCCGGCCCGCACCGCCTCGATGTAACGCTCCGGAGTGCGCACGTTCCACCACCGTCGCCCCGAAAGGTGCGAGTGTGCCGCACTGCCGAAACCGAGGTAATCCCCCTGCGCCCAGTACACCTGGTTGTGTCGGCACTCGCGACCGGGACGCGCCCAGTTCGAAACCTCGTAATTCACGAACCCCGCCTCCAAGAGCATGTCGTCGACGGCCTCGTACATCTCGGCTTGGACGTCGTCGTCGGGATGGCGCGCGGGATCGTCGGCGAGTGGGGTTCCCGACTCGACGGTCAACCCGTACGCCGACACGTGAGTGGGGTCCAAGTCGATGGCGGCCCGCACCGTGAGCCGCCAATCGTCCAACGACTCCCCGTGGGCGCCGTAGATGATGTCGACGTTGATGTCGTCGATGGCCGCGTCACGTGCGTCGGAGACGGCCTTCGACACGTTGGCCGGGTCGTGGGTGCGCCCGAGCGACGCCAGCACGTGTTCCTGCATCGACTGCACCCCGAAGCTCAGGCGGTTCACTCCACCGGCTGTGAATGTGCGCATCATCTCGGCGGTGACGTCGTCGGGATTGCACTCGACGGTGAACTCGCAATCATCGGTTCGCGGGATTCCACTCAATGCGTGCATCAATGCCTCCGGTGGCACACGCGTGGGGGTGCCACCGCCGACGAAAATCGAGGTGGCCCGCGGCAGGCCGGACTCCACCGCGCTGGCGATTTCTTTGGCCACGGCGCCCAGATAGGACGGGATCAAATCGTCGCGATCGGTGAAGGTCGCGAACGCGCAGTAGTCGCATCGATGACGACAGAAAGGAACGTGAACGTACACGCCGAAGCCGACGTCCTCCGAACGATTCATGTGCCGGGACGGAACAAGAGCCCGAGACCGTCGAGTGTGTCGGCGACCTCGTCGGTGGTCACGTTCAACATCGCCGCGATAGCGCGGATGTCGTCGGAGCGCACCGTGAGCACCTTGCCGTTGAAATCACCGCGCTGCACTTGGATCATGGTCAGAAAACGCCCGAGCATCTCGAACGCGGCACCCTTCTTGGCGGCCAAGGCCACCAGGTCGACCGCCATCTTGCGCCTCGGAGAGGAACCGTCCACGCCGCCGACCGAGTCACGGGGCAACAGTTGCTCGGTGGGCACGTTGTAGATCTCGGCCAGACGACGAAGTCGCGGCAACGACACCGACCTTTCGCCCCGCTCGTACGCGCCCACGACCGAGGCCTTGAACTCCTCGTTCGACACCGACTCGAGTTCCTGCAGGGACATCTTCTTCTGCTTGCGAATCGCCCGCAGGCGCTCACCCACCCGCTGGTTGTAGACGCGCGAGGCGGCATCGTCGACCTCGGTGTCCTGTGCCATCGCGCCTCCCTGACCGCCGTCGGTGATCTCGCACCAATCTAGGCGGTCGACTCACCACTCTGCGTGGCGGGGCGTCTCGCTCAGCGAGCCGCGACCAGCAAGGCCCCGGCCACCACCGCGGCCGTTTCGGCGCGCAGCACACCGCCGGGCAGCCCGACCCGCACGACGAAACGGGCGAGTTCGTCGTCGGTGAAGCCTCCCTCGGGCCCCACGGCGATCGCACTCACCGTCGCGGCGACCACACCACCACCGGGTTCGGCGACCGTCCACTCGAACGACGAGCGGTTCACGAGATCGTCGATCGACGGCACGACATCGGTGATGGTGGGCAGATACACCTGGCGACTCTGCATCGCCGCTTCGTGCGCCACCTTGCGCCATCGTTCGACGTTGCGCACCGATTTCTCGGCGTCCCATTTCACCACCGAGCGCTCCGAGACGAACGGTACGACCGTGTCGACTCCCAACTCGGTGAGTTTTTGGACGATGACCTCGGGCTTGTCGCCCTTGCAGAGGGCGAAGGCGACGGCCAGCGAGCGGACACGGGGTTCAGCGTGCATCCCTCCAACCGGGGCGAGAGTTCCCGACGACCACACGCACGAGCGCCAGCCGCCGCGACCGTCGCTCGCCGACACCGTCTCGCCGTCTCGCAGTCGCAGAACACGTTGGAGGTGATGCACGTCGTCCGGGTGGGGCACGGGATGGGCGAGGTCGTCGACGAACACGTGGGCCGCGGCCCGGCGCCGCTCGTTCACGAAAACGCCGACTTGATGCGCGAGAAGAAGGACGAGTCCACCGGAGCCACGTCTTCACCGCGAGCCGCGGCGAACGAACGCAACAACTGCGCCTCGGCGTCGGTCAACTTCGTCGGGACCTTCACCGAGATGAGAACGCGCAGGTCTCCGCGCCCACTCGACTGCAGGCGAGGCACTCCACGTCGTTTCAGGACGAACTCGCGACCCGGTTGGGTGCCGGCCGGCACCACCAAGGTCTCGTCACCATCGAGCGTGGGTAACTCGAGCGAGACGCCGAGCGCCGCTTGGGCGATCGACACCTCGACGACCGTCACGAGATCGAAGCCGTCACGCTCGTAGCGATCGTGGGGGCGCACCCGCAGGTGCACGAACAAGTCGCCGGCCCCGCCACCGCGCGGGCCGACCGCACCGCGCCCGGTGAGACGCAACGTCGAACCGCTGTCGACTCCGGCGGGCACGTCGACCTGAAAGGTTTTCTCGGTGACCACTCGCCCCTCGCCGGAACACTCGCCGCACGGCGTCGCGATCACGCGCCCGAACCCGCGACACCTTTGGCAGGCCTGCATGGTGACCATCTGGCCGAGCAGGCTCTGCCGAACCCGTTGCACCTGACCCTGGCCGTTGCACTCCGAGCAGGTGACCGGTTGGGTGCCCGCACCCGCGCCGGAACCTCCGCAGTCGTCGCACACCAACGCGGTGCGCACGTTCACCGGCAACGTCGCACCGAAGACCGCCTGCTCGAAGTCGAGGTCGGCCACCACTTCGAGGTCCTGTCCACGGGGAGGACCCGCCGGTCCGCGCTGCTGACCGAACGGACTGCCGCCACCGAAGAACGTCTCGAAAATGTCGCCGAGTCCGCCACCACCGAAGATGTCGCCGGCACCAGTCGCCCCCGACTCGCCGAAACGGTCGTAGCGAGCCCGAGCATCGGGATCGCTCAACACCTCGTAGGCCTTGGCAACCTGCTTGAACTTCTCTTCGGCCGCGGCATCACCGGGATTGGCGTCGGGGTGCAGTTCGCGAGCCTTCGCGCGATAGGCCTTCTTGATCTGGTCGGCAGTGGCGTTGCGCGCGACGCCGAGCAACTCGTAGTAGTCAGCCATGTCGGTCCACCATCTCGGATCACAGTCAACCGCCCGCGGGCGTCGACCGTCTACTCAGCCCTCGCCCAGACGCCGGCCGAGTCGATCGGACACCACCTCGACGGTGGCCAGCGCCTGCGGGTAATCCATGCGGGTCGGACCGAGCACCCCGACGGTGCCCATCTGCTGGCCGTCGACCACCACTGGTGCCACCACTACCGAGCAGTTCGCGAGCGGCTCGACGCCGTGCTCGGCACCGATGGCCACGCTGAGGCCACGGTTCAAGATGTCGCGCACGAGCGACACCACGAGGTACTGCTGCTCGAGCGTCTGCAGGACCTGTCTGACCACGTCGACCGCGTCGAACGCCGACGCCATCGACGAAGCACCACCCACGTACACCGGGTTGTCGGCGTTCGCTCCGCGCAGTGCTCCGACCGCCTTGGCGCACACCGCATCGACGGCGACGTCGCCGGTGTCGGACACGTCGCCGAGGTCGGCCAGGGTGCGACCCATCAGACCGCGTTGCATACGGACCGTCGCCGCACCCAGACGCGCCTCGGAGACCTCCACGTCGAACTCGAGATGCTGACTCTCGACGTTGCCGTTCGACATCACGGCGACGACCATCGCCTGGCGCGCCGACAACCCCACCACTTGCACCGAGCGCACGACGGTTTGCTCGACCTTGGGGCCGACCACGACCGAGGCGTAGTTGGTGAGCCCAGCGACCAACTGGGAGGTGCGGGCCAGGAGCTCTTCCATGCGACCGTGCGCGCCGTCGAAAAACTGTCGCACCTGGGTCACCTTCACGTCGTCGAGGCGACCGGGCTGACTGAGGTGGTCGACGAAGAAACGGTAGCCCTTGTCGGTGGGAATGCGGCCCGCCGAGGTGTGAGGCTGCGTGAGGAACCCCTCCTGTTCGAGAACGGCCATCTCGTTGCGAACGGTGGCCGAGGAGACGTTGATGTCGTGGGCACTGGCGATGTGGGTGGAGCCCACGGGCTGACCCGATCCGATGTACTCCTGCACCACCGCTCGCAGGATGGCGGTCTTGCGATCATCAAGCATGGTGATCAGGAGTTTAGTACCGCCCCACCCTCCGCCATTGGGCGCGAATCCACCCCTGATTGGGATCGCCGCGGGGTCAGATGTGGGTCCTCATCGCCCCAAGTTGCACCAGACTTCACTTCATGGGTGAATCAGTGCCCACTTCTGACCGCTACGCGATCCCAATGCGATAGTTAGCCGAGGGCTTTCAGGCGAGCCAGCGACTCGTCTCGCTCCACCGCATGATCCACGATCGGTGCCACATATCCCATCGGCACCGCACCCCCCTTGCCGCCCGGGGCGTGAATGATCGACGTGGGCAGGTCGGCCACCTCGGGGACGAACCTGCGCACGTAGTCGCCGTTCGGGTCGTACCGCTCCCCTTGCAGTGCCGGATTGAACACCCGGTAATACGGTGCCGCGTCGGTGCCCGTGCCCGCTGTCCACTGCCACCCGTGAGCGTTGCTGGCCAGATCGCCGTCGATCAAGTGCGCCATGAAGTGTCGCGCCCCCCACTGCCACGGAAGGTGGAGATCCTTCACCAGGAAGCTCGCCACGATCATGCGCACCCGATTGTGCATCCAACCGGTCGTCGCCAACTCGCGCATCCCCGCGTCCACGATCGGATAGCCGGTCTCGCCCCGACACCACGCCGCGAAGCGCTTCTCGGCGACCGGCCCCTCGTCGTGAACCATCGCGTCCATTTTGCGGTTGAGGTTGCGCCATCCCGAGTCGGGAAATCGGAACAGAACGTCGCCGTAGAACTCGCGCCATGCGATCTCGCTGCGATACGCGTCGTGCGACTTCCCGCCGCGCAGATCCTGCAACAACTGGCGCGGATGCACGACACCCCATCGAAGAGCGATGGACATCCGACTGCTGCCCGGCACACCGGGATCGTTGCGGCGCTCCGCGTATCCGTCGAGACCGGTCTCGCCCCGATCACGGAACTCGGCCCATTGGGCGTGGACGCCGGATTCTTCGAACGGCGGCATCTCGAAGTTCACGTCGGGGCGCGGTGGCCGACCCTGGCAGGGCACCGTCGGCGCACCCACCCAGTTCGGGTTGCGGGGCGCGTCGACCGGACGATCCCATCCGTGGGCCAACCACCGTTTCGAAAACGGCGTGAACACCGAGTACGAGGTTCCGTCGTCTTTCAGGATCGAACCCGGGTTCACCGCGTAGGGCGAGCCCACGAAACGCAACGGCACACCGACCGCCGCGAGACGCTCGCTCACCGAGGCATCCCGGCGTGTTCCGTACGGAGCGAAGTCGCGCGCGGCGTACACCGCCGACGCCCCCACCTCGGCCACCAACGCGGGGATCACCTCCGTCGGATCGCCGTACCGGTACACGAGAGCCCGCCCCATGGAATCGTCGAGGGCGTTCAACGCGTCGCACATGAACGCGCGGCGCGGCGCACCCGAGCGCTCCATCAACAGGGGGTCGATCACGAACACCGGAACCACGTCGGCGTGCTCGGCCAGCGCGGCCAACAAGGCGGGATTGTCGGCGAGTCGCAGGTCGCGACGGAACCACATGATGGCGCGCGTCATGCGGGCAAACTTACGAGAAGCGGACGCGGATTGCGTTGGCGTGCGCCGGGAATCCCTCGACGTCGGCCAGGGCGATCACGCTCGGAGCGATCCGCCGCAACGCGTTCTCGTCGGCGCGGGCCACCGCGGTGCGCTTCA
>JBJTBM010000097.1:0-3476 GCA_046091365.1 Acidimicrobiia bacterium | reverse complement strand
ACCGCGCCGGGCATGATGCAGTTCACGCGGATGCGCGGACCGAGTTCCTTGGCGTAGGTGACGGTGAGCGAGTTCACCGCCGCCTTGGCCGCGGCGTAGTGGCCGCTGCCCATGACGGTGCTGACCGCGGCCTTCGACGAGATGTTCACGATGCGTCCACCGTCGCGCATCAGGCGCGCCGCAGTGTTCGTGCAGACCCAGATCGAGGTGAGGTTGAGTCGCATCGTCGCGTCCCACTCGGCCGGATCGAGCTGGGTGAGCGGAGCCTGGATGGGCGAACCGCCGGCGTTGTTGATCCAGATGTCGAGGTGACCGAACTCGGAGATGGCCTTCTGGGCCAGGGCCTCGACCGCGGAGTTGTCGGTGACGTCGGTGGGCATGGCCACGGCACGTCCACCCTTGGCGCGAATGTCGGCGGCCACCCGTTCCACTTCGTCGGCCCGACGGGCCGCACACACCACCGCGGCTCCGGCATCGGCCAGCGTGTGGGCGATCCCTTCCCCGATTCCTCGTCCGGCTCCGGTCACCACGGCCACGTCGTCGGACAGATCGAACAGTCGACTGGTTGCTTCGTTCATCACTTCCCCCTCGTTACGAACAACTGAAAGTTACCAGTAGTAAGTTAGGTGTGGAAGGGGTCTTTCGGAAGATGAACGGATGAAGCAGACTGTCGTGATGGGCAAGACGTCGACCGCCGCCTCCCGGCGCCCCGGCCGACCGGTGGGCGGCCAACTCGAGGTCCATCGCGAACAGGTTCTGGACGCGGCCGAACGGGTCATCGCCCGCGATGGTGCCGGTGCCTCGATCGAGGCGGTGGCCGTGGAAGCCGGAGTGACCAAGCCGATCGTCTACGACCGGGTGGGGGGTCGGGCCGATCTGGCCGACGCTTTGGCCGAACGTCTGGCTGACCGTATGGCCGCGGCCGCCGCGGAGGCTGTTCGGGTCGACACCACTCTCACCAAGGAGTCCCTGCGAGGCTTCATCGAGGCCAATCTGCTCGTCGTGGGCCGGCATCGGAACCTGTTCCTGTACGTCACCGGGGGTACCACCGAGCAGACCGCGCTCGGACGTTTGAAGTTGACCGAGCGCTCGACGACACCCATGAGCGCGGCTCTCACCGCCTGGCGAACTGGGTTCGGGCAGTCCACCGAGGTGGCCGAGGCCTGGGCCTTCGGCATCGTGGGCATGCTGCAAATGGTGTCCATGTGGTGGCTCACGCAGGACCAACGCTCAGCGTCGGAGGTGGCCGGGCAGATCGCCGACCTTCTGTGGCACGGCCTGCCCGGGGGTGGACCAGCGTCCTAAATTACGAGGGGTAGATAAGGCCCTCGAACTGGTGTTACTGTCGTCACAGGTTTGTTGGGGGATCAGCATGGCCACACAAGACAACTACGAGGACCTCACCGAGTGCGCGCTCACTCCTGAACTCGAGCAGAAATTGGTGAATTCGCTCGGCGAATGCGTGTTCATGTGGGTGAACAACAAGAACGAGCCCTTCGGCGTGGTGATGTCGTACCTGCCCAAGGACGGCAAATTGTGGCTCACCGCGGCCGAGACGCGCAAGCGGATCCCGGCGTTGCGACGCAATCCGCGCTCGGCCATCTGCATCAACAGCACCGGGTCCAAGATGGGCGGCGGGAAGACCGTCACCTACAAGGGCAACTGTTTCATCCACGATGATCGGGCCACCAAAGACTGGTTCTACCCCGAGTTCGCGAACCGTCTGCGTCCCGACAATCCCGCCGCCGCCGAGGCATTCCGCACCTTCCTCGACTCACCGCACCGCGTGATCATGGAGTTCATCCCGGATTACGCCCTCAGTTTCGACGCCACCCTCATGTGGGCGCGTTCGCCCGAGGCCGTCCAGTAACCGCAACCACCAACCAACACGAACGGAGACCACCATGTCGATGACCGAAGAAGTCCCCGCCCACCTCCAGGGCAACGGACGTCCCACACAAGAAGAACTCACGCTCACCGATCTGAAGGTCGTCGGCCGCATTCCCGCCGAACTCGATGGTCGCTACTTGCGCAATGGCGCGAACCCCATCACGGGCATGAGCGATCACCCCTTCTTCGGTGACGGCATGATCCACGGCGTGCGCCTGCGCGACGGTAAGGCCCAGTGGTACCGCAACCGGTACGTGCAGACGCCCTTCATCAAGGACCCGTCGATCGACATCCTCGATCCGAACGTCACGCTCGACATGACCTGCTCGAAGGCCAACACGCACATCGTCGGTCACGCGGGCAAGATCCTCGCGTTGGAGGAGGGTCACTTCCCGTATGTGATGGACGGCGACCTCAACACCGTCGGACCGACCGATTACAACGGTGTGTTGAAGGGTCCGTTCACCGCGCACCCCAAGATTTGTCCGACGACGGGTGAGATGCTGGCCTTCGGTTACGCGCCGTTGCCGCCCTACCTCACGTACCTACGCGTGGCGGCCGACGGGACACTGGCGCAAGTCGAGCCCATCACCGTCACCGGCCCCACGATGATGCACGACTTCAACATCACCGAGAACTACGTGATCTTCATGGATCTCCCGGCGGTGTTCAACCTCGACCTCGCCCTCGAAGGCAAGATGCCTATCGAGTGGAGCGACTCCTACCCGGCACGCCTCGGCGTGATGCCACGCAACGGCAACGATTCGCAGGTGAAGTGGTACGACATCAACCCCTGCTACGTCTTCCATCCGATGAACAGCTACGAGGACGGCGACAAGATCGTGCTCGACGTGGCTCGCTTCGAGCACATCTGGAAGAAGGACGCGATGGACTTCCCGTTACCCCTGTTGTGGCGTTGGGTGATCGACACTCGCACCGGCAAGGTGACCGAAGAGCAGATCGACGATCGCTCGGGCGAGTTCCCGCGCGTGAACGACGCGGTCATCGGCAAGAAGCACCGCTTCGGCTACGAGATGTCGATGGGCAACGCGGGCTTCGGCGAAGTCGATGCCGGAGCCATCTTGAAGTACGACCGTCAGACCGGGACGCGCAGCTCGATCGAGTTGGGCAAGGGCCGGGTGTCGGGAGAAGCCGTGTTCGCACCGGCCGCGGGAGCGACCGACGAGGACGACGGCTATCTGATGACCTTTGTGTACGACGCCGCATCAGACACGAGCGAGTATGTGATCTTCGATGCCAAGACCATGAGCGCCGACCCGATCGCAACTGTCTACCTGCCGCGGGTGCCCTTCGGGTTCCACGGCAGTTGGGTGCCGGCCAACGTGGCCAACTGACACACGCCACCCGGGCGAAGAACCCCCAAAGAAACAAGAGATAAATCAGAGCATTAGCGTCGTTGCGTTCCAAAAAAAGCTGGTAGTGTGTTTTTTATGTCTAAGATAAACAACAAAGAAAAAGAGAGACGTTCTCGTCGCCGAGCATCTAGAAACGCTGAGCTGGAACTTTTAAGAGACCGCACACTTCCGCGCTCTAATGTTCTCTCTATATCTAAAGCACAGATAAAC
>JBJTBM010000096.1:0-2431 GCA_046091365.1 Acidimicrobiia bacterium | reverse complement strand
CCCGTCGAGAGCGAGCACCTGACCCGTCACCTTGTTGGTGATGACCTGACTCCACTCGCCGAGCCCGAAGTCGGAGCGACCCAACGGACCCCTCAGCTCACGGGTGAAACGGCGCAGGAAGTTGAACGCCTTGTCGGCCCGATTCGACGGCGACGATCCGGCTGCGACCCCCGAGGAGAACGCCGAACCGATCAAGGTCGCCCACATCGAGGCCAACATCGATGCGTCAGCGAAGATGTCCAACGAGACCACCTCACCGCGGTTCATGACGATGACGCCGGTCTGCTCGGGCACCGGACCCCACGAGGCGATCTCATCGATCAGTGCCGTGTCGTGCGATGTGGGACGGCTCCGGAAATACTCGTCGAGCGCGCTGGTGTCCGACCGCAGACTGTGCGCTCTCAGCAACTGGTCGACATGGCTCCACACCGCGCCTTGATCGCGGACGTTCGCGGACCGGCGGATTTCCGGCGGCGCCATCTCGCCGACACCGCTGAACCGCTGATCGCCGTGCCAGCGGCCCTGCTCGACACTCGACACCGGGATGTCGGTCACGGTGTGGCCGGGGATAATCACGCTCTGGTTGAGCACCCGCTGCTGACGCCCGCCCTCGAGCGTCTCGCCGGCGAACAGAACGACCGGGGTCGCACCGGTGTTGTCGACTTCGAGGATCGGTACGGTGGGCGTGGCCTTCTCGCGAACGACGAACCCGACACCCGGACGGGCGAGGGCGACCTCGACGGGCGACGAAGCCGGTCGATAGACGGGGAAAATCGCGACTCCGCGCTTGGTGATGGGCCGACCGATGGCGGTCTGGCGCAGGACGGTGGCCGTGTTCACGGTCATGTTCATGGTCTCCTTCTCGACCCGGGGTGGGTCACACGAGGAGGAACGACGCCGAGGTGCGAAAGTGTGCGCTCAGTCGCGCTTGCCCCGTAGGTGGCGACCCACGTGGGCCACCACCACCTGGTGGGCATCGTCATCGAAGAACAGGTGCACCCGGTATAGCCGGGCTCCCTTGCCGTTTCGTATATGGGCCAGGGCGAACTCGGTGCGGCCCCGCCAATTGAACGCGTAGTCGCTGCCGTACTTGTATTCGGCGGTGTCGGAGACTCCGCCCGCGTAGTTGAGACCGAGGCTTCGACACGAGATCGTCAGCGACGCGTTGTTGATTCGACCCGTCTGCCAGTCCCCCGCGACGACGTTGAGTCGCACCAGGTCCTGCAACAACCGATTCGCGTCGATGTTCTCGAGGTCGCGCGCGGTAGCGAACGCGTTGTCGTGGAAGAAGAGGTGCTCGCACATCCGGTCGGCCTGGTTCACGGCGTCGATGGCGCTCACCGCCCGCAACCCCTGGGGTGAACGTCCGAGGCGTAGCTCGAGTTCGGTGTTCATCAACACCAGGGTCTCGACGAGGTCGTTGCGGTTCTCCAGCAGGTCCTGCTTCTCGGCGATCACCCGATCGGCCTCGGCCATGGCCTGCTCGAGATCGTCCAGTCGATTCAGGTCCTCCTGCCACTGCTCGAGCACCGATCGGTATTCCGACCACGGCACCGTTTCCGGATCGGCCGTCGGATCGCCCGTCGGCTCGAGCGTCGGCTCGGGTTCGAGGACCCGCGTCGGTTTGTCGGGCACGGACTGAACCAACGACTCCACCGACTCGACGATCTCCGTCGCTCGCCGACGGAACAGCGGTGCGCGCAACGGAGCCAGACTGATGGCCGCCGCTTCGGTGATCTGGTTCACCGTCCGGGTGCGCTCACGCGCACCGCCGTCGGCCGCCAGCCCCTGACCGTTCGACGTGGTATCGCCGGCCCGTGACGGCCACACGATCGTGAGCCCCTGTCGTACGAGCAGCGAGCGCCCGTAGAGCCGATTGAACGCCGCCGCGGCCGCGTCACCGTGAATCTGGACGATGTGCGCGAGTCCGGTGAGGGTGAGCGCGAGACGAGCGACGTCGAACACCGGACGCGAACCTTCGGGAACGGTCTCGATGACCACCGGTAACGCGCGACTCGGGGCGTCACAAAAGGCCGCGATCGCCTCGGCACCCTCGGTGCGATCGACGTTCGACACGTCGTGACGCAACTTCATGCCGGCGTCGTACACCGCACATTTGGCGACGATCGAACGTGCCAACACCCGCAACGACGCGAGTGGAACCGTGGGCGGGTGGGGCGACACACGTCGACCCCCCGGCGTGACGGTGCACCTGATCTCGAGCGTGGTCCCACTCTCGGTGTTCGCGAGCGTGACGGTGGTACCCGACACGGCCCCGTCACCCACGGGCCGGTCGATGGTGCAACGCCACCAACGATCGGGGTCCTCGTCGTCGATGCGGACCGATAAGCCGGCCTCGCGCTCGTCGGAGGGGTATTCGCTCTCGAGCCAGGCCAACGTGATGTCACGCATCACCGCCCGCTGCGACACC
>JBJTBM010000095.1:0-28665 GCA_046091365.1 Acidimicrobiia bacterium | reverse complement strand
AAGGGTGGCGTCATGACCAAGCTCATCGAGCGCAACACCACCATTCCGACCAAGCGCACCGAGGTGTTCACGACCGCCGAGGACATGCAGCCCTCAGTCGAGATCCACGTGTTGCAAGGTGAGCGCGAGATGGCGTCGTACAACAAGACCCTGGGCAAGTTCCAATTGGTCGACCTGCCGCCAGCCCCCCGGAGTGTTCCGCAGATCGAGGTCACTTTCGACATCGACGCCAACGGCATCGTGCACGTGTCGGCCAAGGACCGCGCCACCAACAAGGAGCAGTCCATGACCATCAGTGGGCAAAGCACCTTGTCGAAGGACGACATCAACCAGATGGTGAAGGACGCCGAGGCCCACGCCGAGGAGGATCGCCAACGCCGCGAAGAAGTCGAGATCCGCAACAACGCCGACTCGCTCGTGTACCAGACCGAAAAGATCCTGCGCGAGCAGGGCGAGAAGGTGTCGGCCGACGAGAAGGAAGCCGTGGAGTCGCCCCTGTCGGCGTTGAAGAAGTCGCTCGAGGGCAATGACTCTGCGGCCATCAAGGCGGCCACCGAAGCCCTCATGTCGGCGAACCAGGCGTTCAGTCAGAAGTTGTACGAGGCGGCGGCGCGCGATGCCAACGCCGCGGGCACGTCGGCCTCGGGTCAGAGCGCGGGTGCGAACGACGACGAGATCGTCGACGCCGAGATCGTCGACGGCGACAACTGAGCCATGGCCGAAGAATCGACCGAACCGAGTGTCGACGGAGGCGCCGATGTCGTCGACGCCTCCGTCGATCCCGACGCCTCCACCGATTCGATGTCGGAACTCGACCGAATCTCAGCCGAGCGTGACGAGTATCTCGATCTGGCTCGACGGGTCCAGGCCGAGTACGAGAACTACCGCAAGCGCGTGAGCGCGCAGACGGCCGATGACATCGATCGCGCCACGGGTCGCGTGGCCGAGTCCTTGCTTCCCGTGCTGGACGCCTGCGAGGCGGCCTTCGTCGCGCATCCGGCCGAGGTCGAGCCGTTGTTCAATCTGCTTCTCGGCGAACTGAAGAAGCAGGGTCTCGAGGCGATGCATCTGCACGGCCAACCGTTCGACCCGGCCATGGCCGAGGCCGTGATGCACGAACCCGGCGACGGAGACGGCGCGACCGTCATCGTCGACGTGTTGCGCAGTGGGTACACCTGGAAAGGCCGCGTGCTGCGCGCCGCCTTGGTGAAAGTGAAGGGCTGAGGGGCGCGACGTCATGACCGCGCAGCGCGAGTGGTACGAGAAGGACTATTACGCGGTGCTCGGTGTCGCCCCCGAATCCTCGGCCAAGGAGATCACCAAGGCCTATCGCAAGCTGGCCCGCGAGAATCATCCCGATGCCAAGCCCGGTGACGCCGCGGCCGAGGAACGATTCAAGGAAATCTCCGCCGCCTACGACGTGTTGAGTGACGAGGGCAAGCGCAAGGAGTACGACGAGGTTCGCCGTCTCGGGCCCATGGCCGGCGGTATGGGGGGCACGCGCTTTTCCACCGGTGGGGCCGAGGGTTTCGAGGATTTGTTCCGGATGTTCGGCAACGTTCGAGGGCGAGGTGGTGTCGGTCCCCGGCGGGGTTCCGACCTCGAGGCCACCTTGCGGCTCGAGTTCACCGAGGCCGCGGTCGGCATCACCACCACCGTGCATCTCACGAGCGATGCCCGTTGTGAGACGTGCGACGGTAGTGGCGCCCGACCGGGAACCTCCGCCAAGACGTGCGGTCAATGTGGGGGTCGCGGTCAGGTCGACGAAAACCAGGGTTTCTTCTCGTTCGCGTCGCCGTGTGGGCGGTGCGGCGGATCCGGAAGGATCATCGAGACGCCCTGTGGTGTGTGCCGAGGTTCGGGAATCGAGAAACGCAACCGCGAGGTGAGGGTTCGGGTGCCGGCGGGTGTCGCCGACGGTCAGCGCATCCGGCTACCCGGCAAGGGGACCCCGGGTCGCAACGGCGGTCCGTCCGGCGACCTGTTCATCGTCTGTCAGGTCGGCGCCCACCCGGTGTTCGGACGCGACGGTGACAACTTGACGGTTCGCGTGCCGATCGGATTCGCCGAGGCAGCGCTCGGGGCCGACATCCAGGTGCCGACCTTGTCGGGTGAGCGGGTGACGTTGCGCATCAAGGCCGGCACCCAGACGGGATCGCGTCACCGTGTGAAAGGTCGGGGGATCGACACCAATAAGCGTCAGGGCGATCTCATCGTGACCGTCGACGTGATGGTTCCGACCGAGCTGGACGATGCGCAACGGGCGGCCGTCGAGCGCTTGGCCGAACTCAGGGTCCGACCTTCGCGCGAAAACATGTTCCAGGGGGAGCACACATGACATCCGTGAGCGGTGCCAACGATCGCGCGATCTACGTCATTTCGGTGGCAGCACAGTTGGCGGGCATGCACCCGCAGACGCTGCGCATCTATGAGCGTCGCGGTTTGTTGCAACCGGCACGCACCCAGGGCGGCAACCGCCGTTACAGCGACATCGACATCGCACGCCTGCGACGCATCGCCGAACTCACCGCTGAAGGCATGAACGTCGAGGGTATTCGTCGCGTGATGGCCCTGGAGGCCGAAGTGGCCCGACTACGCGACGAGGTCGACCGTCTGCGACTGCTCGCGGCGCATGCCATCAGTGAGCACGAGCGGCGCACGACCGTCGACATTGTGCCGTTGCGCCAGGGCGTGGCGGTGTTCGGTCAGGTGCCGTCGGTGTTCCGACGGGACGAGAGGTCCTGAGATGACCGTCGCACCCGACTACCAACCGTACGTGGCCGGACCCTTCCGGTGGCGCCTGGCCCTGCGGCCGCTCGATCTCTCCGATTGGATCCAGATCGGCGACGACTACGACCACGAGATGGACGCCAAGAGGGAGGTCGTGCGCGACCATCACCCGACCGTGGTGGCCACCATCGACGGTACCGAGCCCGAGGGTGCCGAAGTGCTGGGCGAACTGGCCGCGCACCTGTGTCGCACGCGCCCCGATTGGTTCACCCGTGACGGTGACGTGATCGTGAACGTGCATCGGGGCGAACGCTGGCCGCTGACACCGGGGGCGGATGGCCGGTGGGCGCTCCACCCGCTCGACATCGCCGGGCGGCTGGTGCAGGAAGATCTCGCGTTACTCGTGGAACGCGAGGAGCGGTTGGTGTTCGGTGGCGGGTCGGTGTGCTTTCCGAATCGTTGGGATCTGACGTCGAAACTCGGACTCACGATGGAAGAAGTGCACGCACCCGTCGATCGTCTGAACGACCAGTTGCGCGATCCCATCGAGTCATTCTTCACGCGACTGTCGGTGGACAAGCCGTTTTGGCGACTCGGTTGGGGGGTGCTCGACACCGACGACCCGTATCAACCGATGGACGGTTCGGCATCGGTGCCGCCGGCGTTGCCGGCGGTGGGATCCCCGGACACCGGTGAGCGACTGTTCCTGCGGGTCGAACGCGAAACGCTACGTCGGTTCCCGTACACACGGTGCGTGCTGTTCACGATTCGCACCTACATCCGCCCCCTCTCGCACCTGGTCGAACGTCCCGACGACGCCGGGCGATTGGCTGAGGCTCTCAGCCAACTTCCCGACGACATTCGGGACTACAAGCGCACCACCGAACTCACCGCTGCCGCAGTGCAGTGGCTGAATTCGGTGGTCGCGAAGCAAGCACATTCCACCGGAGGTCAGTGACATGGCATTCAACCCCAAGAACTGGACGATCAAGTCGCAAGAGGCGGTGGCGGCGGCCATCGACCAGGCCAAGGCCCAGTCGAACCCGGAACTCACTGGCGATCACGTCCTCGGTGCACTCGTTCGTCAGGACGAAACGATCGTGCCTGCCATCCTCGCCAAGCTGGGTCTCGCTCCGCTGATGATCCGCAACCAGTGCGATGAGCGCGTGGCCAAGTTACCCAAGGCGTACGGGGGCGACGAACCCCGCATGAATCGCGAGCTCAACAACATCTTCGAGATGGCCGAGCGCTGCCAGAAGGACTTCAAGGACGATTACCTCAGCGTCGAGCACCTGTTGTTGGCCATGAACCAGCGCCTCGGTGTCGGCAGCGAGGAACTACTCCAAGCGTTGCGCGAGGTGCGTGGCAGCCACCGGGTGACCGATCAGAACCCCGAGGAGAAGTTCCAGGCCCTCGAGAAGTACGGACAGGACCTCACCAAGCGCGCTCGTGAGGGCAAGATCGACCCGGTGATCGGCCGCGACGACGAGATTCGTCGGGTGATCCAGGTGCTCAGCCGTCGTACGAAGAACAACCCCGTGCTCATCGGTGAACCCGGCGTGGGCAAGACGGCCATTGTCGAGGGACTGGCGCGTCGTATCGCCGACGGTGACGTGCCCGAGGGGTTGAAGAACAAGCGACTCATCTCGCTCGACATCGCCAGTTTGCTGGCGGGGGCGAAGTACCGCGGCGAGTTCGAGGAGCGCCTGAAGGCGGTGCTCAAGGAGATCACCGATGCCGCCGGTGAGGTCATCACGTTCGTCGACGAATTGCACACCATCGTCGGTGCTGGTGGGGCCGAGGGGGCCATGGACGCCGGCAACATGATCAAGCCGATGCTCGCCCGCGGTGAGTTGCGCATGATCGGGGCCACCACGCTCGACGAGTACCGCAAATACGTCGAGAAGGACCCCGCCCTCGAACGCCGATTCCAGCAGGTGTACGTGGGCGAGCCCACCGTCGAGGACACCATCGCGATCCTGCGCGGTTTGAAAGAGCGTTACGAGGTCCACCACGGTGTGCGCATCCAGGATTCGGCGTTGGTGAGCGCTGCCGTGCTCTCCGACCGTTACATCACCAGTCGTTTCCTTCCCGACAAGGCGATCGACCTGGTCGACGAAGCAGCCAGCAAGTTGCGCATCGAGATCGACTCGCTGCCGACCGAGATCGACATCGTCGAGCGGCGCATGCTGCAACTCGAGATCGAGAAAGTGGCGCTCGAGAAGGAGACCGATGCGGCTTCGGTCGAGCGTCTCGGGACGCTGGCCGACGAACTGACACTGCTCAAGATCCAGAGTTCCGACATGCGCGAACACTGGCAGCAGGAGAAGGATGCCATCGCGGCCATTCGTAACCTCAAGGAGGAACTCGAGCAACTCCGCATCGCCGTGGAGCGCGAGTCCGATCTCAACGTGGCCGCCGAGATCCGTTACGGACGCATCCCCGAGCTCGAGCGACGTATCACCGAGGCCACCACCCATCTCGACGAGTTGCAGACCGGCAATCGCATGTTGAAAGAGGAGGTCGACGCCGAGGACATCGCCGAAGTGGTGAGCAAGGCCACCGGAGTTCCGGTCACCCGCTTGATGGAGGGCGAGATGGCCAAGTTGGTGCACCTCGAGGACCTTCTGCATCGTCGCGTGATCGGGCAGGACGAAGCAGTGACGGCGGTTTCGAACGCCATCCGCCGCAGTCGCGCGGGATTGAGTGACCCGAACCGCCCCATCGGCTCGTTCCTTTTCCTCGGACCCACCGGAGTGGGCAAGACTGAGTTGGCCCGGGCGGTGGCCGAGTTCCTCTTCGACGACGAACGGGCGATGGTTCGCATCGACATGGGCGAGTACATCGAGAAGCACTCGGTGTCGCGACTCGTCGGAGCGCCTCCCGGCTACGTGGGTTACGACGAGGGTGGCCAACTCACCGAGGCGGTGAGGCGGCGCAGTTACAGCGTGGTACTTCTCGACGAGATCGAGAAGGCCCACCCCGACGTCTTCAACATTTTGCTGCAGGTCCTCGACGACGGCCGTCTGACTGATGGTCAGGGTCGAACCGTGGACTTCACCAATACCGTGATCGTCATGACCTCGAATCTCCCCGTCGACCCGGTGGAGTACTTCAAGCCCGAGTTCGTCAACCGCATCGACGAGATCATCCGATTCCGGTCGCTCAGTGAGGACGACCTGACGCACATCGTCGCGATCCAACTGGCCAAGTTGCGCGAACGTCTGGCCGCGCGGCGCATCTCGCTCGAGGTGACCCCGGCGGCGATGAGTCTGTTGGCCGCCGAGGGCTTCGATCCCTCGTTTGGTGCCCGACCCTTGAAGCGGGTGATCCAACGCGAGATCGGAGACCGGGCCTCGGTGCTCATCCTCGAGGGCAAGGTGTCCGAGGACGGTTTCGTCACCGTTGACGCACGAGACGGTCGAATCGTCGTCGGCTCCTGACGAAAGCCCCGGCGAGGGGGTAGGGTTTCGTCACGTTCCCCTCGTGTTAGGAGCGTTGCCATGTCCGTGACCGTCGTCGTCGGTGCCCAGTGGGGTGACGAAGGTAAAGCCAAGGTCATCGACTTGCTCGCGCGCGAGAACGACGTCGTCGCCCGCTATCAAGGTGGTCACAACGCCGGGCACACGGTGGTGGTCGGTTCCGAGAAGTACGCGTTGCAACTCATCCCCTCGGGCGTGCTCTACGAGCACGTCACACCGGTCATCGGAAACGGTGTCGTCGTCGACCTTCCCACGTTGTTCTCCGAGATCGACCGTCTCGAAGCCCGTGGAGTGTCGTGCGCGAGGTTGAAGGTGTCGAGTCAGGCCCATCTCATCTTCCCGTGGCACCAGACCCTCGACGCCCTGAGTGAGGGGAACCTGGGTGAGAACAAGATCGGAACGACGCTCAAGGGCATCGGGCCGGCCTACGCCGACAAGGCGAACCGCACGGGAGTGCGGGTGGGTCAGTCGCTCGACACCGCGGCGTTCGCCAACCTGGTGCGCGCCGCCGGCGACGCCGCCAACGTGCGCATCACCTCGTTGGGTGGCGACGCGCTCGACATCGACGAGATCGTCGCGCGATACGCGTCGCTGGCGGAGCGACTGCGGCCCTACGTTGCCGACACCATCGGACTCCTGCACGACGCCGTCGATACCGGACGACGGGTGTTGTTGGAGGGAGCCCAGGCCACTTTCCTCGACCTCGACCACGGCACGTACCCCTACGTCACCTCGTCGAATCCCACCGCGGGCGGCGCGAGCGTGGGTAGCGGCCTCGGACCACGTCTCCTCGACCGCATCATCGGCATCACCAAGGCGTACACCACCCGAGTCGGCTCGGGACCGTTCCCCACCGAACTGACCGACGAGTTGGGTGAGAAACTCGTCGACATCGGTCGGGAGTTCGGCACCGTCACCGGTCGTCGACGTCGCACGGGCTGGGTCGACTGCGTCATGTTGCGTCACGCCGCCCGTGTGAACTCGCTCACCGAGTTGGCGCTCACCAAGCTCGACGTACTCGACACCTTCGACGAGGTTCGGGTGTGCACCGGCTACACCATCGACGGTGCGGAGGTGCACGGTTACCCCGACCTGAGTTCAGATCTGGCCCGGGTCGTGCCTCGCTACGTCACGCTGCCCGGTTGGAAGGTCGACCTCGGTGGATGTCGCGCGGCCGCCGACCTTCCGGCCGCCGCGCGCGAGTTCATCGCCGTCGTGGAACGCGAGGCCGGAGTCCCCATCCGGATCGTGGGTGTCGGACCCGAACGCGACGATGTGCTCGAATGGCCGTCCACCATCGCCGGAGGTGTGAACCGATGATCTCTCGCTATTCCCTGCCCGAGATGGAGTCCGTCTTTTCCGACGAGACGCGCTTCGCGCGCTGGGTCGAGATCGAATTGTTGGCGACCGAGGCGCACGCCGCGATCGGGGTCGTCCCGGTCGTCGACGCCGGCGCCTGTCGGACTGCGGCGCCCGCGGTGGACGCGGAGTTCGTGGCCGAGGTCACCGAACGTGAGAAAGTCACCGATCATGATGTCGCGGCCTTCGTCGACGTTTTGCAGGGTCGAATCGGTGGTGCCCCGGCGGGATGGATCCACTACGGGCTGACGTCCACCGACGTGGTCGACACCGCTCTGTGTTGGGCGCTGCGCGATGCCAGCGATCTCTTGATCGACGCGTCGAGCAAGTTGTTGCGCGTGCTCGTCAACATGGCCAGGTTCCACCGTGACACCGTGATGATCGGTCGGACGCACGGCGTCCACGCCGAGCCCACCACGTTCGGCGCCAAGGTCGCCTTGTGGGCTCTGCAGGTCGACCGTGACCGGCGTCGTTTGATCGAAGCCCGTCGTACGATCGCGGTCTGCAAACTCTCCGGCGCGGTCGGTACCTACTCCAACATCGATCCGCGAGTGGAGGCCGCCGTGGGTAAGTCGCTCGGTCTGGTTCCCGTTCCGGCGACCCAGGTGATCAGCCGTGACCGGCACGCCGAGTTCATGTGGGCGTGCGCGGCGGTCGGGGCGACCTGCGAGATGATCGCGGTCGAGTTGCGTCATCTGCAGCGAACGGAAGTGCGCGAGGTCGAAGAAGGGTTCAAGTCGGGCCAGAAGGGCTCGTCGGCGATGCCGCACAAGAGGAACCCGATTTCGGCGGAGACCATCAGCGGTCTTTCGCGCGTACTGCGCGGCAACCTGCAGGCGGCCCTGCAGGACGTCGCACTGTGGCACGAGCGCGACATCTCGCACAGTTCGGTGGAGCGCATCGTGCTTCCGGACTCGTCGATGCTCGCGCACTACATGTTGCACCGTCTCCGTCGACTTCTCGAGGGGCTGCAGGTCTCGCCCGAGAGAATGCGGGCCAACCTCATGTCCAGTCACGGATTGGTGTTCAGCCAACCGGTGTTACTGGCTCTCGTTCAGAGCGGGATGTCACGGGATGACGCGTATCGCGTGGTGCAAGAGGCGGCCGCGGTGTCCTGGTCGAAGGGTAGGGACTTCCGCGCGGTGCTCGACGAGAACGATGCGGTCCGACGGTTGGATGCATCGGTTCTCGACGAGGCGTTCGACCTCGAGCGCTCACTGGGTCGTATCGACGCGGTGTTCGGTGCCCTCGATCGCCTAGAGGCGTGAAAGTCAGCGGGAGATGCCCGCCTTCTTCAGAACCGCGACATCGACGCCGATCTCGCGTCACGCGGCGTACGTGATGGCGTTGCGCTCGCCGTAGGCCTTGGCGACCTTCACGAAGGCCCTCTCGAGTGGCGCAACATCGACCTTGGTCGTCAACTCCGCCAACTCGATTGCCAGATCGAGACGCTCCTGGGCGTACTTTAACTGCGTGACCGAGTCGGTCGTCTCGTACTCGGAGTCGATCAACTTCAGACGACGTCGGATCGACTCGGGTGTGCGCTTGCGCCCGCGCTTGGGCTTCGTGCGTCGCAATGCTTCGAGATAATCGCGGACGATCTTGCCGTCCTTGCGACCTTTGGCCAACGCGTCCTTGTGCGCCTTGGTCATCGGAGTTTTCGGTGCTGCCATTCCGCTGATCGTAGAGGCTGGACGCGCGGAAGCTCCCACGACGGATCGGGTCCTCGAGTCGATTTATCGGCGGCTGATACACGACGCGTTCACGAAGTCGCATGTGTTGGTGAGTTATACGCGTGGAGTATGTTTCACTTCGTGAAAGATCCGCTCCCTCAGCTCGACGAGGCGCGCGCGTCGCTGCGCGACCACGTGTTGCAACACGCTTTGAAGACGGGTGACTTCACGCTGAAGTCGGGCGCCAAGAGTTCGTGGTTCCTCGACACCAAACAGACCGCATGTCGCGCCGACGGCATCGTGTTGGTGGCGGACGTGGCGCTGTCGATCATCCCGATCGAAGCGACCGCCATCGGAGGACTGACGATGGGAGCCGACCCGGTTGCCTACGGAATCGCCGCGGTGGCGGCCACGCGGGGGCGCGACCTGCGCAGTTTCAGCGTGCGCAAGGAAGCCAAGGATCACGGGGTGACCGGGCGCATCGCCGGGGCGCTTCAGCCCGGTGACAAGGTCGTCATCACCGAGGACACCGTCACGCGTGGCACGTCGATCATGGAAGCGGTCGATGCGGTGATCGCGTTCGGCGCCGAGCCCGTTCTGATCACGGTGATCGTCGATCGTGGCGGCACCTGTGCCGCGATGGCCTCGGAACGGGGTATCCCGTTCGTACCGATGCTCACTGCACCCGATCTCGGGTTCGGCTTCGGAACGTGAGTTGTCGTCTCGCCGTAGCCTGAGCGCGTGACGATCCGCGAGCTGTTCGAACTCGAGTCGCACGGTGTCGACACGTTCGTGGGCGCTGGGCGGCAGTACCCATGGGGTGGCCTCTACGGAGGTCACATCGTCGCCCAAGCCTTGTGGGCCGCGGCGGCCACGGTGGAATCGACGATGGAGCCTCACTCGTTGCGCGCCTATTTCATTCGTCGGGGCGACACCGGTGAGCCCGTGCGTTACGAGGTGGACCGCATCCGCAACGGCAAGAGTTTCTGCACCCGACGCGTCGTCGCCCGGCAGAGTCGAGGGGCGATACTGAACCTCGAGGCTTCCTTCCAGACGTTCGAGCAGTCCGAGGACGCCCAGCCCGTGCGTTTCCCGAGTGGCGTGCCGAGTCCCGAATCGGCGGCCAACTCGGCATGGAGCGACGGGTTCGACCGACGCTGGATCACCGAGGGCTCGATACCCGCCGATGGTCGCGAAGGTGGTGGACGAGCGATGGCCTGGTTCCGGGTCTCGGACGCACTGGGCGACTTCACCGAGCAGAGCGCGCAGTTGTTGCACCGTTGCGCGTTTGCTTACCTGAGTGACGATCTTCCGACTGACGCGGTGGTGCGCACTCACCCGGTGATCGGTTCGCGACCGGAGAACGCGCGACACTTTTACGGTGCGAGCCTCGACCACACCATTTGGTTCCACCGTCCGATCGAAAGTGATCGCTGGCATCTGCACGACTTCACCTGTCACTCCATCGGCAACAGCCGCGGCCTCGCGATCGGTCACATCTTCAGTGAGGACGGTGTGCACGTGGCCACGGTCGCCCAGGAGGCTCTGATCAGGGACTGGCGGGAATGACAACGGGCGCCCCGTGGGGCGCCCGCATGGTGGTCGAGACCGGCGTCGATCCGGTGACCCTACGCTTTTCAGGCGTATGCTCTGCCGACTGAGCTACTCGACCTCGTGCGCCAAGGCGCACTTGCGGTCCCGACGGGACTCGAACCCGCGACCTCCGGCTTGACAGGCCGGCGTGAACTCCAACTTCACCACGAGACCAAAACGTGTTGGCTATGTACTTCGCACCGCGCTGTGCTCTTACTCGAGCAACTCACTTGCCTCACCGGTGAACCGGTTCGCACCCCCAACGGGATTCGAACCCGTGCCGCCACCTTGAAAGGGTGGTGTCCTAGGCCACTAGACGATGGGGGCTAGGTACTCGTCCGATGAGAGCGTGACAACTCTAACAGCACCCGTCCCCGATGCCACCCGAGTCGTCAGCCCTGCATGAGGGCGGTGACCGCACTGTCGAGCAACCAGGAGAGGAAGTTGTACATGGCCATTTCGGGTCCCTCGTCGGGGTCGACCACCTCGTCTTCGCCCTCATCGTCGTCGGTGACGTCGAGGATGGTGCCCAAGATCAGGCGCACGCTGTTGAGCGACACGACGAAGGCGTTGAGTTCGGCCGCCGTCATCGTGCGACGTTCGTCGTCGGCGAGCAGTTCGTCGATGCGCGCGATGGCCGCCAACCGACTGGCCACCAGTTCGTCGCGCATCAGGCGTTGGTACTCGGCCTCGGCCGACGCCTCCCGACCACCGCCGTCGGTGTAGGCCGGGGGGAACAGTCTCGCCATTTTCGGGTCGTCGATGGCACTCGACCCCAGCAGTTCGCGGACCTCCCCGACCAGCCGCCGGATGAAGTGTCGCTCGTCGTCGTCGAGGTTGACGGCGAACTCGCCGCGTTGGGTCTCGAAAGGCGGTCGCCGACGCACCACGTCAAGACCCCGCCCCGTCGTTGTCGGTGCCGTCCTTCTGCATCGTCGCCCACAGTCCGTGCTCGTGGAGTCGAAAGACGTCCATCTCGGCCTTCTCGCGATTGCCCGCCGACACCACCGCTTTGCCTTTCTCGTGCACGTCGAGCATGAGGGAGGTGGCCTTTTCGAGGCTGTATCCGAACAACTTCTGGAACACGAAGGTGACGTAACTCATCAGGTTGATGGGGTCGTTCCACACCAAGACGATCCAGGGAGTGTCGAGGGTGGTCGATTCGTCGGTCTCGGGACGAACGACCGTCGAGGGGGCCGCGGCGACGAGAGTCACGCCGTGAATGTCCACCCCGCCATTGTCACGGTTGGTGGTGCGTTTCGCACCCCCGTACGATCGGGGCGATGTCCATCGGATCCCGCCCCCTCGTGCCGTCGCGGCTGGCACCGGGCGGAGTGGCGGCGCACGGTCCTCGTCGAGAACCGCGCAGCGTTCTGGGTGGCTACGTCGCGTTGATGAAGTTGCGGGTGGTCGAGCTGCTCTTGATCACCACCGTTCCCACAATGGTGTTGGCCGACAAGGGGTGGCCGTCGTGGGGTCTGGTCGGGGTGACACTCCTCGGGGGAACCCTGGCCGCCGGAGGTGCCAACGCCATCAACATGGTGGTCGACCGCGACATCGACGCCCTGATGGAGCGCACCAAGGGTCGCCCACTGGTGACCGGCCTGATCCGACCCAAGCCCGCCCTGATGTTCGCATTGTGCCTGCAAGTGGCGGCTTTTGTGGTCTTGTGGGTCGGGGCGAACCTGCTGTCGGCGGTCCTGGCGGCCTCGGCGACTTTGTTCTACGTGTTCGTGTACACCATCTGGTTGAAGCGCACCAGCCGCCAGAACATCGTGATCGGTGGGGCAGCCGGTGCGGTGCCGGTGCTGGTGGGCTGGTCGGCGGTTCAGAACTCCCTTGCCTGGGAGCCGTTTGTCCTGTTCACAGCCATTTTTCTCTGGACCCCACCCCACTTTTGGGCGCTGGCGATTCGCCACAGCGATGACTACAAGGCGGCCGGGGTCCCGATGTTGCCGACCGTGGTGTCGATGCGTCAGACCGTGACCCAGATGGTGGGATACACGATCGCCCTGACCGGGGTGACGTTGGCTCTGGGTCCAGTGGCCGACCTGGGACCGATCTACATGATCGCGGCGGTCGGGCTGGGCCTCGGTTTCGTCGCCGCGACCGTCGATCTGGCGCGTCACCCCACCGTGGCCCGTTCGATGCGCGTCTTCGGCTACTCGATCACCTACGTGACGTTGCTGTTCGTCGCCATGGCGGTCGACGTCGTCGTCGAACACGGATTCTGATCACAATCGCACGACCTGTGACCCTCGCCGACGCGCTCGGGATTTCGGTCTGATCAGGGCAAAGTGGGTAATGTCGGAGGTTGGAAAACGTGTTGTTACCCCAAGGGAATCCGCACCGGGTCCCTCTCGTCGCGCGTGAAGCGAGCCATCTCGAATGACAACAATTGATACGCACCACGCCGCCGGTGAAACGTCGGCACCCCCCGCGGTCGCCGCGTGGATCTCGTCGGCCGACCACAAGCAGGTGGGCCGTCTCTTCGTGGGCACCGGCCTCGTCGGGCTACTCGGTGGCCTGGTGTTGGCCGTGTTGGTGGCGTTCGAACGCATCGACGCCCAGGGTTACCAACTGCTCGGCGTCGATTCGGCGGCTCAGGTGCTCGCGGCCGCCCGACTCCTGTTGACCTTCGGCGCCGTGGCCCCCTTGCTCCTCGGCATCGCCGTGGCGATCGTGCCGTTGCAGCTCGGTGCGCGGTCGTTGGCCCTGCCGCGACTCGCCGCAGGCGGCTTCTGGATGTGGCTCACCGGCCTCGGTCTGGCGATCTTCTCGATCATCGCCAACGGTGGACCCGGAGGTGGTTCGTCCGACATGGTCGACCTCTACCTTCTCGGCACGATCGTGATGTCGGTCGGCCTCATGATGGCCGCCGCGGCGGTGGCGACGTCGGTTCTCACCAGCCGCGCTCCCGGCATGGGCTTGCTGAGGGCGCCGATGTTCTCCTGGTCGGCACTCGTCGGCGCGGTGACGATGTTGTTGGCCTTGCCGGTGTTCGTCGGCTCATCGATCTACCTGTACGTCGACCACAAATACGCCCGGGCTGCTTTCGGCGGCAACGTCGGCGTGTCGAGTTGGGCCGGTTGGGCGATGTCGCAACCCTTCACCTACCTGTTGGCGATTCCGGCACTCGGCATGATCCTCGACATCGTCCCGGTGATGGGTCGCACGCGGTTGGCCCAGCGCAGCGCGGCCAACGTGGCCATCGGTGTGGTGTCGGTGGCGGTGTTGGCCACGGTGACCCAGACGATGGTGTCGTTGCCCTGGGAGGGCGAGAAGTTCCTCGACAATCTCGGGGACAAGATCGCCGACCTCCTGCCGTGGGGTCTGCTGACCGTCGTGCCGATGCTCGGTGTTCTCGGCGTGCTCGGCACGAGCGCGCTCACCCTCAAGAACGGCAAGCCCCGGGTGGCGGCGCCGTTGGTGTTCGCCATGCACGGCTTGTTGATGATCGCCCTCGGTGTGGCCGCGCACGTGTTGTGGTCGATCGACGATGCCGGTCTGCGGGGCTCGATCTTCGAGGCCGGCACCTACGTGGCCATCACCTTTGGTGTGGTAACGGTGTCCTTCGGGGCGCTGTGTTACTGGGGGCCCAAGTTGTGGGGTCGGCGAATCCCCGACAAGGCGGCTCTTCCGTTGGCCCTCTTGGCGCTGCTGGCCTCGGCACTCGGGTCGATCCCGTACATGATCGCCGGATTCGCCGATCAGCCCGCCGGTGCCCTCGACGGATTCTCGTACAGCGGTCCGCAAGACCTCTGGAACGTGCTCACGACCGCGGGATTCGCGCTGATGTTGCTCACCACGATGGCCTTCGTGGGCTTGGCGATCAAGAGTTTCACCGGTGGTGAGTCCGCTGGTGACGATCCGTGGGACGGCCAGACGCTCGAGTGGGCCACGTCATCGCCGCCACCCGTCGACAACTTCTCCGATCTCGTGGTCGTCGGATCGGCAACTCCGCTCACCGACCTCAAGTCCAACACCGGGAAGGACGCCTGATGCTCTCGTTGCCCTCGGCCCCCACCGCTCCGGCGCGCCGTCAGGTGTTCGTCGCCACCGCACTGGCTGCTGCCGCGGGAACCACGTTGCTCGGCGGGATGCTCGCCACGTGGTTGCAGTTCCGCGGGGACGCACCGTTGCGCGAGTCGCCCAAGCGCGGGCTCATCGCGGACTGGATGCCGGCCAAGGTCGTCGTTCCTGAGGTGGCCACGAACATGATGCTCATCGGTCTGTGCGTCGTCTGCGTGATGGCCCAGTGGGCGGTCTACTCGGCCAAGCGCAACGACCGCTCGCACGCCAGCCTGGCGTTCGGCATCACGATCCTGTTCGGCCTCATGGTCGTGAACGCCCAGGTGTACACCTGGACCCAAATGGGTGTCGGGGTGAACGACGGCGCGTTCCACAGCATGTTCTACGCGGTCACCGGCACCATGATGCTGTTGCTGGTGTCCGGTCTCGTCTACACCGCGGTCGCGGCCTTCCGGTATCTCGGCGGTCGGTCCAAGGAGATCGAGATCGTGTCGGCGAGCGCCCTTTATTGGTACTTCCTCACGGCGGCGTTCACCGCGGTGTGGTTCGTCGTGTACGTGCAGAAGTGACGAGGCAGAACCCATGATCACAACCGGATCGAAACTCCTCTACGGGCTGGGAACCGCAACCGCGGTCGCGGCCATCGTGTGGTTCATCGCCAACGACGGCGGCGTCCTCGGCGTCGTGTCGCTGTCGTTCCTCGCCGTCGCGTTGTTCTTCCTCGGTGCGGTGTCGTCCTACGTTCGCGATGGGCACGTGCTCTCGACCGAGACCGCGGCGCACGCTTCGAGTAACGCGGCCCAGCGCGGTGTCGGTCGCAGTTGGTTCCCGTTCGGCACGGCGTTCTCGGCCGGCATGGTGGCGGTCGGACTGGTGAGCTCGCCCGGCATCTTCAAGGTGGGTATTTGCCTGCTGTTCGCGATGCTCGGTGAGTGGCTGATCAAGAACTGGAGCGACCGCGCGTCGTCGAACGCCGCCTACAACGAAAAGGTACGCGCCTGGGTGGTGCATCCGCTCGAGATCCCGGTCGGTGGTGCGCTCCTGTTGACGGTGATCGTGCTGTCGTTCTCGCGGATCATGTTGTCGCTCTCGAAGGAGTCCGGTCCGATCGTGTTCGCGATCGCGGGCGCCCTCGTGCTGTTCGTCGGTTCGACGATCAGCGTCCGTCGGGGCGCGAGCCGACGCGTGGTCGGCGCGTTGGCCGGCGTGGTTCTGGTGGCTCTCTCCGGAGCAGGAATCGCCCTCGCCATCGATGGTGAGCGCCACGAACTGACGGTCGCGGCCGAGGAGGACCACTTCGCGCACCGTCCGTGCGGCGAGGAGGCCGAGGAGGCCGACGAGGACGCCGGGCGGGCCGTGTCGGCCAAGAGCAGCGTGGCCGCCACCGTGATTCTGCGCGACGGCCGTCTTTTCGCCGAGATGGATGGTTGGTCCGGTGAACTCACGGCGATCACCCTGCAGCGATCGAACCCCTCGAACATCCTGTTCATCAACGAGGACGATCACGAACACCGCATGGTGGTCTCGTACGGCATGATCACCGAGGATCTTGGTGGCGGGGTCAGCAAGGACACCGTGCTCGAGGCGTGCACGTCGTTGATCGGCCAAGGTGGCACGCAAGCGGTGTCGGTCGTCATCCCCAAGCCCTCGTTCGCTAGTGAAGAGCCGTACTCGATCACCGTCCCCGGGGTGGAGGGTGCGTCGATCGAGATTCAGGTGCCGTGAGTCACCCCCGCCCCCATAGAGAGACGATCTGAACCCATGAGTACCGTGAGCAAAGTGAACGAGCGAGCAGGAGAGACGATGAAGTCTTCGCGTCGTTGGTCGAGGGTCGCGACGTCGACCGTGGCCGTTTCCGCCCTGATGTTCCTGGCCGGTTGCGCCAAGGACGCACCCCAGGACACGTGGCAGCCGGCCGGACCCAACGCGGAGAAGATCGACAACCTGCAGCGCCCGATCTTCTACATCGCCGGCGTGGTCGGCTTGATCGTGTTCGCCGCCGTCGGCTGGGCGGTGTTCCGCTATCGCGACCGTGGTCAGGCGATGCCGGAGCAGTCGCACGGCAAGCCGGCCCTCGAGATCACCCTCACCGTCATCCCGGTGTTGATCCTCGTCGGCGTTTCGGTGCCCACAGTCGGCACCATCTTCGATCTGGCCAAGACCGACGACACCGAGATGACGATCAACGTCACCGGCCAACAGTGGTGGTGGGAGTACGACTATCCGGCCGTCGGCACCAACGCATCGGAATTCGGAATCGCGTCGCCCATCGTGACCTCGGGCCAGTTGGTGATCCCGGAGAACACCAAGATCCTGCTGCGGGTCACGAGTCGCGATGTCATCCATTCGTACTGGATCCCCAAGTTGAACGGCAAGAAGGACGGCGTGCCCGGTCGTGTGCACCTCCTGCGTCTCGAGGGTTCGCAACCGGGCATCTATGCCGGTCAGTGCACCGAGTTCTGCGGTCTCTCCCATGCGTACATGCGCATGGAGACGGTCGTGCTCTCCAAGGCCGATTACGCCGCCTGGGTGGCGAACCAACTCGAGGCGTATTCATCGCCGTCTGCCGACAACGCATTGGCGCTCGAGGGCGAGAAACTGTTCTTGCAGCAGTGCGCGCGCTGCCACCAGGTGAACGGTCTGCAGAATGCCGACGGCACCCCGAACGTGGCTGCCCCCGACCAGTATCTGGTGTCCGGTGCGGCGCCGAACCTGACCAACCTCATGACCCGCAACACCTTCGCGGGTGCGTCGTGGGACCTGTTGACCCCCGAGTGCCGCGACGACGTGTGGAACGCCTCTCCGGAGGAGTTCGGTACGAAGTACCTGGCCGGCGTCAGCGAGGACTGTCTCAACCAGAAGGATCTTCGCGAGTGGCTGCGCAACGCCCCCGCCAAGAAGCCCATGTACGCCGATCCGACCAAGTTGGCCGAGACCGGCGGTAAGTACCGCGGCATGCCCGCCCTCGGCCTCACCGAGGATCAGATCAACGCCCTCGTCGCCTACCTGCTCGAGCGGAAGTAAAGGGAGAACACTCGAATGGCCATCATCGAACGTCCCTCCTCGGAAGTCGCCGTCGCCGGCGGCGCCACGATCGGCGTGAAGCCGAGCGAGGCTCTCGGCGTGTTCAAGCGTCCGGCGGCGAGCACCTCGTGGCGCGATTGGCTCGTCACGGTCGACCACAAGAAGCTCGGCATCATGTACGGGGTCGCCGCGTTCTTCTTCTTCATCGTCGGAGGCTTGGAAGCCGTCTTGATTCGTCTGCAGTTGATCGCCCCGAACGGCAAGGTGCTCAACTCCGATCAGTACAACCAGATGTTCACCATGCACGCCACCACGATGGTGTTCCTCTTCGTGATGCCGATGGCGGCGGCGTTCGCCAACTACTTTGTGCCCCTCCAGATCGGTGCGCGCGACGTGGCCTTCCCCCGCATCAACGCGTTCGGTTTCTGGAGCTTCCTGTTCGGCGGCATCTTCTTGAACACCTCGTGGTTCCTGGGCGGGGCCGCCGACGGCGGCTGGTTCATGTACGCCCCGAACTCGAGCACGCTCTTCTCGCCCAGCCGCGGCATCGACTTCTGGGCGATGGGTCTGCAGATCACCGGTATCGCGTCGCTGACCGGTGCGATCAACCTGATCGTGACGATCCTCAACATGCGCGCGCCCGGAATGAAGATGATGCGGATGCCGATCTTCACCTGGATGGTGCTGGTCGTGCAGTTCCTGCTGCTCTTCGCCATTCCGGTCATCACGGTGGCGTTGTTCCTGCTCATGTTCCAGCGCTCGTTCGACGCCACGTTCTTCGACGTGGCCTCCGGCGCGGACCCTCTGTTGTGGCAGCACCTGTTCTGGATCTTCGGTCACCCCGAGGTGTACATCCTGATCCTTCCGTCGTTCGGCATCGTGTCGGAGATCCTGCCGGTCTTCTCGAAGAAGCCCTTGTTCGGTTACCCCATCGTCGCCATGTCCGGTGCCGCCATCGGATTCGTGGGATGGGGCGTGTGGGCTCATCACATGTTTGCGTCCGGACTCGGTCCGGTGTCGGTGACGGTGTTCTCGATGGCGACCATGGCCATCGCTGTGCCCACCGGCGTGAAGATCGTCAACTGGGTGATGACCATGTGGGGCGGCAAGTTGCGCTTCACGGTTCCCATGCTCTTCTCGATCGCCCTCGTGGTGCAGTTCACCATCGGTGGTCTTTCGGGCGTCACGCACGCCGTCGCGCCGAGCGACACTCAGCAGACCGACACGTATTACATCGTGGCGCACTTCCACTACGTGTTGTTCGGTGGTGCGATCTTCGGCTTGTTTGCCGGGTTCTATTACTGGTGGCCGAAGATGTTCCGCCGGCAGTTGAGCGAATCGATCGGGCGTTGGAACTTCTGGTTGATGGTGGTCGGCATGAACATGACGTTCGGGCCGATGCACATCCTCGGTCTGCAAGGACAGCCGCGTCGTATGCAGGTCTGGACCGAGGCCCGCGCCGGAGACGGATTCTTCAATCTCGGTTTCTGGAACCGCATCGCGTCGACCGGATCGCTGATCCTCTCGGTCGGTGTCCTGTTGTTCGTCATCAACGTGGTGTACACCCACAAGTCGAAGAAGGTCGCCATCGCACCCCTCGATCCGTGGGATGCCCGCACCCTCGAGTGGATGACCGACAGTCCGCCCAAGGAGCACAACTTCGACTCCATTCCGACGATCGACCACCTCGACGAGTTCTTCCACCGCAAGTACGCGCAGGACGCCGAGACGCACGAGATCAAGCAGGTGGCCACGGCCGAGGAGGTGTTGTCCGAATTGAACGCGCATCCGGACGAGCACATCCACATGCCGTCGCGTTCCTATTGGCCGATCCTGCTGGCGCTGGCCCTTCCGATCATCGGGTACGGCCTGATCTACAACCGGGTCATCCTGGCGGTCGGTGTGGCCATCGTGGTGTCGACCATGTTCGGTTGGGCGATGGAGCCCTCCACGTCACCCGATGACGATTTCGACCCGCCCGCTCCCGGTGACGGTGGCGGCCACACGAAGGAGTTGGCGCCCCTTGGCTGACACCGCTATCGCCCACGGCCATGACGCCGGTCATGGTGCCCATGTGACGACCACCGGCTTGTCCAACAACAAGTTGGGAATGTGGATGTTCCTCGGTTCCGAGTGCCTCCTGTTCGGTGGTCTCATCTCGACCTACATGCTCTACAAGGGCCGTGTGAACTCGGGCCCCCAGCCCGACCAGATCTTCGACATTCCGTTCACCTCGGTGAGTTCGTTCGTCCTGTTGATGAGTTCGCTCACGATGGTTTTGGCGGTGTCGGCCGCCCAGCGCAACGACGACCGCAACACGAACCTCTGGCTCACGATCACCGCGCTCCTCGGGGCGACTTTCGTCGGTGGCCAGGTGTACGAGTTCACGGCCTTCTACCGCGAGGGTCTGGGCTTCACGACCAGCCTCTTCGGTTCGAGCTTCTACACCCTCACGGGTTTCCACGGCGTGCACGTGTCGGTCGGCATCATCATGTTGATGGCGCTGGTGGGCATGATCAGTCGAAACCGGATCCCGGGAAGCAAGGCCGAGTCCGTCGAGTTGATCGGCCTCTACTGGCACTTCGTCGACATCGTCTGGATCGTCATTTTCACCCTCGTCTACCTGATCCCGTCCTGAGGAGCGAACGATGAGCACCGCCACCGATTCCAGCGCCGAGCACGTCACCGGGCACGCCGACGAGCATCACGGAGCGAGCGACAAGCAGTACGTCGTCATCGCACTCATCTTGGCCGCACTCACGGCGATCGAGGTGTCCACCTACTACGTCGACTTCGGTCCGTTGTTCATGCCGACGCTCTTCGTGTTGATGACCGTGAAGTTCGTGGTGGTGGTGTCGTACTTCATGCACCTGAAGTTCGACAACAAGCTGTTCAGCTACCTCTTTTACGCCGGCCTGTTTCTGGCGCTCGCGGTCTACATCGGGGCACTGTCCACGTTCAAGTTCTTCCTACAGAAGGGCTGACCAATGCCGGCCATGGTCGACCCGTGGCGTTTCCAAGCCCACGTCGAGGTGTGGTTGCTCGTCGCCTTCTTGGTGGTGTCCTACGTGTACGTCGTGCGTGTCCTCGGGCCGCGAGCGGTGGGTCCCGGCGAGTCGGTCGTCACCCGGCGTCAGTTGGCTTGTTTCGTCGGCGGAATCCTGGTGTTGTGGATCGGTTCCGACTGGCCGGTGCACGACATCGCCGAGGAGTACCTCTATTCCGTGCACATGGTTCAGCACATGGCACTGACGTACTTCATGCCACCGCTCGTGGTGTTGGCCACCCCAGAGTGGTTCGTGCGCGCGCTGGTGGGTCGAGGCCGGGTCCGGCGAGTCTTGAATTTCATGGCTCACCCGGTGCGGGCCGCGTTCCTCTTCAACGTCGTCGTGATGGTGAGTCACGTACCCGCCGTCGTGAACCGCTCGGTGTCCAACGGGCCACTGCACTATTCCGTTCACGTGCTGTTGGTGACGACGTCGATCTTGATGTGGTTGCCGGTGTGCGGACCGTTGAAGGAATATCACATCTCTCCGATGGGCAAGATGATTTATCTGTTCCTGAACAGCGTGGTCGCCACGGTGCCCGCGGGTTGGCTGACGTTCGCCGAGGGCACGGTGTACAAGCATTACGGGACCCCGATTCGGGTGTGGGGGGTCTCGGTCAGCGACGATCAGCAGATGGCCGGTGCGATCATGAAGTTGGGCGGCTCCATTTTCCTGTGGACCATCATCGGTGTGATGTTCGTGCGGAACTTCGTGGTTACGTTCCGGCGGGAGAACGAGGCGGCGTACGTGCGCAAGCCCCTGACGATGGCCGACGTGGAGAAGGCGTTCGAGGAATCCGAACCCATCCGCGAATCCCGCTGACGACCCGGGTCGCTACTCCCAGCGGAAGGTGAGCGCGGTGAGCAACGGGGCCACGACGGCCCAAGCACCCAGCACCAACCACGACGTTCCCGGCTGCTCGGCTCCGCCCACCAACGCGTCGCGCAACACGTCGGCCAACGCGCCGCTTGGTAGGCACTTGGCCACGGCGGCGAGCGGCGCCGGCAACTCGTCGAAGGGGATCACCATCCCGCCCAGGAGCAAGAGCAACAGGTACAACCCGTTTTGGGCGGCCAGGTTCACTTCGGCCCGCAGGCGCCCGGCGATGATCAATCCGAGGCCACCGAAAGCGATCGTGCCCGTGATGACGGCTCCAAAGGCGAGCAGCCAATTCGCCGAGCCGGCGTCCCACCCCAACGCGAGCGCCACCGGAACCAGCACCATCAGTTGGACCATCTGCACCACGATGACCGCGGTGATCTTTGCCGCCAACCAACGCGGTCGACCGAGCGGAGTGGCCCCCAAACGTTTCAGCACCTTGTAACCGCGTTCGAATCCGGTGGCGATGCCGAGGCTCACCATGGCGCTGCTCATCACGGCCAGGGCCAGCACCCCGGGCGTGAGAAAATCGACGGGCTCGCGCACGTCGCCGGTGGGAAGGACGTCGACCGTCGAGAAGAACACCAGGAGCATCACCGGGATGATGAGGGTGAGAAGTAGTTGCTCACCGTTGTGAAGCACGACGGTGAGTTCGGCCCGCAACTGGGAACGGAGGGGGCCGACGCTCACTGCTTGTTCCCGGTGAGTTGCTTGAAGACTTCCTCGAGACTGTTCATTCCTGCGCGCAACTCCACGACATCGATGCCCCGTTCGGACAGCCACACGGCGAGGGCACCGATGAGCCCCTGGGGTGCGTCCTCGATGCTGTATTCACCCGGTGCCTGTTCGACCAACCATCCCGTCAGGTTCTCGGGCATGTCGCCGAGGTCGAGTGGTCGCACGGTTCGGAGTCGAACGACCTGGCGTGCCCGCCGCACGTCGTCGAGCGTGCCGTCGACCAGCACCCGCCCCCGGTCGAAGATGACCACCCGGTCACTCACCTTCTCGGCCTCGTCGAGTTCGTGGGTGGCGAGAATCACCGTGCAGCCGGAGTCGGCGAGGTCGCGGATGATCGACCTGATCATGGTGCGACCGTTCACGTCGACCCCGCTCGTGGGCTCGTCGAGGAACACGATCGCCGGCTGTCCGGCCATTGCCAATGCGAGGGAGAGGCGTTGCTTCTCGCCGCCCGACAGTCGTCTCCAGGGGGTGCGCCGTCTCTCGGAGAGTCCGACCAACTCGATCAAATCGTCCGGTTCCTTCGCGGCCCCGGACCTCGATGCGTACAGGCCGCAATATTGACGCACCACGTCCATGGGACGGGCGCTGGGGTAGATGCCCCCTTCTTGGAGCATGATCCCGACCCGGTCGGCGAGCTCACGGCGCTCGGAGTGCGGGTCGAGGCCCAGCACGCTCACGTGGCCGGATGTGCGCCGACGAAGACCCTCACAGACCTCGATGGTGCTCGTCTTACCCGCTCCGTTCGGTCCCAGCACCGCGGTGACCTGACCGGGTCGGGCGGAGAACGACACCGAATCGACGGCCAGCAGGTCGCCGTAGCGGATGCTGAGGTTCTCGACCACCAGTGTGCGCTCGCTGCGATCGACGCGGGTGTAGGGATTTTCTCCGGCGCCGCTCACCTCATCGAGACTAGTCACGGGTTCCAATGCCATCGGTGTCGCCGAAGGTGGACGGGTAACCTTGGTCTCCTGTGATCGACGTTCGCCTGCTCCGCCATGATCCGGAATCAGTGCGCACCGCGTTGGCTCGTCGGGGGAAGCCCGACGTGTTGCGGCAACTCGACTCGGCCATCGCCCTCGACGACGAGTTGCGACACATCACCGTCGAGCGAGACGGAATACGGGCGCAGGTGAACGAACTCTCCAAACAGGTGGGTAGTGCCCGTCGTGACGGCGATTCGGTCGCCGCCGAAGGTCTGCAGGCCCGCAGCCGTGAATTGGGTGATCATGAGAAAGCGCTCGCGGAGCGTTTCGACATCGTTCAACACGAATTGCGCGAGATCCTCCTGCGTATTCCCAACACCCCGAGTGCTGAGGCACCCGACGGCGCGAGTGATCTCGACAATCCGGTGGTCACCGGTCCGGTCGCGTTGCCCTCATCGTTCCCCGACCACCGACGAGTGCCGCACTGGGACGTGGCGGCCGAGTTGGGCGTGCTCGACAACGAACGGGCCGTGAAGTTGAGCGGAGCGATGTTCACCATGCAGCGCGGTGCGGGCGCCCAGTTGTCGCGGGCGTTGTGCCAGTACGCGCTCGACCGCAACGCCGATGCCTTCGAGGAGATTCGGCCGCCGTCGCTGGTCACCACGGCGACGCTCACCGCCACCGGTCAGTTGCCCAAGTTCGCCGAGGACGCCTACGCGATCGAGCGCGACGACTTGTGGTGCATACCCACCGCCGAGGCGCCCTTGACCTCGATGTACGCCGGCGAGATCCTCGACGACACCCGACTTCCCCTGCGAATGATGGCGTACTCGCCCTGTTATCGACGCGAGGCCGGGTCGGCGGGTCGCGACACACGGGGCATGCTGCGCGCCCACGAGTTCGACAAGGTCGAGATCTTCGCTCTCAGCACGCCTGAACAGGCACCGAGCGTCCTGATCGAACTGCGTGATCGCGCGGAGGCACTGATCGCCGGGCTCGGTCTCCCGTACCGCATCATCGAAATCTGCACCGGCGACATGGGTCAGAGTCATCACCGCAGTTTCGATCTCGAGGTCTACGCGCCGGGTTGCGACGCGTGGCTGGAGGTGTCGTCGGTGTCGTGGTTCAGCGACTACCAGGGGCGTCGGGCCGACATCCGATTCCGTCGTGCCGGCGAGAAAGGTACGCACATCGCCAACACCCTCAATGGATCGGCATTGGCGGTACCTCGAGTGTGGGCCGCGATCATGGAGAACTTCCGGGAGCCCAACGGCTCGGTGGTGATCCCCGAGGCGCTCCGCCCCTACATGCGCGGGGTCGAGCGCATCGTGCCGCGAGGCTGACGCGGTGAACCTGCGCGATCGCCGGGTGCAGTACGAGACGGCCGGCCTCACGCGCGACGATCTCGACGAGTCGCCGGTGCAGCAGTGGCACGCGTGGTACGTCGACGCGGTGGACGCGGGGTTACCCGAACCCAATGCGATGGCGCTGGCGACCCTCGACGACGATGGTTTACCGGACTCACGAATCGTGCTGGCTCGTGGCGTCGACGACGACGGCATCACCTTCTTCGGCAACTACGGCAGCGCCAAGGGTCGACAGCTCGACCTCAACCCTTTGGCCAGCGCCGTGTTCCCGTGGCTCGGTCTGCACCGGCAGGTGCGGGTGCGCGGAACGGTCGAGATTCTGTCGGCTCGCGAGAGTGACGCGTACTTCGCCTCGCGTCCCCGCGAGAGCCAGATCGGGGCCTGGGCGTCGCCCCAGAGCAGCGTGATCGACGATCGAGAGGTGCTCGACCGCGAGGTGGAGCGGATCACGGCCGAATTCGCGGGTCGCGAGGTGCCGCGGCCACCCCACTGGGGTGGGTGGTTGTTGATTCCCGAGTCCTACGAGTTCTGGCAGGGCCGTCCGAGCCGCTTGCACGATCGTTTTCGCTACCACCTGGTCCGAGAGGCTTGGGTCATCGAACGTCTGGCCCCCTGAGCCAACTGACGGCGGCTTCGCTGAGTCCGTCGATGAGCGACTGAGTGTGGGGAGGTAGTGACGGACCCTCCCAGTCCCAGAACAAGGGCGTCGTCCCACGCACGCGTGGGGGCAGTTCGATCTGCACACCGCACGCCGGAGGAAGATTGACCGGGTTGCGTGGATGCAGGCCACGCAACTCCTTGGGGATCTCGTCGATCTCGTCGATCACACGGTAGGCCGGCAAGTGGCGACGAAGATGCCCTCCGATGTGACGGGCGAAGTCGCGGTGCTGACCGCCGAGCAACAACGTCGAGTAATACCCCTGCCTTCCGTAGCCGTGGATCGTCACCACCACGTGCACGTGATCGAGGAATGCCCGGAGATCGTCGGAGGCGTCGGGGGAGACCTCGATGGACGGTATGTGACGTTCCATTCCTCGCGGTTGGTGCACTCCGTAATAACTCGCACCGCTGGCATCGGCGGCCCGTTGGGCCACGACTTCGGTCATCTCCTCGAGACCGCCTCCGTGGTACGCCATGAAACCGAGGCGCGTCTCTCGGGGCCGGTCGTGTCCGCGTAACACGAGCACCTCATCGACGTCTGGGTGGTCGAGCAATTCGCGGAACACGTCAGGCGTCCCCTGGTCCGCGGCGGGCCCGAGCGAAGATGATCGCCGTGATCACGACGAGCGAGAGGATCACCGCGAGCAAACCACGGTTCTGATCGATCGATCGTGCGACCTGTTCCTGCCAGTCGAGCACCTTCCCCGTCACGTCGTCGTCGTAGTTGTCGCGGATGTCGTTGAACCAGTACCACGCGAGATAGACACCGCTCAGCATCATGACCACCGCGGAAGCCCTCTCGACGTGACGCATCCCGTTGCGCAACACCCGCAAGAATCCGTTGCGCGCGAGAGCGAGGGTGACGGTGAGCCCGATGACTAGCAACGACATGGCGATTCCGTAGAGAGCGATGGCCACCACCCCGACCAGGAATCCCTCGGTGGTGACGGTTCCGAGCACGGTCGCGGTGAACGGTCCGAGCGTGCATCCGATCGACGCGATGGCGTAGGCGACACCGAAGACGAACATGCTCGCGGTGGTGCGGTCGCGTCGGCCGACGTCGAGTTTCGGAGTGGTGAAGGGCAGTCGCCAACCGGCCAGCATCGCCACACCCATCGCGAAGAGAGCGACCCCGATGAAGAGTGCGACGTATTTCGCGTTTTGATTGAAGAAATCGGTGAAGATCCGGGTGACGACACCCACCACGACGAACACGCTCATGAACCCGGCCGACAACGCGCCCCCGACGATCAGCGCCCGACGCACGCTGGCCCGCTGCGAACCAGGGCGGCCGCCGATGCCGAGAAAGTAGATGAGATACGTGGGAAGAAGGACGAACCCGCAGGGATTGACGGCGGCCAACAACCCGCTGCCGAAACTCAACCACAGACGTTCGTTCACCGTGTACCCCCGACCAATTCGTCGAGCGCCGCGGTGAGTTCGTCGGCCGACACTTCCCCGGCGATCTGTTTCACGACGGTGCCGTCGGGGGCGACGAACAGCGTTGTGGGAAACGTCGCCACGCCGTCGACCGTGACCAACCGCGCGTCGGGATCTCGCACGAGCTCGTAGGTGACTCCCACTTCGTCGGCGAACGATCGGGTGATCATCGCGCTGTCCTGGGTGTTGACGCCCACGAACCGCACCGCGTCGCCGTACTCGAGAAAGGCCGCTTGCAGGGTCGGCATCTCGCGTTTGCAGGGCTGGCAATTGGAGAACCAGAAGTTGACCAACAGGGGTCGCCCGTCGAGCCAGGAGGCGGGGTCGACCTCGTTTCCGTCGAGATCGACCACCGGGGCGACTCCCAATCGTTCGCCGGCCAGAGGAGCGTTGGTGGGAATGCCCGGTTCCTGGTACTCGCCGGGCTCGTCGAGCACAACGTCGGTGTCGGTTCTCGCGTCACCGGCTATCGCGAACACTGCGACCACGGCTGCCACCCCGGCGACCAAACCGGCGAGCAGGGGAACGATGCGTCGCGACACACCGCGAGGCTAACTGCGGGACCGGTGGGCCGTCCGTCCGTCGACCTGGGATGCCCGGCCGCAGTGGGGGGAACTGCGGCCGGGACCTCCCGGTGCAGTCGCGGGTTCGACTGAGCGTTGCCCGCAACCGAGATCTGGACGGTGATCGGCGTCACGCCACGCGGACCGCCACTTCGAAGGACCTCTGCTCCGAAACGTCGGTGATCGTGCGAAGTGTGCGGTCCTCGTCGATCACGATGATCGGCTTGGGCAGTACCGAGGGACGTCCGCGGGGACGTCGGTCGGCGATGACGCGACCGTTCTCGATGAGTTCGCCACCCCACACCCCCCAGGGCTCCTCGCGTTCGAGGGCCCCGGCGAGACAGGTGTCGGCCAGCGAACATCGTCGGCAGATCGCCTTGGCCCGGGCGATGTCGACGTTCACGTCGCTGAAGAACAGCGGCGTCAACGTTCCGTTGCCGTCGGCGCAACGAGCCGTCGGGCGGGCGATAGGAGCGATCCGCTCGTCGATGGTGAGGGTGTTGGTCATGGTGGTCTCCGTTTCGTGGTGTTGGTTGTCGTGGATGTGGGCCGGAAAATCGAAAAGGCCGCCGGGTTGATCCCAGCGGCCTCGGTGAGGTTCTCGACGTTGGTGTGTGACCTACGTGAGAGGCTCCCCGAACCGCTGGGGCGGACGCTTGGTGTCCGCCACCGCGAAGGCCGTGTTGGCCGTGTTCGGCTTGGCTGCGGACACCATGGGCCACGAATAGGTGGTGGTGCCGGCAGCCGATGCGTGGAAGCCGTGCATGGGCGCGAACGAACCACTCGAGATCGACATCATCGGTGCGGGGTTCAGCGTGCGCTTCATGACAGTTGGTGGTCCGAATCGTTTTCGAACCGTGTGTAGGAAACCACCGCGAACCGGCGATGTCAACCGAATTAGCCGTTGGGGTCGTCGTCGGTGGCCAGCCGTGCGGCTCGGACCCCCCACCACATCATCACCGTTCCCCCTGCTAGAAGCCCACTTCCGAGGCCGATGAGGAGGGGTTCGGGTGACGCTGGGGCGATCCACGAGATTCCGAGGAAAGTCGCGGTTGCCGCGCCCACGGCCCACCCGACACCTCGGCCGGGTACGCAGGACGGCCCGTCGATTCGGGGTCGACTCGACGAAGGATTCGGCAACGCGCTCATGGG
>JBJTBM010000094.1:0-10500 GCA_046091365.1 Acidimicrobiia bacterium | reverse complement strand
GTTCTGGTCGCCGATCACGTGCCCCCTCACGGTGGCGACACGTTGTGGGCCGACATGCGTGCGGCGTACGACCAACTCAACCCGGCGTTGTGTCGGATGATCGAGGACCTCAACGCGGTCCACCGCATCTCGCCGCTCGCCTACTGGGGCGAACCCTTCGACACCGCGCTGACCCGCGAGGACGCCCGCACGTTGTTCGAGGACGCACTGCGGGTGCCCCCGGTCGTGCACCCGGTCGTTCGCCTCCACCCGTGCACCGGGCGACCGAGTGTCTTCGTGAACCCCGGTGTAACCACACACATCGCCGGGTTCTCGCGCATCGAGAGCGACAACCTGTTGAAGTTGCTCCACGAGCACTCCACGCAACCCGAGTTCGTCCTGCGTCATCGCTGGCGTCCGGGGGACGTCGTGATCTGGGACAACCGCGCCACGATGCACTACGCCACCGACGACTACGGCACCGCCGAACGTCGCATGCGTCGGGTCACCATTCGCGGCGGCAAGGCCGTTGGTCCGGACGGGTTCGAGAGCACGATCGTCGACGATCCGTTGCTCGCAGTGCGCTGACGGCGCTCAGGTGGGGATCGCCAGCGTCTGATTCTCGGTCGCGGCGATGACCTCGATGCCGTGTGGTTCACACGCACGTCGGGCCCGCTCGAGGAACTCGTCGACGGCGTCGTCGCCGCGAACCGGGTCGTGGTGGAACAGCGCCAACCGCTTCACCTTGCACTCGATGGCGACCCACACGGCGTATTCCATCGTGCAGTGTCCCCAGTTGCTCTTGCCCACGAACTCCTCGGGGGTGTACTGGGCGTCGTGGATCAACAGGTCGGCACCCTCGCACAACTCGCGCGCACCCGGGGTGATCGACATCGAACCGTCCTCGGGCATCTGATGATCGGGTAGATACACCACGCTGGTCCCCCGGTGCGTGACGCGGTAACCGAGGGTGTTGCCCACGTGAGGCACGAGACGACTCATCACCTCGAGCCCTCCGATCGAGAACTCGTGGTCGCTCACGTCGTGGAAAACGAACGTTCCCGGGAGTTCGGTGACGCTCACCGGGAACATCGGTGGCTTGATGATCGACTCGAACACGTCGCGCACGGACCGACCGTCCTCTTGGGCCGGACCGTAAATGTCGAAGTGCGCGCCGTCGCGCAGAGTGGGCACGAAGAACGGCAATCCCTGGACGTGATCCCAGTGCATGTGCGTGAGCAGGCAGGTGCCCTTGAACGGTCCGGTGGCCGGGATGCGTTCACCGCAGTAACGCAACCCGGTTCCGAGGTCGAAGACCAACGGCTCTTCGCCGGGAACGACGAGGCCGACGCACGACGTGTTGCCGCCGTATCGCCTGGTGTCATCGCCATGGCACGGCGTCGAGCCGCGAACCCCAAAGAACGTGACGAAGAGCTCGTGTACCCCCTCGATGACGTGAACGCTAAATGACGCGCGGGTGGATACGGAACGGGTGGGGGTCGGACCCGCTGGTGACGTTGGTCGCAGTCGGGGTGCAGGGCGGCCGACCCCGAGGGGTACGGTTTGCCCATGGCAGCGAACCCGGGCATCACGACTCACACCGTCGACGTCGACGGCCTGACCATGACCTTTCTGGCCGCCGGGCTGGACAATCCGGGACCGCTGGCCCTCTGTCTGCACGGTTTCCCCGACTCGGCGCACACCTGGCGCCACTTGATGCCCCGGCTCGCCGACGCCGGATATCGCGCGGTGGCCCCTTTCCTGCGGGGGTACGCCCCGACGGCGATCCCGAGCGACGGACGTTTCCAGACCGCGGCCTCGGCCCTCGACGCCGTCGGCCTGCACACCGCCCTCGGGGGCGACGAACGCGCGGTGATCATCGGGCACGACTGGGGTTCGATCATCACCAACCTGGCCGCGGTGCACCGCCCCGACCAGTGGTCGAAGGTCGTCATGTCCGCGGTGCCGCCGGGCAACGCGGTGGGCGTGGCGTTCCTCACCAACCTCGCCCAGATCAAGCGCAGTTGGTACATGTTCTTCTTCCAGCACCCCTTCGCCGACATGGTGGTGGGGGCCAACGACCTTGCGTACATCGACATGCTGTGGCAGGACTGGTCGCCCGGATTCGACGCCACCCAGGAACTCGAGTTGCTGAAGCCGAGTCTGCGCGACCCGGCCAACCTGCAGGCCGCGCTCGGTTACTACCGGGCCACGCTCGGCGCGGGCTACAACGATCCGGCCCTGGCCGACCTACAGGCCATGTCGTCGACGATTCCGTCGCAACCGCTCCTCTACATCCACGGCGAGACCGACGGATGCATGGGACCCGAACTCGCGCGCTTCGCCGCCGCCGAATTGCCGGCCACGGCTCGGGCCGAATTCATCGCCGGGGCCGGCCACTTCTCGCACCTCGAACGACCCGACCACATCAACGACCTGATCGTTTCCTTCCTCGGCGAGTGACATGACGAAGCCGACCCTCGTCGACGGTCTCACGGTGATCGTGAAGCGCGAATGCGAGACCTGCCGCATGGTGGTGCCAGCCATCGAACAACTGCGGGCTTCCGGCGCGAACGTGTCACTGTACGTACAGGACGACCCGGCGTTCCCCGAGGGTCTCGGCGCGATTCACGACACCGACCTGGCGGTGAGCTGGCACCACGACGTCGAAACGGTGCCGACGGTGATCAAGGTGGTCGACGGACGCGAGGTGGATCGCACCGTCGGCTGGTCGCGCGACGACTGGGAGCGCGTGACCGGGGCGCGTGGTCTGGCTCCTTCGTTGCCGGCGTTTCGGCCCGGTTGCGGTTCGATGAGCGTCGATCCCGACCTCGTGGACACCCTGCGCGTGCGATTCGGCGCCACCACGCTCACCGCCCGTCGCATCGAGACCGCCGCCGCCGAGGACGAGTTCGAGGCCATGTTCGATCGCGGCTGGACCGACGGACTGCCCGTCGTTCCGCCCACCGAGTCGCGCGTCATGCGCATGCTCACCGGCACCACTCGCGCACCATCCGACGTCGTCGCCGTCGTGCCTCCCGACCTGGTCGAGGTCACGGTCGAAAAGATCGCCATCAACGCGGTGATGGCCGGGTGCAAGCCCGAATACCTACCGTGGGTCATCGCCGCCGTCGAATCGGTGTGCAACGACACATTCAACATCCACGGTGTCCTGGCCACCACCATGCCCGTCGGACCCGTGATCGTCTGCAACGGGCCGGGCACCCGCGCCATCGGCATGAACAGCGGCATGAACGTCTTCGGGCAGGGCAACCGCGCCAACCTGACGATCGGTCGCGCGGTGCAACTGGTCGTGCGCAACGTCGGCGGCGGGCGACCCGGCGAGGTCGACCGCGCGACCCACGGCAACCCGGGCAAGATCTCGTTCTGTTTCGCCGAGGACGAGGTCGGCTCACCCTGGACGTCGCTGGCGGTGAGTCGGGGCGTCGACCCGAACGCCAACGCCGTCACCGTTTTCCCGGGCGAGGGCCCGCGGTGCGTGGTCGACCAACTGGCGCGCGATCCCGAGAGCCTCAGCAACACCTTCGCCGCCTGTCTGCGCACTCTGCACAACCCCAAGTCGGTGCTGGCCTTCGACGCGATCCTCGTGATGGGGCCCGAGCACGCCCGTGTGTACGCCGAGGCCGGCTGGGATCGCGAGAGGGTGCTCGACGAGTTGCACGCTCGCCTACAGATCAGCGGCGAGGACCTCGTGCGCGGCGCCCACGGCATCGCCGAGGGCGTCCCCGATCGCCTACGCGCCATGACGCTCCCCAAGTTCCGTCCCGGCGGCATTCTGCTGGTGCACGCCGGCGGTGGGGCCGGGTTGTTTTCTGCCATCATTGGTGGATGGGCCAACGGTGACATCGGTAGCCAACCGGTGACGAGGCAGGTGACGACATGAGCAGCGACACGAGCAACACGACGAGCGACACGACTTTCCTGCTCGACCCGACGAACGAACGTCGCGTGGCCACCATGGAACGGGTCGGGCGACCGGAGTCGTTGCGGGGTCTGACGGTCGGGTTGCTCGACATCTCGAAGGCCCGAGGGGACGTGTTCATCGACCGTCTCGAGGAGCGCCTCAGTGAGATGGGCGCCGACGTGCGCCGCTACAAGAAGCCGACGTTCACCAAACCCGCCCCGGTCGATTTGCGCCACGAGATCGCCACGCAGTGTCAGGTGGTCATCGAGGCCCTCGCTGATTGAGGTAGTTGCACGTCGTGCAGTGTGCACGACATCGTCGATCTCGAGCGGCGCGGTGTGCCCGGGGTGTTCGTCGCATCGTCAGAGTTCGTCTCGGCCGCCGACGCGCAGTCGGCATCACTCGGGTTCCCCGACGTGGCCCGTGTCTTCACGCCACACCCGATTCAGGACCGTACCGACGACGAGATGCGCGCCTACGCCGACACGGCCCTCGAGGAGATCGTTGCCGCCGTGACACGCCGTTCGGTCTGATCCTCACGGCAGGCGCAACTCGTCGCCAACGCGCGTGATCAATCCCTCGCGCGACAGGTCCTCGATCAGTCGCCGCGCGACGTTGGCGGAACGACCCATCACCGACGCGACGTCCTCCTCGACGACCGGACGATCCGTCAGGGCCTTCAACAGACGACCCCGTGCCTGACGGTCGGAACCCTCGAAGCGCGGTTGGGTCGTGCTGACTCCGGCCGACCCGACGCTCGGATCGTCTCCCTCGCCACGCCATGCGCACCCACCGACGAGCGGGCAGTCCGCGCAACGCGGACGGGGCCGACACACGGTCGCCCCGAGATCCATGAGGGCCTGGTTCCACAACCAGGCTTCTCCCGACGGCATCCACTCATCGGCCCGTTGCTGGGCCGCGCGAGCCGCGAGGGTACGGCCGTGGAACCGGGCCAGGACCCGGGCGATGTTGGTGTCGACCACCGCGGCATCGATCTCGTGGGCGAAGGCCAGGACGGCGCGCGCCGTGTACGGACCGACCCCGGGCAACGCCAACAGCTGGTCGAGCGTGGTCGGAACCCGTCCCCCGTGCTCGTCGACCACGTGACGCGCGGCGGCGTGGAGGTTGCGCGCACGGCGTGGGTAACCGAGCCCCTGCCACAACGTCAGTACCTCTCCGAGCGGGGCCGAGGCGCACGCCTCCGGCGTGGGGAAGGACTCCATGAACCGCTCCCATTTGGGCAGCACCCTTTCGACACCGGTCTGCTGCAACATCACCTCGCTCACGAGCACCGCCCACGGATCGCGCGTGTCGCGCCACGGCAACTGCCGCAATCGCGGCGTGATCCAGGAGAAGACGGACTCGTGAAGGTCGGTCACTTTTTCTGTCGCACGCGCGATCTCAGGCGTCGCCCCAGGCGCCGTCACCGTCGTACGGACGCTGACGCGACGGGGCGAACTCGCGCTTCCAGACCATCACGCGACGGCGGAAGTAACACACTTCCTTGCCGTCCTGGTTGAACCCTTTGGTCTCGACCGTGACCACTCCGCGATCGTTCTTCGACTTGCTCTCCTGGACCTCGAGCACGCGGGTCTCGGCATGAATGGTGTCGCCGTGGAACGTGGGGAACTTGTGCTGCAGGGTCTCGACCTCGAGGTTGGCGATCGCCGCGCCACTCACGTCGGGGACGCTCATGCCGAGCACGAGCGAATAGACCAGGTTGCCCACGACGACGTTGCGGCCCTGCACGCTGTTCGCCGCGAACCAGTCGTTGGTGTGCAACGGATGATGGTTCATCGTGATCATGCAGAACAGATGGTCGTCGTACTCCGTGATCGTCTTGCCCGGCCAGTGTCGGTACACGTCACCGACGACGAAATCCTCGAGGTGACGGCCAAAGGGACGCTCGTGAACTGTCATGCCCCGAAACTAGCCCTGCCCCGTCGGCGACTCGTCATCGTCACGGGATCCCGCGACGTCACAGGTTCCCGCCTCATCGTGCCACGGATCGGGACCGAGCATCCCCGGGTCGACGGGATCGCCCCACGGCGAGAGCGACTCGGCCTCCAACTCGTCACGTTCACGTTGCTCGCGGTCACGGCGCTGGTCCGCGGCATCGAGCAATTCAGCCTCAGAGGGCGCGTGGATCTGACCGGTGCGCTCCTTGGCCGGGAATCGCTCGGAGAAGTCGAGAATGCGTTCGTCCTGCACGCCCGCCGTGGCCACAACGTCGCGCAACGGTTGCAACTGTTGGCGGCCGATCGACCACGGTCCGACCCGCAACGACAGGTACATGGCTCCGCCGAACAGGATCGGGAGCCAGTACTGCGCGATGCGATACGACAGGACCCCGACCACCACCGTCGCCCGGGGCAGACCGAAGCCCACCAGAACCGGAACGTAGGTCGCTTCAACGAGACCGAGGCCGCCCGGTGTAATCGGAATGGCAGCGAGCACGTTCGCCAGTCCGAACGCCACGATCAGTCCGTCGACTGACAAAGATCCACCGAACGATCTCAAGAAGACCCAGAGCGCCGCGGCGTCGATGAGCCAGTTGGCGGCCGCCCATCCCACCAATCGACGCAACATCGCCCGGTCCGCCGACAGCTCCTGCATGCGCGATCCGATGTGTCGCACCGCCTCTCCCGCGCGGTCCTCGTCGAGGTGGAGTCGGCGGGCCACGGCGCGTAAGAACTTCTCCGAGCGTTCCTGACCCTCGATGAGACCCACGATGATCGCCACGGCGATACCCATCAGGATGATCCCGGCGACCGCGGCGGTTCCGTACACGGGGTTCACGCCGCGGATCGGAATCGACACGATGAGTCCCGACCACAAGATCAGGTTGAGCACGACCGCCGAGGCCAGACCGGCCGTCGCCAGTGCGAACCCAGCGTCGGGTCCGGGTATCCCCGAGACCGTGAGCAGTCGATACCCGAGCGCCGAACCGGCTGCGCTTCCACCGGGCACGAGACTCGCCAACGCGCGGGTCGACAACTGGATACGGAACAACCGCCACACCGGCAGGTGGTCGGCGACGGGGCCGAGGGCGGCCTTGGTCATGACCGAGTAGCAAAACAGAGACACCATTTCGAGGCCGAGGCCCAGCACGAGGAGTTCGGGCTTCACATCGCTCAATTGGTCGACGGCGTTGCGCAACCCGGGGATGTTGAGGATCAGGAAGTAGACGACGGCGAGCATCGCCAACACCTTCAAGGTGCGGATCAATGCGCGACGACGCGCCCGACGACGCAACGAGCCGCTGTCGTCGGTGCGGGAGCGAGAGGGCTCGACGCCACCACTCACCGCTTCAGACATGCACTATTCCTAGCAGTTTCCGCTGCACGGCCCACGCACACCGGGCTGTGCACTCTCGCCCATGGGGCCGTCCCCGGTCAACGGCGCGGGAATGACGCGATGATCGACGAAAGATGTCCGTCGAGCGTCGGCTGGGTCTCGGCGACCCACTTGCCGAGGTGCACGACCACCAGATCGCGGTCACGATCGACGATCGTGCGTTGACCTTCGTACCCGAGGGCGGCGATCGTCCGCGGATCGGCGTTCCAACACCACCAGTGCCACGAATAGCCGTGGCCATTCTCGGGATCGACAGCGTGCATGTCGCATGTGGTGTCGACCCACGACTCCGACAACACTCGGCGCCCGGCCCACACGCCGCCGCGCAGGTAGAGATACCCGAACCGCGCGAAGTCGCGCGCGGTCGCATACACGTACGACGAGCCGATGAAGGTGCCGGCGGAGTCGAAGCGCGCTGACGCCGAACCCATGCCCAAGGGAGAGAACAACCGATCGCGCAACAACGCCTCCACTGCCTCGCGACCACCGGTCGCGTCACCGATCAGGGAGCAGACAATGTTGGTCGTTCCCGACGAATACGACCACGACGAGCCCGGCACGTGTGCCGACGGTCGCGACCGCGCGTAGGCGGCGACGTCGTCGGCGCCGGCACCGAACAACATCGCGATCACATCCGAGGCGACGTTGCCCGACTCGTCCAGCACGTAGTCCTCGACGAAGGCGAGTCCGTCCCGCATCCGCAGCAGGTCCCGCAACGTGATCGCGGCCCGGGGCGATCCCCGCCACTCGGGCACCCTCACCGGGGCGTCGACTTCGAGTCGACCCTCGTCGACGAGCGTGCCCACCGCGGCGTGCGTGATGCTCTTGGCCATGCTCCAGGAGACGAGCGTGGTGTCCCGGTCGACCGGCCCACCGGGACCGAACACCGTGTCCGGCTGGTGTCCGTAGCGTTCGCGCACGATTCGTCCACGGTGCACCACCACGCATGCGAGCGACGTTCCCGGTGGCTCGTCGCGAACTCCGAACACGGCGTCGAGTGACGCGTCGACGCGGGCGACGTCCACCGAGGCGTCGGGTTCCACCGTCTCCCAGTCGTCACCCGGGAACAGGTTCTCGTTCATGCCGTGCTTGTTCATGCCGTGCTCGTTCACAGTGCGCTGCGCTTGGAGGTGACGTCGAGGTCACGCAATTTTCCGTCGACCTCGGGTGCCGGACCGGTGGCGATGTCGACGGCGCGCGCCACGTCGTCGGTGAGGTTCACCAACGGTCGGAGCGTCTCGCGCACGAAACCGGCCTCGATCATGTGGTCGATCATCACCGCCAACGGAGAGAAGTAATCGGCGACGTTCAGGAACACGACCGGTTTGGCGATGAGGCCGAGCTGGTTCCAGGTCAGGATTTCGAACACCTCGTCGAGGGTGCCGAAGCCGCCGGGCAACACCACGAAACCGTCCGAGAGCTCGGCCATCCGGGCCTTGCGCTCGTGCATCGACGTCACCACGTCGAGTCGATCCAGCCCCACATGAGCGGTCTCGGCCCGCACCAGATGTTCGGGGATCACCCCGTGCACCCGTCCACCATGATCCAACACCCCGTCGGCCACCAGACCCATCAGCCCGATTCGCCCGCCCCCGTAGACGAGGCCCACGTCGCGTCGCGCTAATTCCCGCCCGAGGTCGCTGGCCAGGGCGGCGTAGCGGGGATCCGAGCCCGAACTCGACCCGCAGTAGACGCAGACGCTCCGGGTCGGATCGGTGGCCGAGTCACTCACCGGACCATCGTCGCACACCCGAGCGAGGTGACCGCTGACCACTCCGGCGGCGGTCGGTACCTCGTCCCAACTTCCCCCGCATCGGGGGCCGATAGGTAGCGTTTTGCCCGTGAACGCCTCGTCCGAGAACTCTTCCATCGCCCCCGACCTGCAGACCGCCGCCGAGGTCATCGACATGGCATCGCGCGCCGTGGGCAAGGGTCTGCGCCATCTCTCGTCGATCGGTGGCGCCGACGTTCACCAGGTTCTCGCGTACGACCTCGCCCATGCGGCGTCGGCGTTGGAGACCGCGCGATCGATGCTCGACTACGGCGCCAAGGGAGTGCACGAGGGACTCATCACCTGTGCGTTCACCGCCGACATGGCCCACGATCTCATCGCCAAACTGATCGGTCGCGAGGCGCTGTGGGGACTCGAACCGAACCCGTTGGCGGCGGCCCTGCCCTTCGTGACGATGTTCCGCGATCCCGAGTTCGTCGCGTCACTGGCCGACGTGCCCGGCCCGCGTCACCTCGACGAGGACTTCGAGATGGTGCAGGACACCTTCCGTTCGTTCGCCGAGAAGGTCATCGCGCCGCGCGCCGAGCACGTGCACCGCTTCAACGAGGACGTTCCCGAAGAGATCATCTCCGGTCTGGCCGAGATGGGTGCCTTCGGTCTGTCGGTGCCGGTCGAGCACGGCGGCTTCTCCGAGGGTGGCGAGGGCGAGTACCTCGCGATGGTCGTGGCCACCGAGGAACTCAGCCGGGCCAGCCTCGGTATCGGCGGGTCGCTCATCACCCGACCCGAGATCCTCACCCGGGCCCTCGTCAAGGGTGGCACCGAAGCCCAGAAAGCCGAATGGTTGCCCAAGTTGGCCACCGCCGAGGTGATGGCCGCGGTCGCAGTGACCGAGCCCGATTTCGGAAGCGACGTCGCGGGACTGAAGGTGACCGCCACGCCGGCCGAGGGTCCCGACGGGACGGCGGGTTACGTGATCAACGGTGTCAAGACCTGGTGCACCTTCGCTGGTCGGGCCGACGTGCTGATGCTGTTGGCGCGCACCGACCCGGATCGCAGCAAGACCCACAAGGGCCTGAGCCTTTTCATCGTGCCCAAACCCCGCGGAGAGGCGCACGGTTTCGAGTTCACGCAGAACCTCCGCGCCGACGGCTCGACGGGGAAGATGGAAGGCCGCCCGATCGACACCATCGGTTACCGAGGCATGCACTCGTACGAGATCGCCCTCGACAACTGGTGGGTGCCGGCCACGAACCTCATCGGCGAGGAAGGTGGCCTCGGCAAGGGCTTCTACTACCAGATGGAGGGCTTCGAGAACGGACGACTGCAGACGGCGGCGCGCGCCGTCGGCGTGATGCAGGCCGCGTACGAGGCCGCCTACGACCACGCGCACAATCGCAACGTGTTCGGCAAGAACATCGCCGAGTACCAACTCACCCGGGTCAAGCTCGGTCGCATGGCGGTGCTCATCCAGGCCGGACGTCAGTTCGGCTACCAAGTGGCCCGC
>JBJTBM010000093.1:0-5519 GCA_046091365.1 Acidimicrobiia bacterium | reverse complement strand
GTGGTGCGCCGTCAGGCGGAACTGTTGGTGGCCAAGGGCGACCTCGAGGCACTGAGTGACGCGGAATTGATGGCCATCTCCGTCGAGGCGATACCCGAGCCCGCTTCGGTGACGACCCAGAACGCTCGACGGGCGCATCTGGGCTACGCCTGATCAGGGTCGAGGTTCGCGGCGCGCTCGGGTCTGCGGCCCACCCCGGGTGGAACATCCGTTCTGCCCCCGTAGGCTTGGGGCGTCCGTTGGGGTTCCGACTCCGGCGTGATGCTGGGGCCGACCGGCCCGAGCGACCTCCGACACCTACATACACGGAAGGCAGGGACCGCCATGGCTGGTACCCCCAAGGCTGAAACGATTTCGCAGCACCGCGCGCACGCGACCGACACCGGTTCGCCCGAGGTGCAGATCGCTCTTCTGAGCGAGCGCATCAATCATCTCACCGACCACCTGAAGGCTCACCCCCACGATCACCACAGCCGTCGTGGGCTGCTCATGATGGTCGGCCGTCGTCGTCGTCTTCTCGACTACGTCAAGGGTCGCAACGTCGAGCATTACCGCGAGATCGTTGCCAAGTTGGGCCTGCGTCGCTGAGGCGCGCGCCCAAACAGCAATACAACCAAAACCGAGCAGACAAGGGTTCGGTTGTCAGTGGCCCCGGCCGGCATCGAGGTGTCGACCCCGCCCACTGGGAACCGACCGGCTGCTCCATAGGCGATGCGGAAAGGATCCGTGTCGCGCGAAAGGAGCTCGTCATGGCCGATGCCATCCGAGTGTCGGGTCCCGTTGGGGGCACCGACAAGACCCTGTCGTTCGAGACCGGCAAACTGGCTTTCCAAAGCCAGGGAGCGGTGGTCGCCAGCATTGGCGGCAGCATCGTTCTCGCCACCGCGAACGCAGCCAAAGACGTCCGCCCCGGTGTGGACTTCTTCCCCCTCACCGTCGACGTGGAAGAGCGGGCCTACGCGGCCGGCAAGATCCCCGGTGCGTTCTTCCGTCGTGAGGGTCGCCCCAGCGAAGGCGCCATCCTCACCTGCCGTCTGACCGACCGCCCGCTGCGTCCGGCGTTCCCCGACGGCTTCCGCAACGAAGTGCAGATCGTGCTCACCGTGTTGGGCGCCGATCAGGTGAATCCGCACGACGTGCTCAGCATCAACGCCGCTTCGGCCGCCTTGATGATCTCGGGCATCCCGTTCGAAGGCCCCATCGGAGCCGTGCGCATCGCGTTCGCCCAGGACGGCTCGTGGATTCCCCATCCCACCTACACCGAGGGTGAAGAGGGCACGTTCGAACTGGTCGTGGCCGGTCGCGAGCTCGACAACGGTGACGTCGCCATCATGATGGTGGAAGCCGGCGGCACCGAGAAGTCGTTCGAGTACTACGCCAACGGCGCGCCCAAGGTCGACGAGACCGTGCTCGCCGGTGGTCTCGAGGCCTCGAAGCGTCACATCAAGGAGTCCATCGCGCTGCAGCGTCAGCTGGTCGCCTCGGTGATCGCCACGAAGGGCGCCATCACCCCGCTCGCCTACAGCCCCGTTCTCGACTACTCCGACGACGTGTTCGCCGCCGTCGAAGGCATCGCGGGACCGCTGTTGGCCGACGCCATCAAGATCGCCCGTAAGGCCGATCGCAACGCCGCCACCGACGCCGCCGGCGACGCCGCAGTGAAGCAGTTGTGCGGTGAGGGTTCGGCGTTCGCCGGTCGCGAGAAGGAAGTGAAGGAGGCCGTGCGTTCGCTCACCAAGAAGTTGGTGCGCAAGCGCATCGTCGACGAGGGCATCCGCATCGATGGTCGCGGACCGCGTGACCTTCGTCCGGTGTCGGCTGAGGTGCGTGTGCTGCCGTCGGCCCACGGCTCGGGACTCTTCCAGCGTGGAGAGACCCAGGTCATGAACGTCACCACGCTGGCGATGCCGCGCATGAACCAGATGCTTGACACCCTCTCGCCCACCAGCGAGAAGCGCTACATGCACCACTACAACATGGCGCCGTGGGCCAACGGTGAGACCGGTCGCGTGGGTTCGCCCAAGCGTCGCGAGATCGGCCACGGTGCGCTCGCCGAGCGCGCGTTGTTGCCCGTGGTCCCCAGTCAGGAGGACTTCGCGTACGCGTTGCGTCTGGTGTCCGAGGTGATGTCGTCGAACGGCTCCACCTCGATGGCGTCGGTGTGTTCGTCGTCGCTGTCGTTGATGGACGCTGGTGTGCCGATCAAGGCCCCGGTGGCCGGTATCGCCATGGGTCTCGTCTACGCCGAGGGCAAGTACACCAGCCTCACCGACATCCTCGGAGCCGAGGACGCCTTCGGTGACATGGATTTCAAGGTGGCCGGCACCGCCGACGCTGTGACCGCTCTGCAGCTCGACACCAAGATCGACGGCATCCCCGCCGACGTTCTGGCCGCCGCGCTCGATCAGGCCAAGGAAGCCCGTCTCAAGATCCTCGACGTGATGAATGCCGCCATCGGAGCCCCGCGCACCGAGGTGGCCGAGTCGGCGCCGAAGATCACGAGCATCACCATCCCGCTCGACAAGGTGGGCGAGGTCATCGGACCCAAGGGCAAGGTCATCAACACCATCCAGCAGGAGACCGGCGCCGACATCAGCGTCGACGACGACGGCGTGGTGGGCATCGTCACCATCGGTGCCGTCGAGGGCTGGCGCATGGAGGACGCGAAGGCGCGCATCCTGGCCATCGTCGATCCGCCCAAGGCCGAACTCGGCGCCGTGTACAACGGTCGCGTCGTGAGCATCACCAAGTTCGGTGCGTTCGTGAACATCCTTCCCGGACGCGACGGCCTGGTGCACATCTCCAAGCTCGGTCGCGGCAAGCGCATCAACAACGTCGAGGACGTGTTGACGCTCGGTCAGGAGATCGAGGTGCGCGTCGACGACATCGACGACAAGGGCAAGGTCAGCCTCACCCCGGTGGGCGACGGCCCCGAGCCGCCGGCCGGTGGATCGGCGCCTCGCGAATCGCGGGAGTCGTCGAGCCGTTCGAACGGCGATGGTCCCGTGACCGTCAGTTTCGACGACGCCTTCGACAGCGAGATCGCCGGCGAACTCGGCGACCTCGGCCCCGGTGGCAACGCCGGTGGCGAGGGCGACCGCGACGACCGTGGCGATCGTCGCGGTGGTCGCGATCGCGGCCCGCGTCGTCACCGCTGACCCGATCCGGTGCGCTCGGCCGGTCAGAATCTGATGCGGTGAGCGAGATCTCCAGTTCCGCGCCCCGTTTCGCAGGCCTCGACGGCCTGCGGGGTTGGGCCGTGATCGCCGTCGTCGCATTTCACTCCGGAGCGCTTCGGGCCGGTTGGGTTGGCGTCGACCTCTTCATGGCCCTGTCAGGTTTCTTGATCACCGGCGTGCTGGTACGCGAACTCGAGGTCGACGGCCGATTGCTTTTCGCGCGCTTCTGGGCGCGACGGGTCCGACGTCTGTTCCCGGCGTTGTTACTCGTGGTCGCATTCGTCGCGGTGGTCAATGCGGTGCAGCCGACTGGTTGGACCGTTCCCACGCCGCGCGAGGCGTGGGGAGCGCTCACGTACAGTTCCAATTGGTTGCGTCTGGGTGAGAGTCGCAGCTATTGGCAGATGTTCGATGCTCCGAGCGCCTTCGACCATCTTTGGAGTTTGGCCATCGAGGAGCAGTTCTACCTCGTCTGGCCAATCGTGCTCTTCGCCGGATGGCGGTGGCATGATCGCCGAGGCGCGACGATCGCTGCCGCCGTCGGCTTGGTGCTCGTCGGTACGACCCAGGTGATGCTCATCCGCTCGGGTGCCACCATCGAGCGCGTCTACGTGGGAACCGACACCCGGGCACCGGCGTTTCTGGCCGGGGCGCTGTGCTTCATGATTCGACCCAGAGTGGTCGCGTGGTCGACGCCGGCGCGACGTTGGCTGACGCTCGCGTCGGTGTCCATCGTGGTGACGGCCTGCTTCGCCTTCGACGGAGATTCGCCGAACGTGTACCAAGGTCCTCTCCTGGTGGCCAGTCTGGCCGGGGCGCTGTTGGTGACCCTGACGTCCACGTTCGCTTCGCCCACATCGGCTCTCCATCCATTCTTGGGCCGACCCTGGCGTGCGATCGGGCGGTGGAGTTACGGCATTTATCTCTTTCATTGGCCCGTGATCCTCGTGATCGGTGTGGACCGCTGGTCGGCTCCGGTACGACTCGTTCTCGCGATGACCATCTCGACTGTGCTCGCGTCGGCGAGTTATGAGTTCTTCGAGCGACCGATTCTCGATCGGGGCATACCGCGTCGCGCCGTGCCGCTCGCGTTGGTGGCGGTCGTCACCGTGGTCGTGGCGACTGCCGCGACCGCCGAGAGCCGACCACCCGAGGTGAACAGAGATGTAATCGCCACTCTCGGTCGCCCATTGCCGACTCCGACCAGCGACCCACTCGATTCGTCCGACGCCGAACGGGTGCTCGTTATTGGTGATTCGGTGGTCTTCGGAATGGCTGACGAACTCGTCGCATTCGGACGATCGGCGAACATGGATGTGGCGGTGCGTTCGGCTCCGGGATGTACCACCAGTAGGCGGAGAGACGATCAGAACAACGCATACTCTCTCGACCTCTGTGCCTCCATTCGCGTCGGTCTACGCGACGACGTCGAACGCTTCCAGCCCGACCGCGTCGTCGTTTTCTACGGCGGGACGTGGGACCCATTCGTCTGGGACGGCGATCGCTACTCGCCGTGTTCGGAGCCGGGTCGGATGCATATGCGAGAAGGAGTCGACGCGCTGATGGCCGACCTCGGACCCGACGTCGATATCGAGATCGTCATTCCTCCGCAAATGGCCGGTGCCTACGGCCCGGAGGCGGAAGGTGCGGCCGCGTGTTACGCGAGTGTCTACCTCGCCACCGCGGGGGCCACATTCGTTCGGCTGGACGAGTACGTCTGCCCGGTCGACGCGTCCGAATGCGCGGACATGGTTGACGGAGTCGAACTACGCCACGACGGGTTGCATTATTCGCCGGCCGGAATCGACATCGTCGTGCCCATGTTGCTCGACCACTCGACGCAGAACCAATAGTTCCCCGCCCGTCTCGGCGAACGGTTTAGGCTCGGTGCATGACTGAATCACGTATCCGCGTCGGAGTGTTCGGAGCCGCGGGCCGCATGGGCGCCTCGGTGTGCGACGCGGTGACGGCCGATCCCGCGCTCGAGTTGGTGGCCGCCGTCGATCCGGCCGGTGCGGGTCGGAGCACGCACGGCCTCACCGTCGCCGCCGATCCGCGCGCGATGGCCGACGCCGGTGTTCACGTGGCGGTCGACTTCACCGTGGCCGCCGCGGCGCGCACCAATCTCAGCTGGTGTGGTCTACACGGGGTGCACGCGGTGGTGGGCACCACCGGATTCTCCGACGACGATCTGGCGAACTTCCGATCGGCATTTCGCTCCTCGAACTGTCTCATCGCCGCCAACTTCGCCATCAGCGCCGTGCTGATGATGAAGTTCGCCGAAATGGCCTCGCCGTGGTTCGACACCGCCGAGATCATCGAGTTGCACCACGACAACAA
>JBJTBM010000092.1:0-13898 GCA_046091365.1 Acidimicrobiia bacterium | reverse complement strand
GTGGCGCCGGCATCGGCCGCGGCCAGCAAACGGGCGTTGTGGGAGTCGATGACGTCCACCCGCGAGCAGGTCGACGCCCTCGAGACCGAACTGCATCATCGCCTCATGCGTTCGCCCGATGCTCGCGAGGGCGTGGAGGCTTTCCTCGAGAAGCGCCCGCCTCGCTGGACCGGTCGGGCCTCGTCCGTCGAATGAGTGGGCGCAGAGGGACTCGAACCCCCGACATCTTCCTTGTAAGGGAAGCGCTCTAACCAACTGAGCTATGCGCCCGCGCGGACGGCGAAGCCTACCGGCGCTCCACGAACCCCGAATCCGGACGTCTCGCGGTTGAGCCGCACGTCGTCCATCTGCGAGACTGTCTCTTGCGGATCAATCCGTGCACCGGGGGGAAAGTCATGTCGAGGACCGATGTCGATGTCGTCGTGGTAGGCGCCGGATTCGCCGGCATGTACCTGCTCAAGCGCCTTCGCGACGAGGGCTTCACACATCGGGTCCTCGAGGCCGGCGACGACGTCGGCGGCACGTGGTATTGGAATCGTTATCCCGGCGCACGTTGCGACATCTCGACGACCGACTACCAGTACACCTGGGACCCCGAACTGCACGAACAATGGACGTGGTCCGAGAAGCACGCGACCCAGCCCGAGATCCTCCGCTACGCCCAGTTCGTCGCGCGCAAGCACGACCTCTACTCGGGCATCGACTTCGGCGTGCGCGTCGACCGTGCAGTGTGGGACGACGCCTCGAAGTCGTGGACGATCGACACCTCCAACGGTGAGACCATCACGTGTCGCCACTACGTCATGGCCACGGGTTGCCTCTCGGTTCCCAAAGAGCCCGACATTCCCGGCACCGAGCGCTTCCGCGGTGACGTCCACGTCACCGGACGCTGGCCCCACGAGGGGGTCGACTTCACCGGCAAGCGCGTCGCGGTGATTGGCACCGGCTCCTCGGGCATCCAGTCGATCCCCCTCATCGCCGATCAGGCGACACGCCTCGTGGTGTTCCAGCGCACGCCCAACTATTCGATTCCGGCGTTCAACGGGCCGCCTCCCCGGTACCGAGTCGATCGTCTGGTGACCGACCGCGCCGCGTACGAGGCCGAGGCGCGCCAGTCCGCGTCGGGGGTCCCGATCACGATGCCCACCATGTCGGCGCTGTCGGTGCCACGGGAAACGGCGTGGGAGATGCTCGAGACCGCGTGGCTCAAGGGCGAATTGCTCGAGACCGGCATCGTGTTCACCGACGTGGGCACCAACCGTGCCGCCAACGACGTGGTCGCCGAATTCATGCGGGCCAAGATTCGCGCCGTCGTGGACGACCACGAGGTCGCCGAACTCCTCTCACCGCACAAGCACCCCTACGGCACGAAGCGGCCGTGCATGGACACGAACTACTTCCAGACCTACAACCGATCCCATGTGCGCCTGGTCGATCTCAACACCAGCCCGATTCGCACCATCACCGAGACCGGCATCGACTTCGGCGGAGAGTCTCACGACTTCGATGCCATCGTCTACGCCACGGGTTTCGACGCCATGACGGGCGCCATCGTCAACGTCGACATCACGGGCAAAGACGGCGTGACGTTGAAGCAGAAGTGGGAGCACGGACCCCACAACTACCTCGGAGTCACCACGGTCGGCTTTCCCAACCTCTTCATGATCACCGGCCCCGGAAGTCCGTCGGTTCTGTCGAACATGATGGTGTCGATCGAGCAACACGTCGACTGGATCACCGACACCCTGGTCCACTTGCGTCGAGAGGGCTTCGACACCATCGAGGCGACTCCGAGTGCCGAGGAGGCGTGGCGCGTGCACTGCACCGACTGCGCCGACATCACCCTCTTCCAGGAGACCGACTCCTGGTACATGGGGGCCAACGTGCCGGGCAAGCCCCGCGTGCTCTTCCCCTACATCGGAGGCGTGGGTCGTTACCGCCGCATCTGCGACGAGGTCGTGGCCCGCGACTATCTCGGGTTCGTTCTGGAAGGTGCCGGGAGACGTCAGGTGAACGATGGTCCGATCCGCGAGATCCAGCCCGACGTCGAGATGGTGCTCGACATGATGGCCACCCTCGGCCTGCCACCCATCGAGTCGATGAGCCCCGCCGACGCCCGCGCCTTCTCCGACGCCTCCTCGGCCATGCGTCCACCCGGCCCCGCCGTCGGAGAGATCGCCGACGGCACGCTCCCCGGCCCCGGAGGGACCCTCGAATACCGCTTGTACCGACCGTCCACGACCGGTCCCCACCCCGTCGTGGTCTACTTCCACGGCGGTGGGTGGGTGTTCGGCAGCCACACGTCCGACGATCCGTTGTGTCGGGCTCTCTGCACGCTCGCCGACGTGGTGATCGTGTCGGTGAACTACCGCCACGCTCCCGAGGATCGCTTCCCCGCCGCGGCCGACGACGGCTACGCCGCGTTGCGCTGGGTCGCCGACAATGCCGCCGCGCTCGGAGGTGTTCCCGATCGAATCGCCGTCGCCGGCTGGAGCGCCGGTGGCAACGTCGCCGCGGTCGCCGCGCAACTGGCGCGCGACAACGGCGGTCCGACGTTGCGGGGTCAGTTGTTGCTCACCCCGGTCACCGACGGTTCGCGTCAGCACCGCTCGCACGACGAGAACGCCGACGGTTACATCCTGACGAAAGCGTTGATGGAGTGGTTCTGGAACCACTACGCCGATCCCGCCGATCGTTCCGACCCGCGGGCCTCGCCGTTGTTGGCCGCCGATCTCTCCGGTTTACCTCCGGCCATGATCGTCACCGCGCAGTACGACCCGTTGCGCGACGAAGGCGACGCCTACGCCCGCGCCCTCGAGTCGGCCGGTGTGCCGGTGCAGCACCTCCGCGCGCGTGGTCATATCCACACCTCCATCACGATGGTCGACGCGCTGCCGTCAGGAGTGGCTCCGCGGCGAAAGATGGCCGACGCCCTACGGGGGTTCTTCACCTGACGGGTATCCACCGTGCGCTCGGACCGCGCCATTACGGTTTCGTGCATGGCAACCCGGCCCGGCGACGCGGAGAGCGAACTGCTCCGGCAGTATCTCGACGACATCGGCACGTACCCGTTGCTGACCGCCGAAGACGAGCGTCGTCTCGCGGCCGTCATCGTCGAGTCCCGAGTGGCCCAGGACCGACTCGACACCGACCCCGCCCCCAAGGGTCGTGAACGCACCGAGATCAACCGCATCATCCGCGCCGGCGACGCCGCCCGTGCCGAGTTCATCCAGTGCAACCTGCGTCTCGTCGTGAGTGTGGCGCGCCGCTACGAAGGCGCCGGCCTCGGCCTGCTGGACCTGATCCAAGAGGGCAACCTCGGCCTCATGCGCGCCGTCGAGGGCTTCGATCACCAGAAGGGTTTCAAGTTCTCCACCTATGCCACCTGGTGGATCCGCCAGTCGATCGGACGTGCGCTGGCCGACTCCTCGCGCACCATTCGGGTGCCCTCCCACGTGCGCGAGGTCTATTCCCTCATCGACCAGAGCACCGACAAGTTGGCGGCCGAACTCGACCGTCCGCCCACCGTCGAAGAGGTCGCCGAACTGTCCGGTGTCAGTGCCGAACGCGTCGCCCTGGTGCGCCAGCACCGCCGCCCACTGGTGTCGCTGTCCACCCCGCTCGATGCCGAGGGCGAAACCGAACTCGGCGAGATCATCCCCGATGACGGCGCGGTGTCCCCCTACGAGGCAGCCGCCGCGGCACTCGAAAAGCGGGCTCTCACCGAGCAACTCCGGCGACTCGAGGAGCGTGAGGAAGAGGTGCTACGGGCCCGGTTCGGCATCGACGGCGTGCCCCTGACGCTCGCCGAGATCGGCGACAAGATGGGTGTCACCCGCGAGCGCGTGCGCCAGATCGAGGCCCGAGCCCTGGGCAAGTTGCGTCATCCCAGCGTGTCGCGGGTGTGGCACGAGGGTCAGCGCGCCGCCGACGTCGGCTGACCGCCACTGGCGACGAAACGACCCGACGTCGCCGTCACGACGATCGTCCGCGTACCGCCAGCGCCGATTCCATGAGGCTCGCCGGCGCCGCCACCGGGGTGCGCCGCGCCTCGTGGTCGAGCACCAACAGGTCGCGACCGAGGGCGTCGCACACCACGACTCCGGCCTCGGCGCAAACGAGGGCCGCCGCGGCATAGTCCCACACCCCGTGGGCGCTCGGACTCATGTCGATGAAGGCGTCCACCGTTCCGTCGGCCACGAAGCACAGGTCGATCGCCGAGGCGCCGAACGAGCGAAACTGGCCCCAGCCGGGATGTTTCGGCGGGAGTCCGGAAATCGCCACCAACGCCGATCCCCACGCGGGCGCGGTGTCGCGCCGGATCGCTCGTCCGTTCCGCCACGCTCCCTCGCCCCGACGAGCCCACCACCGTGGCCCACCCGCCTGATGCGCCACCAGGGCCGCCGCGGCGCCGTCGCCGTCGACGGCGCACAGCGACGTCGCGTAGTGCGGCACCCGACGACTCGCGTTGGTCGAACCGTCGAGCGGATCGACCACGACCACGATCGGGCGGTCGAGGTTCTCGGCGCCGCTTTCCTCGGAGAGAACACCGAGACCGGCTGCCCGCAAGTGATCGAGGACTATCGCATCGGCCACCAGATCGGCCGCGTACTGCGTGTCCCGACGACCCGACGGCCCCCAGTCGGTCACGGCACCGAGAGCGTCGTCGACGGCGTCGGCGATCGCGTGGAAGAGTTCCAGCAAGGAGTCCGGCGCCACGGCACGAAGGGTAGTGTTCGATCGCCGGTGCGACGACTCAGGGAGGCGAGATGGCGTTCATAGATGTGGCCGGTTTCGTCTCCGACATGAAGAGCCACGCGGTCGACCACGGGTTTCATGTGCACGACGAACGACACTTCGTCGAGACGTATTCGCTGCGCCAACTCTGGGAAGTCGACTTGCACCCCGAGGAAGCCTGCGACGGTCCCATAGACCTGCACCTCTCGCTCGAAGTCGATCCGCGTGCCCTGCTCGGGTTCGAGGACGAGATGGCCAAGCTCGACGACCCCGACGCCGACCCGCCCACCGGCTTCGAATTCCCGTTGTTGTTCACCTGGACCCTGCCTCCACTCTCGCGACCGCCGGACCTCCTGGTGCTGGCCACCGAGCTGGCCGGTATGGGTGGCACCGAACTCCCGCTCGAAGTGTCGGCGATCGACTCGACCGCTTCGGTGATCGACGCCCCGGAGCACCGCCTGTCGATCGTGGCCCGTCTCGCGGTGTCGTTGGCCGACGTGTACGTCAACGACGACAGCGCCTTTTGCCGGGTCCTCGAGAAGTCGGGCGAGGTGAGTCTCTTCCTGCTCGAGCGCGCCCCGGTGTGGGTCGGCGGCGACTGAATTCCGCGACCGCCGCGGCGTCGCATGTCAAACTGACCTCGTGAACGTGGCCGAGCTGATCGACATCCTGCGCGACTTCGATCCCGAGACCGTCGTCGAGATGGCGATCGTTGCTCCGGTGTCTCCCGATGCCGCCGAGATCACCGTCGACCAGTTCGAGGTCGAAGGGGTCATGTTGCGCGATCCCGCCGACAGCGGCGGAGAGCAGGTGGTTTGGCTGATCGGTGGTGAACCGGTCGACGTCGAGGAATTCATCGACGCCGTCGAGAGTGCGGCCACGCCGATGCACACCGGCCAGAGTGCCGATGTCATCGGCCTCGATCGGGCCCCTTCCTCGCGACGCTGATCCGACCTAGAGTCCGGGCATGGGTTTTTCGTACCGCAAACGCGTACGCACGGGACGACGGTCGTGGCTGAACGTCTCCAAGCGCGGAGTGAGCGGCAGTCTGCGCTTCGGCCCGTTCACGGTGAATTCCCGCGGACGCACGTCCTTGCGATTCGGCAAGGGCCTCAGTTACCGCGGAGGATGCGCGAGCGTGCTCCTGGTCGGCATCGGCCTGGCCGCCGCGGCGGTCGGGATCCTGGTCCGTTGACCAGCGTTCCGGCCCGCCAGTTGCCGTTGCGACCATTCCCCCACGGCACGGCCACCCCGGGTCATTTGGGAGACCACATCATGGGCATGGTCGTTCTGGCGTGGGTCGCCACCGCCGCCGTCGAGCGCTGGGGCACCGACTGGATGCGTACGGGATCGATGTCGATCGAACTGTGGCGGACCATGACCGCAGGTGCCATCCTCGATGTGACCACCACTCAGACCCCCGACTCCATCGACACCACCTACGACGACCAGACGGGACGCCGTTGCCTCGTCGCCTCGGTGGGTTTCGCTCGCGCGACGCACGACGACTTCGGTTCGACCGTATCGACGGACGACGACGAGTCGCGCGGTGCCGATCGCCTCGACGTCCTCGCCGGCGCGTCGCTACCCGATCTTCACTTCGACTTCGATGCCCCACGCGACCTGGCTTTCCTCGACGGCCTCGCCGACGCCCCCGCGTGGCGGAGTCGCGGTTGGGCCCACCCCGCCTGGTTGGGCACGGCCGTCAACGCGGCCATCGTCGGAGGCATCAACGTGGGTGACCCGCCGCGCTGGAATCAGATCGCCACCGACGTGACGTTGCTCGCCCCCATCGAACACGGCGACCGCGTCCGACTCCGTACGCGTGTGGACCGGGTGTCGCGACGGGGACGACACGAGGTGGCCCACCTCGAGGGCGCCTTCCACGTGCACGGTCGCCTCGTCGCACGCGTGCGCAACGACGTCGTCTACCGCAGCGGGGAGTGATCGAGTAGCGGCAGAACACTCCGGCCGAACCGCTCGCATTCCCCCACGTGCGGATAACCGGAGAGGATGAACGCCTCGATCCCGAGCGATCGGTAGTCGTTCAACTTGTCGGCGATCTGGCTCGGATCGCCCACGATCGCCGCGCCGCACCCACTGCGCCCCCGCCCGATGCCGGTCCACAAGTGGGGTTCGACGTAGCCGTCGTCGGACGCCGATTTGCGCAGCTCGGCCTGGCGTCGCACACCGGTCGACAGACTGTCGAGCGAACGCGCGCGAATCGCCGCGCCGGTGGCGTCGTCGAGCGCGGCGACGATGTGCTCGGCCGCGGCGCGGGCCTCGCGCTCGGTGTCGCGCACCACCACGTGGGTGCGGTAACCGAAACGCAAAGCACGCCCGTGGCGATCGGCGCGACGCCGCATGTCGTCGATGAGCTCGACGATGCGCTCGCGGGTGTCCGGCCACATCAAGTAGACGTCGGCCTCCCGGGCCGCCGCCTCGCGCGCCGGCTCGCTGAGTCCCCCGAAATACAGAAGGGGGCTATGGCCCGTGGCGACCCGCGGCGGCTCGACGGAGACGTCGACGAACTCGCCGTGGTGGTCGACCGCCCGTCCGTCGAGCAACGCGCGAACCACCGCCATGGTCTCGATGGTTCGCCGATAACGCGGTTCGGCGTCCAACGTCTCGCCGGGCATCTCCGACGAGATGATGTTGACCGTCAGACGACCGCCCAGCATGCGGTCGAGCGACGCCAATTGACGAGCCAACTGCGGCACCCACGTCTCGCCACACCGCACCGCCACCAGCAAACGGATATGCGACGTGAGCGTCGCCATGCCGGCGGCGAAGGTGATCGCGTCGATGCCGAGGGAGTAGCCCGACGGCAAAAGGATGTTGTCGAAACCCTGTTTCTCGGCCGTGCGCACGAGATGCGAGCAGTGCTCCCACGAACTCGAGAGGGACTCGTCGACCACCCCGAGTTGTTCGTAGTCGTCGTCGCACAACGCGGCGAACCAACTCACTTCGCAGGGGGTCACGGCAAACGTTCCCCGGTGGCGGCCTCGACGATCCGGAAGAGGTCCGAGCGCTCGAGTCGCACGTTGGTGGCACGGGCGACCGAGACCAGGTGGTCGATCGACTGGGATCCGACGATGGCGACGGGCCGACTCGGGTGGTGCAGCACGAACGCCACGGCCACCGCATCACGACCGACCCCGTGGTGCTCGGCGATGTCGTCGAGCACCGCCGTCAACTCCGGACGCAGTCCGACCCCGGTCATCACCCGGCCCCCGGCCAGCGGACTCCACGCCAAAGCCACCATGCCGGTCTCATTGCACCGGTCGAGCGTGCCGTCGAACAGGGGGTCGAGGTGGGCCACCGAGTACTCGGGCTGGGTGGAGACCAGCGGAACGTCGAGGTGCGCTTGCAACGCGCGGGTTTGGGCCACCGTGTGGTTCGACACACCGAAGGCGCGCACCAACCCGCGATCACGCAGACTCGTGAGCGCCCGCGCCACCTCGGCCGGATGCGTGAATGGATCCGGCCGGTGCACCTGATAGAGGTCGACCACGTCGACGCCCATGCGGCGCATCGACGCCTCGCACGCGCTCACCAGATACGAGGTGGAACTGTCGTACGGAACTCCCGGGATGATGCCGCCCTTGGTCGCCAACACCACCCGTTGGCGCAGTCCCGGACGAGCGGCGAACACTCGTCCGAGCATCTCCTCGCAGGTCCCGAATCCCGCACCACCCCAGTCGAACCCGTACACGTCGGCCTGGTCGATCACGTTCATCCCCAGGTCGACGGCGGCTTCGACGAGGGTCGCGTTGAATCCCGGATCGGGGTTCGTCATGCGCCAACACCCGAACGCCACGCGTCCCCACTCGTTCATCACCGATTCCTCCATGACCAAGTCTGCACCAACCCGCGATGGGGCGACAGCGAGAAGTCGACCGCCCACCGCGCATCGCCGCATTCCACCTCGATGGTGCCGCTGGTGCGACTGGTCGGCACCACGGTGATCAGGCGCACCTCCCGACCGGAGGTGTGTCGCTCGACCTCGGAGCGCCGACGTCCGAAATCGTCGTCGAGGTCGACGTTGTCGGCGCACAGTGTCCGGGCCACCGAATCGTCCCAGGATCCGAACAGCGCGACCAGCGCCTGCGCCCGCTGCGACAAAAGTTCGTCGGGCTCGGCGGGCGGCGTTGCCACCAGACCCGTCGTCACGAGCGTGGTCAGAGCACGATGCGTGAGGGTCGACATGGGCGCGTACGTCACGTTGGCCAGTCCCACCACGCCCACGCCACTGCCTCGGCGCCAGCGCATGTTGCTCCCGTATCCGGGCAGACCGCCGCTGTGGCCGGCCACTATTCCGATCACCGGATCGTCGCGCAACAGGATCCCGAATCCGTAACCGCTCGGAGCCGACACCCCGTCGAGCGACAACTGACCGGCGTAGGTGTGGATCGACTGCATCTCGCGTCGCGCGGGCGCGCTCTGGGCCCCCACCCCGGCGTGGGCCGAGTCGAGCCAGGCCATCCACCGCACCAGGTCCTCGACGGTGCTCCACAAGCCGCCCATCGGGGCGATTTCGCCGTCGGCGAGTGGGGCTCGGTCGTCCGGTTCGACCACACCATCGCGCACCCGGTGAGGGAGCGCCACGTCACCGAGCGGACGATCCCACGTCGTGTGGGTCATCCCCAACGGGCGCAACAAACGCTCGTCGATGTGATCACGAACGGGGCGACCGGTGACGGCGCGCACCACGCGACCGATCATCGCGAACCCGAGATTGGAATACTCGAAGGTGTCGCCGGTACGCGCGGCGAAGTGCACGCCGTCGGCATAGACCTCGTCGATGAACTCGGGCGTCGCATCGAGATGCCGGTCAGCCCACGGGTCGTCGTTGGCCAGACCCGCGGCCATCGACAGAAGGTGACGCAATGTGATCGAAGGCGACCCGGCCGGACCGCGCACCGCCATCAATTCGGGGGCGTACTCCCCGACCGGACGATCGAGCGACAACACACCGTCATCCCGCAGGCCCAACACGGCCGCGGCGGTGAACCTCTTGGTCATCGAAGCGATCCGAAACGGTGTGGCGGCATCGGCGCCTCGACCTCCGGAGGCCGCGAGGTGCCCGTCGATCATCACGCCCCAGGCGATGGCCGGCGCCGGACACTCGATGCGGGCGACCAGATCGTTCAGAACGCCAGACACCGTCGTCATGGACGGCGACTGTACTGACGACGAAGTGGGGCGGGCAGGGATCGAACCCGCGACCCAGGGATTATGAGTCCCCTGCTCTAACCGACTGAGCTACCGCCCCACATGACGCAGGGTCCGCCAAAGCGGACCCTGCATTGTGCTCCGAGAGCAGGGCTCGAACCTGCGACCCGCTGATTAACAGTCAGCTGCTCTGCCAACTGAGCTATCTCGGAAGGCGAATCCGAGGTTATCAGGAGCGTCGGTTTCGCCCACGGGCGAGACCTCAATCGAGGTCGATGGGCTCCTCGTCGGCGGCCGTGAACTCGGCGGCGTCCTTGTCGCCGAGGCCGGCGGCCACGCGCACCTTCTCGGCGACTTCCACCATGACCTCGGCGTTCTCCATCAGGTAGGTCTTGGCATTCTCGCGACCTTGACCCAACTGCTCGCCGTCGTAGGTGAACCACGCGCCGGACTTCTTCACGATGCCCAGGTCGACCGCCATGTCGAGGACCGAGCCCTCACGGCTGATGCCCTTGCCGTACATGATGTCGAATTCGGCCTGACGGAACGGCGGCGACACTTTGTTCTTGACCACCTTGACGCGGGTGCGGTTGCCCACCACTTCGGCGCCGTCCTTGATGGACTCGATGCGGCGGATGTCGAGGCGCACCGACGAGTAGAACTTCAACGCGCGGCCACCGGGTGTGGTCTCGGGCGAACCGAACATCACGCCGATCTTCTCGCGAAGCTGGTTGATGAAGATGGCGATGGTGTTGGACTTGTTGAGGTTCGCGGTCAATTTGCGCAGGGCCTGGCTCATGAGACGGGCCTGCAAACCCACGTGGCTGTCTCCCATGTCGCCCTCGATCTCGGCCTTGGGGGTCAGGGCGGCCACCGAGTCGATGACAACCACGTCGAGGGCACCCGAACGGATCAACATGTCGGCGATCTCGAGGGCCTGCTCGCCGGTGTCGGGCTGCGAGATGAGCAGCTGGTCGATATCGACACCGATGGCACGGGCGTACACCGGGTCCATGGCGTGCTCGGCGTCGATGTAGGCACAGATGCCGCCGTTGCGCTGGGCCTCGGCCACCACGTGCATGGCCAGAGTGGACTTACCCGAGGACTCCGGGCCGTAGATCTCGACGACGCGTCCGCGGGGCAGACCTCCCACGCCGAGAGCCACGTCGAGGGCCAGGGCGCCGGTCGGCACCGCCTCGATCGCCATGTTGGTCTTCTCGCCCATCCGCATGATGGACCCCTTGCCGTACTGCTTGTCGATCTGGGCCAGGGCCATCTCGAGGGCTTTCTCACGGTCGTTGCTCATTGCGCTGCCTTTCTCTGTGCTGCTAGTGCTGCTACTGGTGCTGCTACTGGTGCTGGTCTTTTGGCTTGTCACACTCGGGACCGTACGGGAGGGGTGTGGCGGGGAATGTTCCTCGTTGTTCCCTCGCCGATGGGCGAATGACAGGAGCGTAACTACGAACGAGTGTTCGGTCAAGCATTGTCGCAACGAACACCTGTTTGCCCAGCGTGGGTCGGCCGGCGATCATGGGGCCGGCGATCATTAGGCCGGGGCGCGAGAGACCCAGGCGACGGCCTCGGCCGACTCCGCTTCGCAGACCGGTCGCACCCGCAAGTCGATGGCCGACCACAGAGTGTGCGTGAGCGGCCACGTGAGCACGGGTATGGCCACTCCCGAGGCCGCCAACACCACGTACAGCCCCACCACCGGGACGTCGGGCACCGTGGTGATGACGGCCACCGCCATCACCGTCATGATCAGGCCGACGTTCAACACGAGCGCGACCGTCATCGACCCCAGTTCGTGACCGTCGACGCCCCGCGTGCGGCGCAGACCACAGCCGACGCAGCGCTCGCCCATCCGGAAGTGACCGAGGAACCAGGCGCGTCGATCGCCGCAACGGGGGCACCGGCGCGCGAGGGCGCGCGCGACCATCCGCCCCAACGTCGGTGGTGTCACGCCGTGAGTTCGCGCACGAATTCGGCGAACACGTCGGCGTAGCGCAACGCATCGTCCTCGGTGTGCATGATCGAGATCAGCCACTGCTCGTCGAGGCCCGGTGGCAACAAGATGCCGCGATTGATGCCGTGGATCCACTGCGCGAACGCCAGGTCGAGGTCGGTCGCGCGATAGTCGCGGTAGTTGCGGATGGGTTCGGGGGTCCAGGTGACGCAACCCTTGGCGCCGAACTGGATCGTGTGGGCGGGCAACCCCGCGTCGTCGATGATGTCGTTGCAGGCGTCGACCAGCATCTTGTTGCGGCCGATCACCGCGGCAGTCGCCTGCGGAGTGCAGACCTCGGCCAGCACCGCGCGGGCCGCCGCCATGCACAACGGATTGCCGTTGTAGGTGCCGAGATGGATGACGCGCCCGAATGTGATCTGATCCATGTATTCGCGCTTGCCGCCGAAGGCTCCGAGCGGAAGTCCTCCACCAATCGACTTGGCGAGCGCCACGAGATCGGGGGTCACGCCGAGAGCGCCGGTGGCCCCTCCCCACCCGGCGGTGATGCCCGTCTTGACCTCGTCGAAGATCAAGAGGGTGCCATGACGTTCGGTGATCTCGCGCACCGCCTGCAGGTAACCGGGGTCCGGCAGGCAGATTCCGATGTTCTCCATCACCGGCTCGACGATGAAACAGGCCACGTCGTCGTGGGCGAGGGCACGCTCGAGCGCCTCGGGGTCGTTGTAGGGCACCACGATGGTGTCTCCGAGTACCGCCTTGGTGACCCCGGCGGTGGCCGGGACCGGCGTCGGGTTGTCGGCCGGACCGGCATCTTCGAGCTTGGGCTTCATCGAGATCATCACCTCGTCGTGATGACCGTGGTAGCCACCCTCCACTTTCACGATCTTGTCGCGACCGGTCGCTCCGCGCGCCACGCGGATCGCGTCCATGGTGGCCTCGGTACCCGAGTTGGTGAATCGCCACATCGGCAATCCGTAACGCTCGCCCAGCAATTCGGCGACCTCGGCGTTGAGTTCGCACGGCGTGACGAACAGCGTGCCATCGGCCAACTGCTCGTCGACCGCGCGACGCACGAACGGGTGGATGTGCCCGCTGAACAACGCTCCGAAACCCATGTCGTAGTCGGTGTACCGGTTGTCGTCGACGTCCCACATGTAGGCGGCATCGGCCCGTTTGACCACCACCGGATGGGGGTCGTAGGCCTGGAAGCTGGACGGCACGCCGAGGGGCAACACCTTGCGGGCCCGATCGTTCGCGCGACGGGAGCCCGAGGTTCGCTGCATGTAAAGCGCGATTTCGCGAGCAGTGATGTGCTTGGCCCGTTCGCTGAGCGAGCGAGTTGCGCTGACTGAAGATTCCGTGGCCGACACGGTTAACACCCCTTCGAGGTTGTCGCCATGCTAGCAGGACACGCTCGATGCCCCGACGGAGCCCTTTTGTCGGTGCGATTCCGCACCTGATCTGGCAGAATGAGCGGGCACATGGTGGGCGTAGCTCAGTCGGTTAGAGCGTCAGGTTGTGGCCCTGAAGGCCGGGGGTTCGAATCCCCTCGTTCACCCCAGGACGTAAGAACAAGCACGAAATCGCAGGTCGGATCGCTTGGAATCCTTGGGCGACCGCGCCGGGACATCTACACTTCCCCTTCGCGTCAGGCACCTCTAGCTCAATGGCAGAGCAGTGGACTCTTAATCCATTGGTTCTGGGTTCGAATCCCAGGGGGTGCACGATGATCGGCGGATGGCGGCGGCGACGATGAGAGCGCTGATCGTTCACGCCCATCCCGTGGCCGACTCGTTCAATCACGCGGTGGTGCGCGCCGCCACCGCCGGTCTCGAGGCGGCCGGACACCAGGTCACGGCCCTCGATCTCTACGCCGCTGACTACCGGGCTGTCATGAACGCCTCCGAATGGCAGGTGTACGAATCGGAGTCGCCAGTCGTGGACCCCATCGTGGCCGCTCATGTGGACCTGGTGCGCTCCAGCGAGGCGTTGATCTTCGTCTACCCGACATGGTGGA
>JBJTBM010000091.1:0-6795 GCA_046091365.1 Acidimicrobiia bacterium | reverse complement strand
ACCGCGCACCGGCAACGACTTGCCGCGCAGGAACATGGCCACCACGATCACGAAGAAGGGCAGGGCCTGGGTGAGGCCGGCGGTCGGCAGGACCCCTTTGGGAAACCAGGTCTGCGCACCCTGGTACTGCACCCAACCCTGAAGCATGGCGATTCCGACACCCGCGGCGACCGTGATACCGAACGACGTGAAGTTGGCGAGCAGGGCCGCGCCAAGGGCCGGCACGATGAGGAGGGGCAGGGTGATCGTGTCGAGGTTGGTGATGGGCGAGGCCAGGATGCCGAGCAACCCGGCGATCAGCGTAGAGAGAACCCAGTTGGCACCGGCCAAGAAGTCGGGTGAGAAGCCGAGGACGATGGCCCCCTTCTCGTTCTCGGCCGCGGCCCGTGTGGCCAGACCGAAACGGCTGTACTTGAAAAGCGCCCACAAACCGACCGCGATGACGGCCACCACGATCACGAGGAACAACTGGTTCTTGGGAACGATGCCCAATTCACCCGGAAGGTCGATTTTGCCCTTGGGGAGCGGGAAGGGAACGCCGGTTTTGGCCAGTTCACCGAAACGAATCCGGATGAACTCTTGCAAGACGACGAAGAGTCCGACTGACGTCACGACTTTGGCCAGGACCGGCGCATTACGAAGAGGCTTGAATATGACGAAATGGAGGAAGAGACCCAGTAACACCGCAACCACCAACGCCAAGACCACGGCGGTAGCCGTTGTCAGCCGGTCTCCCGGCATGTCGATGGACGTCGGCCAGTTGGGAAGGTCAAGATACTTGCCCTCATCTCTGAACCAGTTGACGGGAATCTCGATGAGCACGAACGGATTCGGCAGCGGCGGAACGTACAACCGGCCTTCGACTTTGAACCCGTAGTACCAATAAGCGACGAATACGGTGATCACGCCGTTGGCGAAGTTCACCACTCCGGATCCACGGAAGGTCAGTACCACGCCCAGAGCGACGGCCGACATGAGTGCACCGGTTCCGATGTTCGAGAACATCGGTGCCAACTGTTGCGCGTCCCAAGCGTAAAGAATCGCGAACAATGCAATGACGGTCACGATGCCGACGGGCAACTTTTGCTTTTTCACGAAGGCTTTGGACGATTGCTCCATGTCACTCCCCTGAACGCTCTCGCGAGCGAAACCCCAATGAGCGGATCGAACGATCCAAGCACGAGGGTGCGGGGATGACTCCCCGCACCCTCGACGCGGAACACACTTTGATTACGGCCGATCGGTGATCAACCGGCGAGAGCGGCCATTTCCTCCACAGGATTGATGGCCTTGCCGTTGTAGCCGTCCAAAATGGACACGTATTCGGTGCCCTGCTGCTGCTGGATACCGATGGAGAATCCGCACAACGACGGGAAGGTGGGATTGCCACCGCACTGGAAGTCGCCCACGCCGGCCCACATCGGTCCGACGAACGCCTTCACGTCAGCACGCAGCGACTCACTGTCCAGCGAACCGCCGTTCATGAACTGAACCAACGTCATCAGGGTCGCAAAAACCGGACCGGCGAAACCGGTGTACTCCGGATTCTCGATGCCCTCTTCCTTGGCATAGGCAAAGGCGGCGTCGATGTAGGAATCCAGATCGGGATTACCGGGGATTTCGTAGGCGAAGCCGTAACCGCCGAAGTACCAGCCATCGGGCAGGTCGCCCTCCTCACCGACGGACTTCAAGTGATCCTGCATCGGAACTCCGAAGCACAGTCCCGTGGTTACGACCGTGGTCGTGATTTCGAGGGTCTTGATGGCGTCGTAGATGCCGATGCATCCCTGGACGGTGACGAGCGGGTAGAAGACGTCGGCCGTGGCGGCTCCCGACGACTGAATGGCGGTCGCCATTTCGGTTGCCCCGGCCGTGTCGGGCACGGGAACGCCGGTTACTTCTTCGACTCCGAACATTTCCAGGATCGGCTTGGTCAGCGCGGTGAACGCGATGGTGCCGGCCGCGTTGTCCTGATAGACGACCGCGACTTTCTTGACTTCTTTCCCCTCGAGCTCCGGGACGTACTTGGCGGCGAAAATCGCCAAACCTTGGACCACGCCCGGTGAACCTGGTGTCAGCGCGAAACCGTCGGAGGCAAGGAACTCGGGAGTTGTCACTGGGTTACCGATGAAGACCGGCTTCTTGTCCTTCAAGGTGTCGAGCAAAGGCGCGTTGCCCGAAAGCATCGCTCCGGTGATGACGGCCTGGACCTCGTCATTGGCCAACATCTCCTGACCACACTTCAGACCGTCCTCTTCCTTGGTTACGAAGCACTTCACGAGCTCGATGGGACGGCCACCGACTCCGCCGAGGAAGTTGTTGATGAACCACACCGCAGTGTCGATTCCGAAGCTCGCTTCGGGAAACGCCGGTGTGCCACCCTCTTGGTTCACGTAACCGATCTTGATCGGATCGCCTGACGCGGCGCCGCCGGGTCCACCGGTGTACGCCAAGCCGCGATCGATCGAGCTCTGTTGAACCGGCAGGTCGCCGCTCGGCGCGTCGGTCGACGGCGCCTCGGTCGACGGCGCCTCGGTCGAGGGCGCACTATCACTGTCTTCGCTGCACGCTCCCACGAGCAAGCCAAGGACTGCCAAGCCGGCGACGAATCTGGTCTTGTTACTTCTCACTTTCCCCCCTTAACAGACCTCCCGCGGCGGAAGGTACCCCGCGATAGACTGGCACCAGATCGACATATGGTCAAACGCGAAAGCACGGACAATCGTGGTCATCGCGCCTCGGACGAACCCGATTCTCGATAGTCCCCGAAAGCGGCATCGCGCTCACTCAGGCTGGCGGTGACCCCCTTGCTGGCGAATCCCTGCATGTATTCCATCGAGGAACGTTGGTGGAAACCCAAGGCTTGGATCTCGGCGGTGGCCCGGATGCCGGCCCGGATTCCCATGACCTCCATGGCGCGGTGAGCCGCCCGCTTGTTGAGCGCGAGGAGGTCGGCCGGGATCTTGGCCACCCGTTCGGCCATGGCCAGCACCTCGGCGTCGAGGGACTCGACCGGATGGGCCCGGTTCGCAAAGCCGGCCGCGACCGCCTCGTCGCCCGACATGGAGTCCCCGGTGAGCAACGCCTCCATGCCGCGGCGCAAACCCATCATCCAGGTCTGCCATTGCATGTCGGGCGGCGACATGAGTCGAACGGGTGGGTAGCCGATCTTGGCGTCGTGGGCGACGTAGACGAGGTCGCACGCCGTGGCCAACTCGGTCCCCCCGGCCAAGCAGTACCCGTGCACCTGCCCGATGATCGGAGTGCTCATGTCCCACATTTCGAACCAGTTGTTCACGACGTGTCGCGACCACCACCCGTCGGCCCGCGAGATCGCCCGCTCCACGTCGGAGTTCGGCGATCCGAGGTCGTATCCGGCGCAGAAACACGAACCAGCCCCTCGAATGATCATCACCGAGACGTCCCGATCCTTGTCGCCGGCCCGCAACGCGTCGAACAGCGCTCCGCGCAGGTCGTCGTTGAGGGCGTTGCGCTTCTCGGGCCGGTTCAAAGTGAAACGCCGCACCTTCGGAGCGGGGTCGTCGATCAGGAGCACGTCATCTTTCATCATGGTCGTCAGGCTTTCTCCCAGTAGGGGGCGCGCAACTTGCGCTTGTTGATCTTGCCCATGGTGTTGCGACCGAGATCGTCGACGAACTCGATGGTGCGTGGGCACTTGTAGTGACTCAGTCGTTCACGACAGAAAGCCAACACCTCCGCAGTCGCGGGAGGTCGCGCCGGGTCGCGCAAGATCGCCAGTGCCTTGAGTTCCTCCCCCATCTCGGGGTGGGGAACGCCGATGCACGCCACGTCGAGGATCGCCGGGTGCTGAACCAGAACCTGCTCGGCCTCGGCCGGGTAGATGTTGACGCCGCCCGACACGACCATGTCGCTGAAGCGATCGGTGATGAAGACGAAACCCCCGTCGTTCACGTACCCGATCTCACCGAGCGTGAACACCCCGGGCGCGATGTTGGCCGCCTTGGTCTTGTCCGGATCGTTGGGGTAGATCACCCCGCGTCCGGTGGCGTCCTTGAAGAACAACCGCCCCTCGGTCTTGGGCGGCACCTCGTTGCCGTCGTCGTCGAGCACCAGCACGCTGAACGGCGGCACCGGGCGACCCACGGATCCCGGGTTCTCCAACCACTCCTGACTGGAGATCTGACAGGTCGTGCCCACCTCGGTCGCGCCGTAGGCGTCGATGAAGATCGGACCCCACCACTCGATCATCGCGCGCTTGACGTCGACCGGACACGAGGCCCCGGTGTGCGCCGCCAACTTCATGGACGAGACGTCGTACTTGCGCTTCACCTCGTCCGGAAGCGCCAACAGCCGGACGAAATGCGTCGGCACCATCACCGACGACTCGGTGCGGTGTTCGTGGATCGCGCGCAAGGTGTTCTCGGCGTCGAACTTGGCGAGGATCACCATCGGCACGCCGCGCACGAGCAGTCGCATTCCGTTGAGGGGACCCGTGTGGTACATCGGACCGACCACGAGGTGGGTTCCGTACTGCGCGAAACGATTCGCTTTCATGCCCTCCAGGTGTTCGGCCATGGTGGATCCACCGGCGAACATCGTCGGCGGCAACTCGGTGCCCTTGGGGCGGCCGGTGGTGCCCGACGTGTAGAGCAGGTTCGCTCGGGGCGCGACGTCGAGAGGCGGGTGCGACGCGTCGCCGGCGGCCAGCCAGTCCGACCAGGTGCGCACACCCGGGGCCACCACTGCCCAACCGATGACTTCGATCTCGCGTCCCTCCGCGCGGGCGAGGTTCGCCGCGGCCACTCCTCGCTCGACGGTCTCGGGCCCGACGAACAACAGACGCGATTCGGAGTCGATCAGGATGTAGGCGGTCTCCTCTGCGGTGAGGTGGAAGTTGACCGGAACGGTCGATGCACTTCCGAGCAGACATCCGAGATGGGCCAGCGCGGTCTCGGCGGCGTTCTCGGCGAACACCGCGACCCGCCGGTTCGGACCGAGATCGGCCGCCAGCGCGTTGTTCGCCACGCGGTTCAAGATGTCGTCGACGTCGGCCCACCGCAGGGTCTTATCGGGATCGCGCACGGCGATCTCGTCGGGACGCTCGCGTGCGAGGTCGGCGGCGAATGCGGGCATCGCGTGACCTCAGACGTCCGCGGCCACGCCGCGCTCGACGAGCGCTTCACGGTGGTTGCTGAAGTCCGCCGACAGATCGGCGGGCCCTCCGTAGTGGACCTGCAGGAATCGCCGCGAGAAGAGCCACTGCCCGTTCACCTTGCGGTAGGCGTCGTCGTAATGAGCGAGAAGGATTCCCGACTGACCGTCGGCCCGACGAAAGCGCTCGCTGATGGCCCACCGGCCGGTGGCCTCGTCGGCCGTGGCCGCTTGCCATGCATCGCCGTTGTGGACGGTTTGCACCACCGCGGCGAACCCGGCCATGGCGCCGTACCACAACTTCAAGATGGACTCCTTGCCCTCGACCAGGCGTCCGTGACCCAGATCCCACACCGCACCGTCGGCCCAGCACGAACCCCACTGCTCGCCGGACCGGTGGATGACGGCGTCGGCGTAGCGGTTGATGAGACGTTGGATCGAGACGTAATCGTCGACGGACACGGGTCGGGTGTTGGTCATCCCCCTGTTCTAGCCCAACGGACCGTTCCCGAGCGATGGGAGCATCTCGGGAGGGTCCGTGCAACGTCGCCTGTCCGGCATCGGTCAGAATGGTTCGGTGAATGCCGAGATCGATCTCGAACGACTGACGTTGCTCGATCCCGACGTGTCCGACTGTCCCTACGCGGCGTACGACGCGTTGCGTCGGGAGGCTCCCGTGTGGCGCGACAATGCCACCGGCATGTTCGTCGTGACCCGCTACGAGGACGTCCGGATGGTATTGACCGACACGGAGCGATTCACCAGCGCTCGCCACCGGGGCCGCATCGATCCGCGCAGCGCACGTCTCAAGAAGATCTACGAGGACAAGGGCTGGCTGCCGGGCGCCACGCTGGCGGCCCGCGACGACCCCGAGCACCGGGAGATGCGCGGGTTGTTCAACCACGCCTTTCGCCCCTCCAAGATCAAGGAGATGGACGACTTCATCGTCGACCTGGCGCACTCGTTGATCGACGAGTTCATCGGAGCCGGCGAGTGCGACTGGGTGCGCGCCTTCGCCGTACCGCTGCCCCTGATCGTGATCGGGCGCCAGATGGGTGCGCGCGACGAGGACATGTGGCGTATCAAGGCCTGGACCGACGCCTGGGTGCATCGTCTGGGAATGATGCAGACCGAGGAGGAGGCAGTCTGGTCGACCGAGATGGAGATCGAGGCCCAGCACTACTTCCAACCGATCTTCGATCGTCTACGGCGTGAACCCGACGACACGCTGCTGAGCGATCTCGTGAACACGGTGATACCGGAGTGGGGCCGCACCCTCACCGACAACGAACTGCACGCCGAGATGATGGCCGACACCTTCGTCGGTGGTTCGGAGACCACCACGAACGCGTTGGCCGAGGGCGTTCGTCTGCTCATCGAGAACCCGGGCGAATGGGACAAGGTCGTTTCCGATCCCGATCGGTACGTCCCCTTGTTGGCCGAGGAAGTCCTGCGACTCGAGGGTCCGGTGCAGGGCCTGTTCCGCACCGCCGCCGGCGACGTCGAATTGCACGGGGTCACCATCCCCGCCGGCTCGGTCGTGAACATTCGTTACGGAGCCGCGAACCGCGACGAGAATCAATTCGAGTGCCCGGAGAAAATGGACCTCGACCGGGAGAACGTGCGCAGTCACGTGGCCTTCGGATTCGGCACCCACCACTG
>JBJTBM010000090.1:0-22280 GCA_046091365.1 Acidimicrobiia bacterium | reverse complement strand
GGTGGAGGGCATGCCGTTGGCCGCGCTCGAGAACGGAACCGACTGGTCGTGGGAGTCGTTCTCCGACTATCTCGGTCGACTCGAGGGCAACATCGCGGTCAACGCCGGTTTCCTGGTGGGTCACTGTGCGATCCGCCGATACGTGATGGGGCCCGATGCGGTCGGTGCCGAGGCGAACGCCGATCAGGTGACGGCGATGCGTGCGGAGTTGGCGCGGGCGATCGAGTCCGGGGCGCTCGGCTTTTCGTTCACCAACAGCACCTCGCACAGTGACGGAGACGGGGAGCCGGTGGCCAGCCGGTGGGCGACGCACGACGAACTCATCGCGTTGTGCGAGGAGGTCGGTCGCCACGAAGGAACGACGCTGGAAGGCATCGTCCCCGGTTGTCTCGATCGCTTCGCCGACGACGAGATCGAGTTGCTCGGGCGCATGAGTGCCGTGGCCAATCGACCCATGAACTGGAACGTGCTCACCGTCGACTCCCGCGAACCCGATCGCGTGCCGCGGCAGATCTCGGCGTACGACCGCTCGGTCGAGCTCGGAGGCCGGGTCGTGGCACTCACGATGCCGGTGCAGGTGCCCATGAACATGAGCTTTCTCAATTTCTGCGGGTTGTGGTTGCTGCCCGGTTGGCAGAAGGTTCTCGGGGTGCCGGTGTCCGAGCGCATCGCGCGACTCCGCGATCCCGACACGCGACTGTTGCTCCTCGAGAACAGTCTCTCGCCGGCCGCCGGGGTGTTCCGTCGGCTCGCCGATTGGGGCGATTACGTCATCGGAGACACCTATTCGACCGCGAACGAGGGTCTCAAGGGACGCGTCGTGCGCGACGTCGCCACCGAGCGTAATCAGAGCTGCTTCGGCACCTTGCTCGACATCGTGATCGCCGACGACCTGCGCACGATCTTGTGGCCGACTCCGCAGGACGACGATGCCGAGTCCTGGCGCATGCGGGCGGAACTGTGGCAAGACGAGCGCGCGATCATCGGAGGCTCCGATGCGGGTGCGCATCTCGACCGCATGTGTGGCGCTCCGTATCCGACCCGCTGGCTGTCCGATTGCATTCGTGGGCGACGTCTGGTCCCCGTGGAACATGCGGTGAAGATGATGACATCAGCGCCAGCGCACCTATTCGGGTTCACCGATCGCGGTGAGTTGCGCCCGGGAGCCTTCGCCGACGTCGTGGTGTTCGATCCCGAGGCTGTGGGCTCCGAGGACGCCATGTTGGTGACCGACCTGCCGGGTGACTCGTCGCGTTTGACCGCGGGTTCGTTTGGCGTGAAGCGAGTCTTGGTGAACGGCGTGACGATTGTGGAGGACGGGGTGGCCAACGGACAGGTGCCGGGCACGGTTCTCAAGTCCGGTCGCGACACGTACACCGTCCCCGCCCACTAACCCCCAAAGTGTCGCAATTTGGTTTTAGGTGAGTTCGGGGAGGGGGTCGCTGGGATCGCCCGTTCCCAATGTCCCCGCCGCCCGGTACACCGCCAACTTGCTGCGACTGTCCTCGATGTCGAGGTTGCGCATCGTCAGTTGTCCGATCCGGTCGAGCGGCCCGAACGCCTGATCCTCGACCCGCTCCATACTCAAACGCTCAGGTGCGTACGTCAGATGCGGCCCCGTGGTGTCGAGGATCGTGTAATCGTCGCCCCGCCGCAGTCGCAGGGTCACCTCTCCGGTGATCGCCGAGCCGACCCAACGCATGATCGGCTCACGCAACATGAGACTCTGCGGGTCGAACCAGCGGCCCTCGTAGAGCTTGCGACCGAGTCGCCGTCCCATCGTGCGGTAGTTCTCGATGGTGTCCTCGTTGTGGATCGCCGACACCAGTCGCTCGTAGGCGATGTGCAGCAACGCCAACCCGGGTGCCTCGTAGATGCCCCGGCTCTTGGCCTCGATGATCCGGTTCTCGATCTGGTCGCTCATGCCGAGCCCATGACGCCCACCGATCGCGTTCGCCGCATCGACGAGGGCCACTTGGTCGCCGAACTCGCGCCCGTCGATGGCCACGGGCCACCCCTCGTGGAAACGCACCGCCACCGTCTCGGCCGCGATCTTGACGTCGTCGCGGTAGTGCGCGACCCCCATGATGGGCTCGACGATGTCCATCGACGTCGACAACTCCTCGAGGAGTTTGGCCTCGTGGGTCGCGCCCCAGATGTTGGCGTCGGTGCTGTACGCCTTCTCCTTGCTCGCGCGGTACGGAAGATCGCGTTGCGTGAGGAACTCGCTCATCTCGGAGCGTCCACCCAGTTCGCTCACGAAGGACTCGTCGAGCCAGGGCTTGTAGACGCGCAGGCGCGGATTCACCATCAAGCCGTACCGGTAGAAACGCTCGATGTCGTTGCCCTTGTAGGTCGAGCCGTCACCCCAGATGTCGACGCCGTCGTCGTGCATCGCGCGAACCAGCAACGTGCCGGTCACTGCCCGTCCGAGGGGGGTCGTGTTGAAATACGTCTTGCCGGCCGTCGTGATGTGGAACGCCCCACACTGCAAAGCGATCAGGCCCTCGCGCACCAGTTCGGTGCGACAATCGATGAGGCGGGCGGCCTCGGCCCCGTACTGTTTCGCACGGTCCGGCACGCCAGCCAGGTCGGGTTCGTCGGGCTGCCCGAGGTCGGCGGTGTAGCAGTACGGGATGGCACCTTTCTCGCGCATCCAGGCCACCGCCGCCGAGGTGTCGAGTCCACCCGAGAATGCGATACCGACCCGTTCGCCGACGGGAAGACTGGTGAGGACCTTGGCGGACATGCAGGTGACGCTATCGGTCACCGCGGCCGCCTCTTAGGCTTCCCGCCGTGAACGGGATGAACATGGACGGCGGAATCCATCTCGTCCCGGTGCCCGGTCTCGACGGACGTCTGTGGCTCTGCGGAAAGCATCGCATCGGCCCCGACCCCTCGGGCACCTTGCGCGAGGTGGCCGCTGGTCACGTCGTCTGCCTCGTGCACGAGCACGAACTCGCCGCGCGTTACCCCTCCTATGTCGAATGGGCGCGGTCGTCGGGGAAGGTGACGTGGTTCCCGATCCACGATCTGTCGGCTCCACCGTTGTCCGAGTTTCTTCCGTTGCTGCACGTGCTCCACCGCCGTCTGAGCGAGGGTGAGTCGGTGATCGCCCACTGCGCGGCGGGGATCGGCCGCGCAGGTACCCTCGCCGCGGCCGTGTGCGTGATGACGGGGATGACCGTCGACGAAGCCGTGGCCCACGTGCGGTTCCACCGTCCCGGGGCGGGGCCCGAGGTCGGGCCGCAACGCGACGTACTCGACGCGCTCGAACGATCTCTCGGCCGCTGAATCCGATTCCCGAGCGGACTCGACGTCACGCTGTCGGACGCGCACCGACGCTCGCCAGGGCCGCGAGCAACGCCGCGGCTCCCAGCACCACGAGTACCACTGCCGAACCGGGCGAGTCGTGGCGGTCGACGAAGGCCAACGTCAGCATCTCGACACCGACGGCGACCGACAACCAGTGCGTCCACGGACCGCGGGCGAACGACCACGCGACGAGCACGAAACTCGGCAGGACGACGATCGCGATCACGGCGACCAGTGTCGGCGTCGACCAACGTTGACGGTCGGCCCACCACAGAGGACGGCCGATCACCTCTGAGGACATCGCCACCGCGAGGAATCCGAGGAAGTGGGTGGCCCAAAAGACCGCGAGGACCTTGGCCCATCCCGCACTCGGCCGCACATCGGGACGTACGCGGGCGAAGAGTCCGCGCCGACGCCCCGGGTCGGTGTCGGTGAACTCGTCCATCGGACTCGAAACTACCGCAGTGAGCCGAGCGAAAGTCGCCGGTAACTTGACCCTGTGGCGACGGCACATTTCCAGAAACTCTCCTTGTTCTTCCCGATGTGGAACGAAGAGGAGTACATCGGGCGCACGCTCGCCGCGGCGCACGAAGCCTGCGCGATGTTGATCGATCTCGGAGAGATCTCCGATTACGAGATCATCGTCGTCGACGATGCATCCACCGACGCCACGCCCCGGCTGGCCGACGAGGCCGCTGCCGCCGACCCTCGGGTCAAGGTGGTGCACCACCCCAAGAACCGCAAGCTCGGCGGATCGATCAAGACCGGGTTCGCCACCGCCACGGGCGACCTCGTGCTGTACACCGACGCCGATCTTCCGTTCGACATGGGCGAGTTGAAGCGTGCGTGTCGCATCATGCGGCTTTATGAGGCCGACATCGTGAGCGCCTATCGCCTCGACCGCACCGGAGAGGGTTATGTGCGGACCGTCTACTCGTTCTTCTACAACGCCCTCGTGCGGATCTTCTTCGGCGTCAAGATGCGCGACGTCAATTTCGCCTTCAAGTTGTGCCGAGGCCGCATCTTCGAGCACATCCGGCTCGAGAGTGAGGGCTCGTTCATCGACGCCGAGTTGGTGATTCGGGCCAACAAACTGGGGTATCACATCGTCCAGTTCGGGGTCGACTACTTCCCTCGCACCCGAGGCGTCTCGACCCTTTCGTCACCGAGCGTGATCGTCAAGATTCTGCGTGAAATGCGCCACCTCCGTCGTGACCTGCGCGCTATCGAGCCGATCGTCGCTCGTTGAACTGACCTCGTCGAAGAGGCGAAGGTAGCCTTGCGCCCGTGGCGAACGACCCGAACAAACTCCCACGACGTCGTTCGTTGGTCGAGTCCGGCTCGCCGATGCAGCGTTGGATGCCCGCCATCGCCGCCGGTGGTGTCCTGATCGCGGTGGTGATCGTCGGTCTGGTCGCTTCTGGTGACGAGGAGCCGTCGTCGTCGAATCCGACCACCACGGTGAACCAGGTCGTCACGGAGACGACGTTGGCCCCGGTACAGAAGTTGCCCCTCACCCAGACCTATGGACGGGGTGCCGCGGGTCCCGAGATCAAGTTGATCCAGGAGCGCTTGATCGAGTTGAAGTTCGATCCCGGTCTCGCCGACGGAGCCTTCGGCGAGCGCACGCAGCAGGCAGTGTGGGCTTTCGAGGCATTGGTGATGGGCGTGCCCGGCGATCAATTGACGGGCAAGGTGGATGCGGCGATGTGGAGCCGCATGCAGGACCCGATCACGATCGCTCCGCGGAGACCCAACTCCACCCCGAATCACACCGAGATCTACCTACCCCAACAGGTGCTGGTGGTCTTCCAGGCTGACGTCCCCGTGCTCATCACGCACATCTCCTCGGGCGACAACACCGAGTGGTGCGAAGCGGTGACGATCTCGCCCGGTGAGCGAGGCAACGAAGAAGGAACCGAACCCATCGAGAAGGGCGTGTGCGGCCTGTCGTGGACGCCCGGCGGAGTCTTCAAGTACTACCGCTTGGTGCTCGGACGGCGCGAGAGTCAACTCGGCGGCATGTACAACCCGGTGTACTTCAACTACGGGATCGCCGTTCACGGCGCTCACGAGGTGCCCGACTTCCCGGCATCGCACGGGTGCATTCGTATCCCGATGCACATCTCGGACTACTACCAAACGCTGGTGGCCAAAGGTGACCAGGTCTTCGTGTTCGATGGTGTGAAGGAGCCCGAGGAGTACGGAGCCCAAGTGCCGCGATTCAACTGGCCCGATCCGAACTACACGACCACGACGACGACCACGACGACGTTGCCCAAGCCGGTCACGACTCTGGCGTCCACCACGTTGCCGGCTCCGCCTGTGGCGACCACCACCACCACGACGCCCACGCCGCCGGGATGACGTCAGTTGCCGAAGCAGCCGTCGCGGCCGAACAACACACCTTGCCGGTAGGCATCGACCTTCTCGAACGGTGTGCCCAAGCGACGATCATCGGCGGCATCGCCGAGTAACAGAGCGGTGCGGATGGCTTCGTCGAGGTCGCCCGGTGACAGCATGATGCGGGGCGTCGTCTCGGTGTCCGGAACCACCGGCTGGGTGTTAAAGGGCAAGATGTCGCTCGACCACATGCCGACCATGCAGTCGTCGAGCAATGCACGATCGGCCGACTCCAGTCCGGTGTCGATGGCGTCCTGGACCGCCTCGGCGTAACCGAGTCCGATCAGGTACGCCACGCTGAAGTCTCCGGGCACGAGGTCGTAGAAGTTGCGGGCGACCGGGAGCGAAATCACCACGGCGTTCGCCTCGCGACACCAGAGGACGCCGCGAACGATGTTCGAGTTCGAGCCGTTCGGGCACTCCGGCTCCGTGCGTTCGTCGAGGGTCAGTTCCGGTGGCGTGAAGTTCACGTCGTCGGACACCAGGGCGTCCCAGAACACCTTCAGATCGTCGCGCATCGAGACGAACATCTCGTCTCCGAAGGGGAAATCACCCGGACTCGGTCGACTGAGTTCCTCCGCGCTGAACCCGAATTGCAGCGGTTGTGGTTCGTTCGCCTCGTAGTCGACGCACGGGGCCAGGCCGCCCGTGAACCCGTCCTGGAAAGCGCTCACCCGATCGAACGCCGAACCGTGGGCGAGCGGGTCGTACGCCGAGTCGCCGGGCGCGTCACCGATCTGCACGAGGCCGAGCAACGCCCCGGTGATGTCGGACTGGCTGATCGAATAGCCGTTCAGACCCTCGGACCGGACGTGGTCGACCCACGCGCCGGCGAAGCAGTCGGCCTGCAACTCGAGCGTGGTGCCGACGAACGAGTAGAGCACGTCGTGTCGGTGGGACGACTGGATGGCGTGCCCCCACTCGTGGGCCATGATCACCGCGACGGTGACCGGACCGAATTCGTCGGCGAACTGAGGGAACAGGCCGCTGTCGTCGTAGACGATGAAGTCGCCTTCGTCGCAATAGAACGCGTTGTCCTCGACGTCCGCGTAATCGCCCGTGAACTCGCAACCCGAGGGAAGACCACTGGTTCGCCCGGGGTACGCGGGGTGCACGCCTCCGCCCAGGTCGGGGTACGAACCGTCGTTCGCGTAGGCGGTCTCGTAGTTGTCGCGCCAGAACTGCTGAATGTCGTCGATCGCGTCGATGAGGAAACGGTCGTAGTCGCGGGTCGGCTTGTCGGCGTCGAGGGGGAACCCGTCGTCGAATCCGCCGCTCGGCACGTCGGTATCGGCGATGAGCTCGTCGCCGTCGGTTCCCGGGGAGGACAGTGAACCGTACGACTCGGCGGTCACCCCGGGTTCGCCGGCCCCACAGGCGGCGAGAGGTGCGAGGAGAGCGACGACGGCGAGCGCGAGGCCCGCCCGAGGATGTCGCACGAACCTCGCTCTCATAGCGAGGCAAGGATTCCTTCCATCTCCGCGATCTCGGCGCTCTGGCCGGTGATCATCGACTCGGCCATCGAACGCACCACACGACTCTCGCCGTTGGCCACCACGAATTCGGCCATCTCGACCCCGCCTCGATGGTGGGCGATCATCAAGGTGGCGAAGATACGCGATGCCTCGGCCCCGTCGGCGGCGGCGAACTCGTCGAGCTCGCTCTCACTGGCGAGGCCCTCCATCTCGTCGATGGGCACGGCATGCCCCATCCATCCCATGGCCATGCCGGTGTCGTTGGCCTCGGCGGCGCCGAACGAGCGCAACAACTGAACCATGCGACCGGACTCGAGTTGCTGGGACAACAGGATCTCCTCGGCGATGATGAGCAGTCGCGGATTCGGGTCGTCGACACCGGTGAGATAGAAGTACGCCATCTGAACCGCCTGGTCGTGGTGGTATCGCATGTCCTGCAAGAACCCGACATCCACGGCGTTGCGATCCGGGGTGGCCGACGCGTCGCCGGCGAAGTAGCCGATGCCGGCACCGAGCAACGCCGATGACAACGCGATGGCGATGAAGTTGATCGGGTTCTGCCACCACGGGCGGATCTCGACGGACTCTTCGCTCGACGGGTCGTCGACATCGTTGGATGTGACCATGCGGACAGTCTCGCAGGTCGCGCTCGTTCGTCGGGTGTCACGGTGCGTGGCGGATGACGCACCCCGCGCGGGGCGAAGGTACAGTTCGCGTCGTGGACACCCCCGCGTCCTTGCTCGATGTTCGCGACGTGTCGGTTGAATTCGGCGGGATCGTGGCGCTCGACGGGCTCAGTTTCTCCATCGATCCGGGCATCGTGTGCGGACTCATCGGTCCGAACGGAGCGGGCAAGACCACCATGTTCAACGTGGTGAGTCGCATCTATCAGCCGTCCGCGGGTTCGGTGACCTTCGACGGGCGCGACCTGCTGTCGGTGCCGGCCCACGAGATCGCCCATCTCGGTATCGCCCGTACCTTCCAGAACCTCGCGTTGTTCCCGTCGATGACCTTGCTCGAGAACGTCATGGTCGGGGCCCACTCTCAGGGGTCGGTCGGCGTGTGGCGGGCGATCGCCCGACTCGGCGCCGCTCGTGAGGACCGCGCGATGCGGGAGTGGTCGCGAGATCTTCTGGAGCGACTCGGTCTCGCGGATCTCGCCCATCATCCCGCCGCGGCACTGCCGTTCGGGACGCTGAAACGACTCGAGATCGCCCGCGCGCTGGCCGCCCGCCCCAAATTCCTCCTCCTTGACGAACCGGCGGCCGGTTTGACCCACTCCGAAGTCGACGAACTCGGTGACACGATTCTCGCCGTGCGCGAGTCGTTCGACCTCACGATCCTGTTGGTCGAGCATCACATGTCGATGGTCATGCGAATCTCGGACGAGGTCGTGGCCATGGAATTCGGTCGCAAGATCGCCCAAGGGCGTCCGGAACAAGTGCGCAACGACCCCGAGGTCGTACGTGCGTATCTGGGGGGCGACGAATGAGCCTGCTCGAGGTGTCGTCGTTGCGGGCCGGCTACGGACCGGTGGAGGTGCTCGCGGGGATCGACTTCCGGGTGGAACAGGGCGAGATCGCCGTCATGCTCGGTGCCAACGGAGCGGGCAAGACCACGACGATGCGCGCGGTGTCGGGCACCATCGCCCGTTCCGGTTCGGTCACCTTCGCCGGTCGTGACATCACGCGCTTGGGGCCAGAGGCGATCGTTCGTCTGGGCGTGGCGCACGTGCCGCAGGGGCGGGGCACCTTCCCGGAGTTGTCGGTGACCGACAACTTGCGGCTCGGCGGTTACGTGCGTCGCGACGCCATCGACGGCGACATCGACCGTTGGTTCGACGTTTTTCCGCGACTGGCCGAACGTCGCGAGCAGAAGGCGGGAAGCCTGTCAGGTGGCGAGCAGCAGATGCTGGCGATCGCGCGCGCACTCATGAGTCGACCCAAGTTGCTGCTCTGCGACGAGCCGAGCCTCGGACTCGCCCCGTTGATCACGCAGGAGTTGTTCGACGTGTTGCGCCGCCTGAACGTCGACGAAGGTTTGTCCGTCCTGCTCGTCGAGCAGAACGCGAACCTGGCGCTCAAGATCGCGCACCGCGTGTACCTGATCGGCACGGGACGCATCGTCGCTTCCGGTTCGGCCGCCGAGTTCGTCGACGACGAGAGCATTCGAAAGGCGTATCTGGGGTCCTGACATGGAACGATTCCTCCAATACGTCTTCGACGGACTGTCATTCGGGTCGGTATACGCACTGCTGGCCCTCGGATTGGTGGTGGTGTTCCGTGGCACCGGCCACCTCAACTTCGCCCAGGGCGAGATGGGTACCTTGTGCGCCTTTCTCGTGTGGCAGTTCGATCACTCGGGCGTCCCACTCGTCCTCTCCACGATTCTCGGTATGGTGTGCGGCTTCGCGCTGGGAGCGACGGTCGAGGTGACGATGATCAGGAAGGTCGCCGCGAAATCACAAGCCGCGGTTTTCGTGGTGTCGATCGCGCTCTTTCTCGGCCTGAACTCGTTGTCGGGCTTGATCTGGGGCGGCGTTCCGGCCGAGGCCATGCCGAGCCTGTTCCCGCACGCTCCCGACGATTTCGTGCGGATTTTCGGCGCGGTGTGGCGCTACGAGTACCTCGGAGTGCTCGTGGTGGCCCTCGCTCTGATGGGTGCATTGTTCCTCCTCTTCTCCCGCACGAAGTTCGGATTGGCGATGCGGTCGGTCGCGAGCAATCCCGAGTCGGCCCGACTGGTTGGCGTCCCGACCGGCTTGGTGCTCGCGTCGTCGTGGGGCATCGCGACCGCGATGGGTGCCCTGTCGGGCACGCTCGTGGGCGGCATCAACGGCGAGTTGACGCCGGGGCTGATGTTCTCGGTCTTCATCTACGCCTCGGCGGCGGCCACCCTCGGCGGGTTCGACAGTCCAGGGGGCGCGGTGATCGCCGGGCTCGGAATCGGGGTGGGTGAGCAACTCGTCGCCGGGTATGCGCCGGGTTGGGTGGGTCAGGACATGAAGCTGGCCGTCGCACTCGTGACGATCTTCATCGTGTTGTTGTTCAAGCCGTCGGGCCTCTTCGGGTCGACCAAGGTGGAGAGGGTCTGAACGTGTTCGAAGTGCGACACGGATCCCTTGCCCATTGGGTCCTGCGATGTGTGGGTGTGGCGGTGACCGTCGCGCTGGTGGTGTACGTGCCCACTCAAATGTCCACGGCCCGGGTCGGGCAGTTCGCCGACGCCTTCGCTCTCGCTGTCGCGGCACTGTCTTTAAATCTGGTTCTCGGGTACACCGGCCAGATCTCGATCGGCCACTCGGCGTTCTTCGGGATCGGTGGCTACACCTCGGCAATTCTCGTCACCGAGCACGGTTGGAGTCCGGGCTACACCTTCCTCGCGGCGGCGGCCGTGACCTTCGTCGTCGGCTGCCTCATCGGACTTCCGGCCCTCCGTATCCGCGGCGTCTATCTCGCCTTGGTCACCCTCGCGGTCGCCGTACTCTTTCCGACTCTCGTGCGGTGGCGGAAACTCGAGTGGTTGACCAACGGAGCCAAGGGCATCGACGGCGTGAAGTACGACCAGATTCCCGAATGGCCGCTTCTCGGCGAATTGAAGGGTCGCGACGGTCGTGCGGTGTTTGCGTACTGGCTCGCGTTCGTCGTTCTGGTCGTCGCCTATTTGGTCGTCCGTGGGATCGTGAAGAGCCGGGTCGGACGCTCGCTGATCGCCATCCGCGACAATGAGACGGCGGCCGCGGTGATGGGCGTCGACATCACCTCGACCAAGGTGCTGGTGTTCGGGGTCTCGGCGGCACTGTGTTCGCTGTCCGGAGTGCTCTTCGCTCTGCGCACGGGTCTGGTGACCCCCGACAGTCAGAACATCACGCTGTTGGGTTCGATCATCTTCCTGCTCATCATGGTCATCGGCGGTTCTGCGACCTTGGGCGGCCCGATCGTCGGGGCGGTGGTTTATGTCCTCTTCGACAACGCCACGCGGGACCTCGGAAAGACCAAGACCGGCTTCATGGGCACGCTCTTCGGGTGGGCCGACAGTTCGCCGGCCACCTTGCTTCTCGCGTTGGGGCTGCTCGTCGTGATGTTCGTCGCGCCGTTCGGGCTCGTCGGACTCGCGCGTCGCGCCGGCCGACTCGTCGTGCGCGTCGCACCGGAGTGACGCACCTCGACCCGCTCGTGGTGACCTGAGACACAATTCGTGCGCGTCGATCCGCTCGTCGACGGCGACTCGGATACCCTTCGCCCATCGGTCCGTGGACCGAACGAAACCCCTGGAGGAACATGAAGCGCATCAGTTTCCGTATTCCGGTCCTGGCGGTCGCGGGCTCACTGCTCGTGGTCGCGTGCGGTGGTGACGACGGCTCGTCGACCACCTCGGCTCCGAGCACCGAGGTCACCGAGTCCCCGAACACCGAAGCGCCCGTCACCGAAGCCCCGGTTTCCGCCTGGGCTGCCGACACCGAGGCCTGCGCCGACCCCGATGCCGCGAACGCTCCGATCACGGGCACGGTCCGCATCGGAACCGTGCTGCCGCTGTCGGGTGGCACCGCCGCTCTCGCGTTCGCCCCCGTGCGCGACGGCATGGAGGCCTACATCAAGTACGCCAACGAGAACCAGATCCTCGGTGACGTCGCGATCGAGTTGCAGGTCGAGGACGATCAGTACAACAAGGACCTGACCCCCGGTGCTGTCGACAAGTTGCTCGACGGCGAGGTCAACCTCGTCACCGGAGTCGTCGGCACTCCCGGCAACCTGTCGGTCCGTGACACGCTGAACGAGGAGTGTGTCCCGCAGATTCAGGCCCTCACCGGATCACCGGAGTGGGGCAACGTCGCGGAGTACCCCTGGACCACCGGCGCGCTCGTGCCCTACGACGTCGAGTCGAAGGCCTACGCGCGGGCGATCCACGAATTGTTCCCCGATGGCGCCAAGGTCGCGCTCTTCACGGTGAACAGTGACTTCGGGGCGGCGTACGTCGACGCCTTCAAGGAATTGGCCGCCGATCCGGCGAACGGCATCGAGATCGTCGACGAGCAGACGATCGATGCCGCTGCCGCCGAGCCGCCGACGGCCCAGGTGAACGCGATCGCCGCCAAGGCACCCGACGCGATCCTGGCGGTGCCGCTCGGCGCGCAGTGTCCCTCGTTCCTGTCGACCGTGACCGAGGCCAAGGCGGCGAACGCCGGTTGGGACCCCAAGGTGTTCCTCACGGCCACGTGCGCCTCGTCGCTGATCCTGACCGTGGCCGGCGCGGCCGCCGATGGTTTGTACACCTCGAGCAACCTCGTCGACATCAACAATCCCGACTACGCGACGCTGCCCAAGGTCGAGACCTACGTGAACTACATGGACGCCCAGGGCAAGCTCGACGTCGCCACGACGGCGAGTGCGGGATGGAACGTGATGGAGATCACCGTCGAGATCCTGCGCCTCGCGGCGTCCTCGCCGGAGGGATTGACTCGGGCCTCGATCATGAACGCCGCCCGCAACTATTCGTTCGAGCCCATGCTCGCTCGGCCCGGGGTCGTGATGAGGATGAGCGGCGCCGACGACGTTTATCAGGCGGAGTCGCTTCAGGTCGTCCAATACAACGCGACCACCAAGGTGTTCGCCGACATCGGAGAGTTGATCACCGAATTCGAGAGTTGATCCCCGCTGCTCGTCGATTCGTCGTGGCCCGCCCTTCGGGGCGGGCCACGGGCGTTCTCGGGCCGGACGTCAGCCCTGAACCTCGCCCGAGACGATCATGACCTCGCGATCGCCGGAGATCTCGGCGACGAAGGCCCAGACGTCTCCGTCGTTGTCGGTGGCCGAGCAGGTGAACTGGGTTCCGGTGATGGTGACGGTCGGCGTTTCGCAGTCGGCGTCGCTGAATCGGTAGCCGGCCTCTTCGGCGAGGTCGTCGCTCTCCAGGAACTTCTCGGTCTCGCGCTCGTAGTCGCCGGTCGACGTGGAACACGCGGACAACAGCATGAGCGAGGATGAAGCCAGGACGGAGACGAGTGCTCGGCGATTCATGCGTCGCCAACGTTAGACGAGGCCCGGGCCCGCCTGATCGAGTCCACGGTGACGATGACGAGTGCGATCCAGACCAATCCGAAACCGACGATCCGACTGGCGGTCAGGCTTTCGTGATAGGCGAGCCAGCCGAGCAGGAAGTTGATGACCGGTACCGAGTACTGCATCGGTCCGAGCACCGTCAACGGCAGTCGCAGCGACGCGTGGGCGAACATCAGCAGGGGCACCGCGGTGACGACGCCCGCCAGGGCGACGAGCGCGAACTCGCCGGTCGTGGCCGATCGCAGAACCGAGGTGTCGTAGCGCAGGTGGTACGCGACGAGCGCCAGTGCCGGGATGACGAGGACGACCGTTTCCGACATCAGGCTCTCGACCGGCGCGAGGGGGACCTGCCGTTTCAAGAGTCCATATAAGCACCACGATGCGGCCATCGCCAGCGCGTAGACGGGGACGCGGCCGTAACTCACGGTCAGTACGACGACGGCGATGGCGGCCAATCCGGCCGACGCCAATTGCACCGGTCGTAGCCGTTCGTGCAACACCTTGACCCCGAGCAACATGGTTCCGAGCGGTGCGATGAAGTAGCCGAGGGCGGCCTCGATGACCTTGCCCTCGTGGATCACCACCACGTAAGTGGTCCAGTTGATCGACAACAGCAGGGAGGCCAGAGTGATCCGTCCCCGGAGCCCCTCGTCGCGCAATCGCCGTAGGAGACTTCGCACCTTTCCCTCCCACGCCAGCACGCCGACGAGGAGAAGCGAGGACAGGGTGATGCGGAATCCGATCAACTCGAGCGGCGCGAAGTCCCGCAGGGCCTTCCAGTAGACGGTGATGAAACCCCACAGAACGTACGCACCGAGGCCCGTGGTCACGCCGCTCCGGTCGGGGGTGTCCGACGCAGAGTCGAGGCGATCGGACTGCACGACCTCTTCCTATCACTCGGCGGGTCCGTCGGAGGATTCTCCACTAGCGTTCCGCCCGTGACCGATGGGCCGATCGCCGAGGCGTGGCAACGCGTGCTCGCCGTGCCCCGACCGGAGTCGTTGCGCGCGTTGTTCGCCGCCGACGACCGACGCGTCGCGAGCCTCACCCGCGAAGTGGGCGACCTTCGCCTGGATTTCTCACGACACCTCGTCGACGACCGGGCGATCGACGCCGTGCTCGATCTGTTCGCGGTCGCCGACGTGCACGGTCGTATCGCCGAGTTGTTCGGTGGTGAACCGGTCAACCGCACCGAGAATCGATCCGTGGGACACGTCGCCCTGCGTCGTCCGGTGGGATCGGCGAGCATCATCGGCGGAATCGACGTGGGGGATTCGGTCCACGACGAATTGTCGCGGATGCGAGCGTTCACCCGCGCGGTTCACGCCGGCGAGCGTTCGTCGGCTTCACACCGACGGTTCACGGCGGTCGTGAACATCGGTATCGGGGGCAGTGATCTCGGTCCGGCCATGGCCTACGAGGCCTTGCGACATCGTCGGGTCGAGGGGATCCGTTGTCGCTTCGTGGCGAACGTCGACCCCGCCGACTTGGCATCCAACCTCGCCGACCTCGACCCCGAGACGACGTTGTTCGTCGTGTCATCCAAGACCTTCACCACCGCCGAGACGTTGGCCAACGCCGGGGCCGCGCGACATTGGTTGGGTACGCGCGTGGGGGTCGCCGATCTCGACCGACATTTCGTCGCGGTCACCACCAATGCGGCCGCCGCGGTCGACTTCGGGGTGTCGGAGGTGTTCGGGTTCTGGGACTGGGTCGGGGGTCGCTATTCGCTCGGATCGGCCATCGGGTTGTCGCTCATGTTGGGGGTCGGCGAAGCGGCTTTCGACGAGTTGCTCGTCGGCATGCACGCGATGGACGAGCACGTGCGAACCACCGCGGGCCGCGCCAATGTCGCGGTGCTGATGGCTGCGATCGGAGTCTGGAATCGAAACGTGCTCGGACTACCCACCAAGGCCGTGCTGCCCTACGCGCACGATCTGCGGCGCTTCCCGGCCTACCTTCAGCAACTCGACATGGAATCGAACGGCAAGTCGGTCGCGCTCGACGGCCGACCGGTGGGGCGGGCGACGGCACCGGTGATCTGGGGAGAGCCCGGCACGAACGCCCAACACGCGTTCATGCAGTCCCTGCACCAAGGAACCGACGTCGTTCCGGTCGATTTCATCGGCTTCGCCGAATCGGTCGACGCGATCGACGACGGACGTCAGGAGACGTTGTTCCTGAACATGTTGGCCCAGGCGAGCGCGCTCGCGTTCGGCCGATCTCTCGACGAGGTGCGCGCAGACGACCACCGCGCGCACCGGGTGTTCGCCGGAAATCGCCCGTCGACGACGATCGTCGCCCGCCGACTCGAGCCGGCGGTGCTCGGCCAGTTGGTGGCGTTGTACGAGCACGTGGTGGCGATCCAGGGTTTCGTGTGGGGCATCAACAGTTTCGACCAGTTCGGCGTCGAGCTGGGCAAGGAACTGGCGAACGAGCTGGCCAGCGCGGCTGAGGGACGGGTCGACGACCGTTCCGGCGATCCGGCGACCCACTCCATGCTCCGATGGCTACGACGGGAATGACGCGGGGGCGGGGATGCATCAACTCGAACGAGTGACGAACCTACTGGCGCTCCTTCTCTCGGCGCGTCGCCACGTGACGTTCGACGAGATCCGCAACGGCCTGCGCGGTCAGTACCCCGACAACCTCGTGGCGGCGCGGGCCGCGTTCGAGCGTGACAAGGCGATCCTGCGCGACGAGGGTGTCCCCATCGATTCGGTGGTGCTCGGCGGTGATCAGGCGGGCATGACCGGATACCGGATCTTGCGATCGGAATACGACTTGGGTGAACTCGACCTTGAACCGGACGAGGCGGCGGCATTACGCGTGGCCGTGGCGACCATCCGCCTCGGTCAGTCCTGGGGCACCGAGGCGCTCTGGAAGGTCGACCTCGATTACTCGGCGAGCTCGGCGGTGGCCTCGCCGATGTCGGCCAATCTTCCGGTCGACCCGCGATTACCGGAGTTGCATCGGGCGCTCGCCGACCGTCGCCGGGTGCGATTCGTCTACAACGACAAGTCACGTCTGGTGGCACCTTTCGGGTTGTTGGCCCGTGACGGCTGGTGGTACCTCGTCGGCGACGACCGCAGTGCCGACGACCTGCGCACCTTCCGTGTCGACCGCATCGTCGGGGAGATCGAGGTGGTCGCCGAGCGCTTCGAGATCCCGGACGGCTTCGACGTGCGCGCCGTTTTTCCGGCTGATCCCAAGTTGTTGCCCGACAACGTCGACGTGGGTTCCGAGACGGCCGAGGTGCTCGTCGACGCCAGCGACGTCGGTGTGGTGCTCGGTCAATACGGTCACGAATCGGTCGTCGACGAGCGTCCGGACGGGTCGGTGGTCTTCGCCGTGCCCTGCTCGAACGTTCGGGCGTTCGAGCAGTGGTTGCTCGGGTTCGTCGAGCGCGCCGAAGTGTTGTCGCCGCCGCTCCTGCGGGAGCATGTGATCGACTGGCTCGATTCGATGGAGGCGTCGTCGTGAGTCGTCGTGGTCCGCGTCCGGTGAGCGTGCGACTGCGTCGACTGCTCGTGATGCTCCCGTGGCTCCAGGAGCGCGGCACCGTACCGACGCATGAGATGGCCGATCATTTCGGGCTGTCGGTCGACGAGTTGATCGCCGACCTCACGTTGGCGTCGTTGTGCGGGGTCTCGCAGGATCCCCGCGACCTCATCGATCTCTGGGTGGATGAGGAGGCGGTGCACTTCGGAATCCCCAAGTACTTCAACCGACCGCTTCGACTAACCGCTCCCGAAGCGTTCAGCCTCGTCGCTTCGGCACGGGCGACCCGCGAACTGGTCGGCGCCGAGCGCGGCGGACCGCTCGATCGCGCGGTCGCCAAGGTGGCCGCGATCATGGGCATCACCGATGACGAGCGTCTGGTGGTCGAGATGGAGCGACCCGCGGCCGTCGACGACTGGCTGCATGCCGCGGGTGAGGGTCGGGTCGTCGACATCGAGCATTGGTCGCCGGCCAGCGGCGAGTCCGTGCGACGCGAGATCGTGCCCGTCGAGATCTTCACCGAACTCGACCACTGGTACGTGCGGGCCTTCGATCGGGGGGTCGGGGCCGAGCGCACCTTCCGGCTCGACCGCATCGAGTCGCATCAGGTCACCGATCGGATCGAGGCCGTCGACCTCGGACCCCGGCGACCGTGGTTCGCCGACTCCGACGAGATCCGTCAGGTGGTGCTCGAGGTGGACCCGTCATGGATGTGGGTGCTCGAGCAGTACCCCGGCGTGGCGGTCGAGGAGTCTCTGGCGCCCGAGCAGGGTCGCCGGGTGGTGGTGAGTCTGACGGTGTCGAACGAGCGTTGGTTGCGCCGGTTGCTGTTGCGTCTCGGTGCCAACGCCGCGGTCCGGTCGCCGCAGGAGTGGCGATCGTTGGGTCCGGCCACCGCGCGGATCGTGCGTCAGCGCTACGACAAGAAATAGTCACGCGCGCGTTCGAGCGAGTCGATGCCGTTCGGACCGAGTAGGTGTCCGAGCAGTTCGGCCGTGGCGCGCGAGTCGTGCAATGCGTCATGGGCCTGGTCGAGAACGATCCCGTAGTCGCGGCACAGCGAGGCGAGTTTGTGGTTCTTGCGGCGTTGCGGGTCGAGACGTCGCGAGAGGTCGAGGGTGCACAGTACCCCGGACCAGTCGAGTCGCACTCCGGTGGTTTCGGCGGCTGCACGGAGGAACCCGACGTCGAAGGGGGCGTTGTGTGCCACGACCACCCGACCGTTGGTGAGTGCAGCCAAACGTCTCATGGCCGTCGGTAGAGACGGAGCCAACAGGAGGTTGCGGCGTCGGATGCCGTGGATGTGGGTCGGTCCGAGATGAGCGGTGAGAACCCGCTTCGGACGCACGTAGGAGCACCACTCGGACGTGCCGGACCGGCCGGTGTCGGAGGTGATGACCGCCATCTGCAAAATGGAATCGCTGGGCTTGAGCCCGGATGTTTCGAGGTCGACGACGGCGACGTCGAAGGGGATGATCATCGTGCCCACCCTAGGGCGGGGGTGTGGTCGATCAGCTGGCCGAACGCAGACCGCGGGCGCGCACGCCGATCGGAGCGGCCACCGTGAAGCCCGCGAGGTGGCGTTCCTCCTCGGACTCGCCCCCCCAGAAGCCGTATTCGCGGTTCTCGCGGGCGAAGACCTGGCACTTGTCGTTCACCGGGCAGGTGCGACAGAGAAGACGTGCCTGGGCTTCGCGGCGCACGCGCGCCTGGGGTCGTTCGGCCTTGGGCGGGAAGAACAAGTTGGTCTTTCCCTTGCACACCGCATGGTCCATCCAGTTGAAAGAGGCCGACAACGGCACTTCGGTGGACTCGATCGCTGACATGTTGACCGCCTGACTGGGTTGGAGGTGCTGGCTGCTATCGACTGCGGGGGAGTGATTCGGGCGACTGCGGGGGAGAGATTTGGGCGGCAGGGCCAGGAGGGGGGATTGGCCCTGCCGCACGCATTTAACACTAAACGACCTTTGCGGGGTCGTCAACGATTTCTTCGTCCACGAATGTCGCCTCGGTCACAGCCCGTCGCGCGGGGCGCTCACCGCACTTGAGCAGGGGATATGCGCGGCCAGTGGTCGAGTCAGAGCAGTTCGGCGGCCAGCGAGGCCACTTCACTGCGCTCGCAGGCCGTGAGGGTGATGTGCCCGAAACAGTGCTGACCGCGGAACGCCCCGATGAGCACCGCTAAGGCATTGTTCGACTCGCCGAGGTACGGGGCGTCGATCTGGCTGGTGTCACCGGTGAAGATCACCTTGGTGCCCTCGCCGATGCGGGTGAGGATCGTCTTGAGGGTCGTGGGTTCGAGGTTCTGGGCCTCGTCGACCACCACGATTTGGCGGTGCAGCGACCGACCGCGCAGGAAGGTCACCGATTCGAGTGACAGTTGATTGCGCGCGATGAGTTCGTCGATCATCGTCCGCGCCTCGCGATTCGAGCGCTGATCGGTGAGTGCGACGATGGCGTCGTGGATCGCCGACATCCACGGATCGAGCTTCTCGTCGAGGCCGCCGGGAAGGAATCCGACGTCGGCCCGTCCGACCGGCACGAGTGGACGGTAGACGGCCAACTTCTCGTATCGCCGTTGCTCGACCACCTGCTCGAGTCCGGCTGCGATGGCCATGACCGTCTTGCCGGTGCCGGCCCGACCGTCGAGGGCGATGACGCTCACCTCGGGGTCGAGCAACAACTCAAGGGCGAACCGTTGCTCCTTCGACCGTGCCCGCAGGCCCCACGCTTCGGGCGAAGTTTGGGGGATCAGGTGCAGTGCGTCGTCGACGCAACGCACGAGGGCCGACTGCGAACCGGCGCGCAGAACCGCGAAGGAATTCTCGGCGAGCGTGCCCGCCGACGCGACATCTACGGCGTCCACCGAGATACCGGCGTACAACGAGTCGATGACGGCCGACCCGCAGTCGATCGTGGTCCATCCGAGAGGTCGGGTGTTCGAGTGGCGACCGACGAGCTGATGCTCGTGCGCCGTGAGCCCGAGGTGGGCGGCCTTCAGACGCAGGGCGGCGTCGTTAGACACCATGCGGGTGGGGGCTTGGGTGGCTTGTCCGAGGGCCGCGCCGATGATGCGATTGTCGGGCTTGGCGGCGTCGAGCCCGTGTTCATTGAGCAAATGCTTCTGGATCCCGTTGATCTCGATGTGCACGGTCGCCGAGTTCGGGGCGTCCGTCAGCGGTACCGGGTGGGCCAGCGAGCCACCGGCTCTCGTGCGCAACTCCTCGAGCGAGCGCAGTGCCGCGCGGGCGGCACGTCCCACGTCGTCGGGTCGACTCTTCAGTCCGTCGAGCTCCTCGATCACGGTGAGCGGGATCACGATCGCGCACTCGGGATACGCCGCCAGGCAATTCGGATCCGCGATCAGCACCGACGTGTCGAGCACCACACTTGTGCCGTGCGAAGTGGCCGTCCGTTCGGCGGGGGTTGAGTCGTCCGTGGTGTGCACGTCCATGGTGTGCTCGCCCGTTTCCCGCATCAGTTCGGTCACTGAGACTCCTTCCAACCCTTCGCCGCGAAGTGGTGGTGTCAAGTGTGGGATCGTCCGCTTCCCATAGTGGCCTCCCGACGCGCGACGTTGGTGGATTTCCGGGCGAATTCCCGACGGATCTTCCGGGGTTCGTCCTCGGGGTATCCACCATTCGGACGACGGGGGTCGTCAGAATGGACTCTCGTCGAGCGCGTGTGGTCGTGGAGCCACCGCATTGGTCCGTGGGAGGAGTCGGACGCTCGCGGCTCGAGCATCGCGGTGCGAGCAGCCTGGATGTTGCAAGTGCAACAAAGGGAATACTTGTAATTCGCGGGGAAACCGAATCGAATGTAGTCAGTTCCACCCGAGAACTGACCAGAAATGAATCGACGTGCGCGGACGGCGAGAGCCCGAGGCGACTCGAAGAAGCAAGACACAGCAGTACAAACCCAAACCAGAAAGGGACAATCCCATGGCAGCAAAGAAGAAGGCAGCCGCCAAGAAGGCCCCGGCCAAGAAGGCCCCGGCCAAGAAGAAGGCAGCGAAGAAGGCTCCGGCCAAGAAGAAGGCTCCGGCCAAGAAGAAGGCAGCGAAGAAGGCTCCGGCCAAGAAGAAGGCCGCCGCCAAGAAGGCTCCGGCCAAGAAGAAGGCCGCCGCCAAGAAGGCTCCCGCCAAGAAGAAGGCAGCCGCCAAGAAGAAGTGATTCTTTCCGATCTCTGATCGGGCTGGAATTGAACGAGCGGGGGGCAACCCCCGCTCGTTTGCTTTTCCGCAACGTCCCCGACCCGCACCCCGCCCTGATTCCACCGATGGACACCGCTTCGATTCTCTCCGACTTGGCCGCCGAACATTCCGCGCTCGACGCGGTCCTCGGAGACCTGTCGCCCCACGACTGGGTGCGTCCCACGCCATCGGCCGGCTGGTCGGTCGCCGATCAGATCAGCCATCTTCAGTTCTTCGACGAGCGCGCGGTGATGGCCTTGGTCGACCCCGACGGTTTCGTGATCGACCGTGACGCTTTGATCGCCGCCGCACCCCACGACGGGTCGGTCGACCTCGGCCGCCGTGTCGACCACCGTGAACTCTTCGATCGGTGGCGTCGATCGAGTGCCGCACTGCGCGCGGTGGCGGTCGACGACACCGCGCGCGTCCAGTGGTACGGGCCGTCCATGTCGGTCGCGTCGTTCCTGACCGCCCGACTCATGGAGTGTTGGACGCACGGTCATGACGTGTGCTCGGCGGTCGGCCGCGATCCGATCGTGACGCCGCGCCTGCGGCACGTGGCCCACATCGGAGTGACGGCGCGACCCTTCAGCCTTGCCATCAACGGACTGTCGCCCGACACCGCTCCCATTCGGGTCGACCTCGTGGCGCCCGACGGTTCGCCGTGGAGTTGGGGTCCGGCCGACGCGTCCGACCGGGTGTCCGGTGACGCGCTCGACTTCTGCCTCGTCGTGACGCAACGTCGACGTCCGGAGGAGTCGGGGCTCGGTGTGGTTGGTGACTCGGCTCGCACGTGGATCGATGTCGCCCAGGCCTTCGCGGGTCCACCACGGCGTCGACCCTGAGAACCCCGCGGAGCCGGAACGTTCAGAAGTCGGACAGTTTGGTGAAGACTTCGCCGGCCGCACGACCGAAGCGCGCGCCGAGCTGACCCGCCCGTTCACGCATGCGACCCGCGAAGCGTTCGAGTTCGGCGGGGTCGACGGCTTTCATCGTGCTCTCGAACTGCGAGGCGTGGGCCATGAGGGCGTCGATCTTGGTCTCGAGGTGTTGGGACACGTCCTCTCCGTGGTTCGGTTCGTCGGCCTCCCACAGCAGAAGATGGCGTGGTCGGTGATGCGGAATCCCGTGTTCGCGGAAAAAGTGCGGGTCGCGGGCCGCGACGATCGCGTCGCAGGTGAGGAATCCGGCGTGTCGGTGATCGGGGTGCAGGCGGTGGCGTTTCCAGGGATCGTGGCCCAGCACGACGTCGGGGCGAACGACACGGATGTGACGCGCGATCGCACTGCGCAGTGCCACCGATTCCTCGAGTTCGCCGTCGACCTGATCGAGGAA
>JBJTBM010000089.1:0-2696 GCA_046091365.1 Acidimicrobiia bacterium | reverse complement strand
GGCGTCGTACGCCGCGCCGCTGATCCTGCTGGCGCAGAACCGTCAGGAGGCCCGCGACCGCGCACAGGCCGAGGTCGACCGACGCGTGGCCGAGCGTACGCAGGCCGACACCGAGTTCCTGGCCCGCGAGATCGCCAGTGTCCGCGTGTCACTGACCGACGTCGCGACCACCCAGGACATCCGCGATCACCTCGACATCGACGAATTGAGCGAACGAATCGAGCGCTTGACCGCGGCCATCGACTCGCTGTCGGAACGCATCAATCGCGTCGAGAGCCGATCGACAACCTGATTCATCGGCAGTTGCGGCAACGACCGAGTAGGTCGAGTCTGTGCCCGGTGAGCTCGAATCCGGCCGCCGCGACGGTCTCGGCCACACCCTCGTCGAGCAAACGCTCGACCTTCTGCGGTATGTCGACGTCGAGCACCTGCCCGCACGCGACGCACACGATGTGGTGGTGGTGCCCCTTGAGTTCCTCGGCTAACTCGAATGCGGCGCGGTCGCCGTTCGTGAGCACCTTGACCACGACGCCGGCGGACTCGAGCACCGCGAGATTGCGGTACACGCTGCTTTGCGGGAGTTCGCTGGTCGCCTCCACGATTTCAGTGGCGATCATCGGATGCGCCGCTCGGTGCAACGTCTCGACCAACCGCTGCCGTCCACTCGAGTAACGCTGGTCGACGGACTGCAATCGCTGCCGCGCGATGGTGTGCACGTCGACGGCCACGTTCAGCCTCCGGCTCCCACGTACTCGAGTACCGCGACTCCCCGACGGATCACGTCATCGAGGATCACCCCGTTGGGCACTGATTCCTGACCGAGAACGATCACGCCCGGCCCGAGCGACGCCACCATGACGGCCGCCGACGCCGCGACAGCGGCCGAAATGACGCCGGTGCGCTCGGCGACCCCGGCCACCTCCGTGCGGCGTTCACCGTTGCGCGCTCCACGCACCTCGACGCGGACGCCCCCGAGTCCACCCTCGGCGTGCGGGGGCGACATCATCGGCAGACGCGCGGTCAAACGGTCACGCCGCGTCGCCGACACTCGTGCGCTGATTCGGGACGCCCACGGGAAGGCGCGGTGCAGAACGATGGGATCGGCCAGTTGCGCGCGATAACAATCGCGACCGCCGATCGGCTCGGGGAACCACAACAGTTCGCGTCCGCTACCGCCGGGGCGACGAATCCACTCTCCGTCGTGCCAACCCGGGGCCTCGCTCGCCAAAGCGCGATGGTGCTGCCGTGCACACGACGGACCGCCGGTGCCGTGCACACCGACATGGATCTCGTCGATCTCGTCCATGCGGGCGGACAATTCGGCGACGAGCAGACCCGACAACCCCGGGCTCGCCGCCGCACCGACCACCAAGGTCACCGAACGGGACCGCGCCACGGCGTCGAGGCCGAGAAGAATCTCGGTGTCATCGACGTCGTCGGAGGTGCACACCACATGGAAGCCCGATTCGAGGAGCAGGCGGGCCATCGGGTGCTGCGGTGCCGGCGTCGCCAACACCACCACCGGTGTCGTGTCCGAATCGAGACTCGCGAGGTCGTCGATCGTGGTGGCCTTCAAGGAACGGGCGGCTCCCACCTGCACCTCAGACCGGCGATCGTGTACGACCACGGGAACCGCCGAGGACGTCAATTGACGCGCGACGCGCGAGCCGACGACGCCGAGACCGATGACGGCGACCGACATCACGAGGGTGGGCGAGTGAGTTCGCGCCATCCGCCTCGCTCAGGGGGCGTGCCACCCTTCCCACGTATGCGCAGCACCCCGGCCACCAGACCGGTGAGAGTGAGAGCGGCGATGGCTCGGCGGAGCATCTTCATGAGGACAATCTAGCGAGACGAACCGTGTCGTCGAACGAGTCAGGACACCGTGAACGTGGTGTTGATCGACGCGTTGTTGCCAGCGTTGTCACTCGCCGTGATCGACACCGTGTACGTCCCCGACGGAATACCCGACCCCGGCAACGTGCACTGAACCTGATACGTCCGATTCGTCGACGAACCTCCCGACGGGGTCAAACCCATCCCGTTGGGACACGCCGGCACCGGATTCCCCGCCGACGAATCCCAGAACGTCGCCGCAAAAGCCACCCCGGACGGATCCGACACCGAGAACGACACCGTCACCGTGCCACCAACCGCCACCGACGACGGCGACACACCCGACACCTGAATCGACGGCGCCTCCGGGTTCGATGAGCCGCTGGGTGGGCCACTCGACGAGGGGACATCCCCGGACGACGATGGATTGGATCGCGAAATCGACGTGGTGGACGCACCCCCGGTCGCCGTATTCGCGGGTGTCTGCGGGTTGGTCGTCGTCGTCACCACGTCATCGGGGGCGAGGCTCGAGGTACTCGATGATTCAACGGCCACCGTGATCGACGCGACCTCCTCAGATCGTCCGTCGTCCGAGCCACACGCCGTCGAGATCGCGAGTAGCCCGACGATCACGGCGCGAAGACAATTCCGGTTCCTTGCCATAATGATTTATACCGCTTCGCGCGCACCTTCTCCGAAATGTGCATGTCGCGACATCGTGGCGTCTCGACATGTGACCTAACTTTGTCTACCATCGACTGGATCTCCGACCCCACCGCCTGGAGTGCCCTCGCCGCGCTCTTGACCCTCGAAATCGTCCTCGGCGTCGACAACGTCGTGTTCATTTCGATTCTGGCCTC
>JBJTBM010000088.1:0-4325 GCA_046091365.1 Acidimicrobiia bacterium | reverse complement strand
CCGGATCGACCGCACCGTTGGCGCCGGGTTGCGGCGGCACCACGACCGCCACCTGCGCCACTCCCGCCACCACCGCCGGCGTACCGAGTTGGGCCAGCACGCTCGGGTAACTGGCCTTTCCACTGGGACAGAACAGCCCGGCCGAGGCGATGGCGCTCGTGCGCTCGCCGACCACCAGACCGGGATCGCTCTCGAAACTCCAGTCGGCCCGTCGGGCGAGAACCTGCTCGTTGAATCGCCGGATGTGGTCGATCATGTCGTCGATCGCCGCCACCAGCACCGGCTCGACGCGCGTCGCGGCGGCATCCCACTCGGCGTCCGACACGCGCAAACCCGACGGCTCGAGGTCGACCTTGTCGAAGGTGCGTAGAGCGTCGCACACCGCGGCGTCACCGCGATCACGCACGTCGGCGATGAGGCTCGCGATCTGATCGCGCAACGACCCCGGGATCATGGCGTCGATGTCGCGATCGACGAGGCGATCGCGTTCGACCGACGACATCGTCGCCCACTCCATGACACGCATCACTTGACCGCCGGACATGTCGTCAGGGTACCGGCACGGCTCGGTGGCGACCGAGTGAGTTCAGGCCCAAGGCCACCGTGACCGCGAGCAACGACACGAGACTTCCGTACGCCAACGCCCATTCGGCGCCCCACGAGTCGGCGATCACGCCGGTGACGGGCCCGCCGATGGGGGTCGAACCGAGGAACGCCACCGCGGACAAGGCCAGGAGTCGACCGCGCATGTCGGGCGGACACTTCTGCTGCACCAGACCGTTGAAGTTCGACAGGAACCCCGCACCGCCCACACCCAACGGGATCGCACCGACGAATGCCCACCAACCCGACGGGGCCCACGCGACGAACGGACCGGCGACACCGAGCAGGATCACACTCGCGTAGAAGAAACGGACCGATGCACGTCGACGCGACGCGACCAACAACGAACCGGTGACGCTTCCGACGCTCACCACCGCCAACACCCAGCCGAACCAGCGTTCGTCGCCCCAACGTACGGCGCTCAACTTCGGCAACGACGCCGAATAATTGAACGCGAAGGTGCTCACGACCACGAGGACGAGATGCAGCGTCAGCAACTCGCGATCACGGCGGACGAACCTCAACGCGTCGCGCACGGGAGTGCCACCGGCGGGCGCCCGCGGCGAGACCCGGAGCTCGGACACGTCGATCATCGCCAGCGAGCCCAGCACGGCCAGGAAAGACACCCCGTTCGCGATGAAGCACCATCCCGTACCGAGCGGCCCCACCAATGCCGCCGCCAACGCGGGTCCGAAGATCCGTGAGCCGGTCATCACTGCGGTGTTCAGCGACATGGCGTTGCTGATGTCGGCCTCGGGCACCAACTCGACCACCAGGCCGCGTCGGGCCGGATTGTCGAAGGCATTCACGACGCCGAGAAGCAATGCCAGTGCGTACACGACCGGCACGGACACCAGTCCCGCGAGGTCGAGCGAACCCAACAAAACCGCCTGCCCGGCCATCAGCGACTGGGTGACGAGACACGTGCGCCGCTTGTCGCGACGGTCGGACAACGCGCCGGCCCAGGCTCCGAGCAACAGCATCGGAAGGAATTGCAGGGCAACGGTGATCCCGAGGTCGGTGGCCTTGCCCGTGAGTCGGTACACGAGGATCGACATGGCCGTGGACTGAAGCCACGTGCCCACGTTGGACACCAGCAAACCGCCGAAGAAAAGACGGGCGTTGCGGTTGCGCAGAGACCGGAACGTCTCCGAACGGGCCATCGACTCAGTCGTCCAGCTTGAGCGCCGAGATGAACACGTCGCCGGGTACCTCGACACGGCCGATCGCCTTCATCTTTTTCTTGCCTTCTTTCTGCTTCTCGAGCAGCTTGCGCTTTCGGGTGATGTCACCGCCGTAGCACTTGGCCAAAACGTCCTTGCGCTTGGCCTTCACCGTCTCGCGGGAAATCACCTTTCCTCCGATGGCCGCCTGGATCGGCACATCGAACATCTGGCGCGGGATGAGTTCCTTCAACTTCTCGCACATGCGACGTCCGTAGTTCTCGGCCTTGTCGCGGTGGACGATGGTGGAGAACGCGTCGGCGATGATGCTGTTCAGCAGCAGGTCCACCTTCACGAGATTGCTGCGCTGGTATCCCGACAGTTCGTAATCGAGCGAGGCGTACCCCTGGCTGCGACTCTTCATCTGGTCGAAGAAGTCGACGACGACTTCAGCGAGGGGAATCATGTAATGCAGTTCGACCCGCTCCGGCGACAGGTACTCGATCTTCGACATGTCGCCTCGACGGGTCTGACACAAATCCATGAGGGTGCCCGTGTACTCCTTGGGCGTGATGATGCTCACGCGGAAATACGGTTCCTCGATGTAATCGATGTTCTGTGGCGGCGGAAGGTCGGCGGGGTTGTCGACCTTCAACTGCTCGCCGTTCGTCTTGGTGACGAGATACTCCACGCTCGGCGCCGTCGCGATGAGGGCCAGCCCGAACTCGCGCTCGAGGCGCTCCTTCACGATCTCCATGTGCAGCAGGCCGAGGAATCCGCACCGGAAACCGAACCCGAGCGCACCGGACGTCTCTGGTTCGTAGGTGACGCTGGCGTCGTTCAACTTCAACTTCTCGAGACTCTCGCGCAGGTTCTCGAAGTCGTCACCGTCGATCGGGTACAGGCCACAGAACACCATCGGCTTGGGATCGCGATACCCGGGGAGCGCCTCGGTGGCGGCGCGCCCGTGAACGGTGACGGTCTCACCCGAACGGGCCTCGGCGACGTCCTTGATGCCGGCGATCAGATAGCCCACCTCGCCCGGACCGAGTTCGGCCACCGGTGTCGGCACCGGACGGCGCACTCCGATCTCGATCGCCTCGTGTTGCGCGTCGGCCTGCATGAACTGCAGACGCGCACCACTCGTCATGCGCCCGTTCATCACGCGGACCGACGAGACCACACCGCGGTACTGATCGAACTGGCTGTCGAAGATGAGCGCCTGCAGCGCCGCGTCGGGATCGCCCTTGGGGGCCGGGATGCGTTCACAGATGGCGTCGAGCAGATCCGGAACACCCTCACCCGTTTTGGCCGAGATGCGCAGAATCTCGCCCGCCGGAATGCCGAGCACGTTCTCGATCTCGGCGGCGTAGCGCTCGGGATCGGCCGCGGGCAGGTCGATCTTGTTGAGCGCGGCCACGATCTCGAGGTCGTGTTCGAGGGCCAGATAGCAGTTGGCCAGCGTTTGCGCTTCGATGCCCTGCGCCGCGTCCACCACCAACACCACGCCCTCACAGGCTGCCAACGAACGACTGACCTCGTATCCGAAGTCCACGTGACCGGGGGTGTCGATGAGGTGCAGGACGTGGTCCTTCCAGTCGACGCGAACGTTCTGGGCCTTGATGGTGATGCCCCGCTCGCGTTCCAGGTCCATGGAATCCAGGTACTGGGCCCGCATGTCACGGGCGTCCACGGCCTTGGTCAACTCGAGGATGCGGTCCGACAGCGTCGACTTCCCGTGATCGATGTGGGCGATGATCGAGAAGTTGCGGATGCGGGAGAGGTCCATGGGCGGCGGTGCGGCGGGAGGAACCGACGACCCCGAAAGACTACTGCTGGGCCGCCCGTCGAGGGGCTGATCGGGGCCTCGAGACGCAGGTCAGCGGGGTTGGGGCGCCGGTCCCGCGCTGGTACCCTCACGGGGCTGTTTCAATCGCACCGAGGTTCACGTGGCAAACATCAAGTCCCAGAAGAAGCGCATCCTGACCAACGCCAAGCGCGCCGAGCGCAACAAGGCGGTCAAGAGCGAGCTCAAGACTCGGGTCAAGAACGCCCGCACCTCGGCCGGCACCGACGCCAACCCCGAAGACGTGCGTGTCGCGGTGAAGCGCATCGACATGGCCGCCGCCAAGGGCATCATCCACAAGAACACGGCAGCCCGCCGCAAGAGCCGGCTCATGAAGTCGGTCAACGCCGCCGACTGACCGGCGCCACCAGTTTCGACAGCCGGGCCACCAGCACGTCCATCACGACCTCCTCCTCGAGCCCCGTGCCCCCGCGCAGGTCGAGATCGGCCACCGACAAGAGTTCGAAGGCGCGCTTGACTCCGGCCGAGCCGAGGTTGCGATACGACTTCAACGCCTTCTCGGCTTGGAATCCATTGACGCCGGTGAGGGCCTCGACGTCGCCGATGCCTCCGATCGTCGGCCCGTCGAGTTTGGCCAAGCGTGAGAAGTGGTTGTGCAACTGCGCCATCACCTGCAACGGGTGACGATCCCCGGCCGACATCATGCGTCGGGCAACCATCAAGGCCTTCGTGGTGTTCCCCGCGTCGATCGC
>JBJTBM010000087.1:0-20238 GCA_046091365.1 Acidimicrobiia bacterium | reverse complement strand
AGTGGCGCGATCGCGCGGAAGATCGCGACGTCGAACCTTTCACTCGTCCAAGGCACCTCACCGTTGAGGAACGGTTCGCACGCCGAGACGAACTCGTCGAGAGTCATCGCACGTATGTAGTCGCCGTTGAAGGCGGCGAGCTTATTGAGGTCGAACTACGCCGGCGAATGGATGAAGTCCTCCATACGGAACTCGGCTTCGATGCGCGACCACGGAACGATCTCGTCATCCCCGTGCGGGGCCCACCCCAACGTCATCAGATAATTGACCATCGCCGTCGACAGGTAGCCCTCGTCGCGGAACTGCTCGAGCGCCACCTTGTCACGACGCTTCGAGAGCTTTTTGCGCTGCTCGTTCACCAGCACGGGTACGTGGGCCCACGCCGGCGGTCGGTGACCCAACGCCTCCCACAACATCTGCTGCTTGGGCGTGTTGGGAAGGTGTTCCTCGGCCCGCACCACGTGACTCACCCGCATGGACACGTCGTCCACCACGTTGGCCAACAGGAACATCGGTGAGCCGTTGCCACGCAACAACACGAAATCCTCGATGGTGTCGTTGGCGAACTCCACCCGCCCACGGACGAGATCGTCGACCACGGTGGTGCCTTCGGGCACCCGGAACCGCAACACCCGTCCGGGCGCGGCCTCGAGTCCGCGATCGCGCGAGTAGCCGTCATAGCCCGGCTTGCTGTTCTGCTTGGATCGCTCCTGAACCTGCTCCGGCGTCAGATCGCAGTAGTACGCACGCCCTTCGGCATGGAGGCGCAACGCGGCCGCCACGTGTTCCTCGGCATAGTTGCTCTGGAAGTACGGACCTTCGAAGGTGGGATCATCGCGCTTCACCCCGATCCAGTCGAGCGCGTCGATGATTCCCTGGGTCCACTCCGGCCTGTTACGGGCCTCGTCGGTGTCCTCTATACGCAGCACGAACGTGCCCCCGAGCCGCTTCGCCAGAGCCCAGTTGTACAGGGCCGTACGCGCTCCGCCGACATGGAAGAACCCCGTGGGTGAGGGAGCGAACCTGAAACGGGGCGAGGCGACATCAGTCATGCTCCTCGTACGCTAACGCTCGTCTCCCGTCGCACTAGCGTCACCTTCATGGCTCGTCACTCGTTCAGTGTTCCCCGAGAACAGCACTCCGGACATCGGTCGGTGTCGGGAGGATTGGCCCGCGCCGCGGTGTTCGGAATCAGCGACGGGTTGGTGTCCAACGTGTCGCTCATGATCGGTCTCGCGGGCAGCGGGGTCGATTCGAACGTGGTTCGCCTCGCCGGTATCGCCGGGGCCATCGCCGGAGCCGCGAGCATGGCCGCCGGTGAGTGGGTCTCGGTGTCGGCGCAAAACGAACTGATCACCCGCGAGATCGACATCGAACGACGCGAGTTGAACGTCAACGCCGCGGCCGAGACCATCGAGTTGGCCAAAATCTACGAGAGTCACGGAATCGAGCCCGAACGGGCCGCCGCCGCGGCCGCCGACGTGATGCGTCGGCCCGAGTCGGCCCTCGCCGTGCACGCCCGAGAGGAACTCGGTGTCGATCCCGGGGTGTTGCCATCGGCGTGGAAAGCGGCCACGTTGTCGTTGATTTGCTTCATCTTCGGGGCCTTGCTGCCCGTCGTGCCCTGGTACATCGGAAGTGGAAGCGGAGCGAAGTTCGCCTCGGTGGCCATCGGTGTGGTGGCCGCGGCGTTCGTGGGGGCGATCATCGGGCGTTCCGCCGAGAAGAAGGTGTGGTGGAGCAGCCTGCGTCAGGTGCTGATCCTGATCGTCGCTTGCGGAGTGACGTACCTGATCGGCTCGCTCTTCGACGTGGCGATCAACTGATGCAGCGCAACGTGCTCGGCGGGGAGCTCGTCCCCTGCTCATTCGATCCATTGACCGGCTACTACCGAACAGGCTGTTGCGAGTCTCGTGGCGACGATCCCGGGGTGCACGTGGTGTGCGCAGTCATGACCGACGAGTTCCTTGCATTCAGCAAGTCGGTCGGCAACGACCTCAGCACCCCGATGCTCCAGTACGGGTTCACCGGTTTGAAGTCCGGAGATCAATGGTGTTTGTGCGCCTCACGATGGCAAGAAGCGTTCGAAGCCGGCGCGGCACCGCGGGTTGTGTTGGCCGCCACGCACGTGATGGCCCTCGAATTTTGCGACCTCGAGGACCTGAGGGCCCACGCTGTCGACACCTGATCGCGACAGTTCTATCGGTAGTAGTCATAGATAGTCAGCGTCGTCTCGTGAACACGGGGCGACGCCGATCCGATGCCGCCCGCAACGACGAGTTGTTGCTCGATGTCGGCGTCGACTTGCTCCGAGAAAAGGGGCCCGACCGACTGGGTGCTCTCGAACTGGCCCGATCGGCCGAACTGACCACCGGCGCCGTCTACTCGAGGTACGAGAACACCGAGGAGATTCTGGTGGGTTTGTGGCAGCACCGGCTCTTGGGGGCGATGCGATCGTTCATCGAGACATCGATCCAGACTCTCGACCCTGGTCCTCGACGCAATGAAGCGCAAATGTCCATCGCCCGGGCGCTGGCCAACCTGGCCGGACCGCTCACCCCGCCATCAGCTTGATGATTGCCGCACCCCGCGTACCCGAGTTGGCCGAAGTCGTGATCCCCGATGTCACTTCGTGGTTGACCGACATCGGGGTCGAGCATCGGCCTGCGGGACCCGACTCTGATCGAAGGTTTCTGACCGTGGGTTTCGTCGTCGGTTGTCTCTACTTCGCCGCGGTCGACCTTTTCGACGCCGACAATTGGGAGGTCATGAAGCCCGCAGCGCACAAGGTGCTCGACGGTCGTGACCAACCAACTTGGCCGGTTCCCGACGGTGAACTTCTGGTCGACATCACGATCGACACCGGCAACCCGACCCGTGACGCCCTGGTCAACGGAGCAGCCCGAGTGATTGCCCGCGACGGCTTGGAGCGCGCCACCACACAGCGGATCGCCCGAGCAGCGGGACTGCCCCCGTCGGCACTCTTCTCCGATTATCGATCACGGCAGGCATTGTTCGGTGACGTCGCCGCGAAACTCTTGAATCGCTTGTACAAGGGTTCGCGTGCCGAGTTCCTGATGTCACCCTCGTCCGCGGACAACTCGGAGCCTTTCATTCGATCCCGACAAGATCCACGGGTTCACGAATACGAGAATGCATTGCGCAGCCAAGCCATGCTCGCGAACCGTACGTTGCTCGCCCCTTCGGGACGCGATCAACGACGTCTGCGTCTCGAGTTCCATTTGGCGGCGATCCACGACGCCGACATTCGCCGGGCTCTTCATCTAGCCGATACCGACGCGAACAGTTTCGCGTCCGCGGCATTCCGGGACCGGTACGGTCTCGACATCGACGTCGTTCGCCCCGCGGTCGAAATGTTGCGCGTGCTGGCCCAGGGCATGATGCTGCTCGAGGTGTGCACGGGTTTGGCCCATGGCGTGGACACCAGACTGGTGTTCCAGCCACTTTTCGAATACGCCGTCGCGGAAACGATCAGGCGTCATTCCTGACGATCAAATCGCGGTCATCAACAAATCGGAGTCACCCGTGATCGCCGGCACCAGCCCGTCGACCGCCGGCATCAACTGCTCACAGAAGAACCGTGCCGAGGCCACCCGCTCGGCCACCGCCTCGGCTCCGATTTCGGTCGCGTTCGCCGTCGCGATGAGGGCCGACTCGGCCATCAAGAACCCGCCGGTCAACACGCTCAGGAGTCGCAGGTACGGTGTGGCACCCGACAGCAGGTCGAGGGGGTTCGATCCGTGGTCGGCCAACCAGGTTGTGGCCTCGCGCGTCGCCGCCAGCGTCTTGGTCAGAGCCGAGCGACAGCCCGCCATCTCGGGGTGCTCGTCCAGACGGACGATCAAGGAGTCGATCGAATCGAGGTGACGTTTCACGACGGCGCCACCTTGCAGACCCAGTTTGCGACCCACCAGGTCGATCGCCTGGATGCCGTTCGTCCCCTCGTAAATGGTGGTGATGCGTGCGTCGCGGTAGTGCTGGGCGATGCCCGTCTCCTCGATGAAACCCATACCACCGTGGATCTGCACCGCGATTCCCGTCAGTTCGACGGCCATGTCGGTGCCCCAGCCTTTCGAGAGCGGGGTCAACAACGCCGCGAGATCGGCGGCGAACTCGCGCTCGGCCGCGTCGGGGTGGCTCTTGGCGACGTCGAGGCAAGCGGCGTTCCAGTAGGTGAGACGCCGCAGGGCCTCGCACGTGGTCTTGATCGTGAGGAGCATGCGCTTCACGTCGGGGTGGGCGATGATCGGCGATGACTCGCCAGCCGGGGCACCGGGGGCGCGACCTTGGCGTCGGTCCTTGGCGTATTGCAGCGCCTGTTGGAACGCCCGATCACCGACCGCCAGACCCTGAAGTCCGACCGACAGGCGCGCTTGGTTCATCATCGTGAACATGTACTGCATGCCACGGTTCTCCTCACCGATGAGGTAGCCGACCGCGCCACCGTTGTCGCCGAAGGAGAGAACGCACGTCGGGCTGGCGTGAATGCCGAGCTTGTGCTCGACCGACACGCATGTAATGTCGTTCCGGGCGCCGAGACGGCCGTCGCTGCCGACGAGGTACTTGGGCACGATGAAACACGAGATGCCTTTGGTCCCGGGAGGTGCGTCGGGGGTGCGCGCCAGGACCAGGTGCACGATGTTGTCGGCCATGTCGTGCTCGCCGAACGAGATGTAGATCTTGGTGCCCGTGATGCGATACGAGCCGTCGGCCGACTGCACGGCGCGCGTGCGCACCGCACCGACGTCACTCCCCGCGTCGGGCTCGGTGAGGTTCATGGTTCCCGACCATTCACCGGTGATCATCTTGGGCAGATAGGTCATCTTCTGCGACTCGCTGCCGTGGTGCATGATCGCGTCGATCGCGCCTTGAGTCAGAAGCGGACACATCGAGAAGGCCATATTGGACGCGGTCAGGATCTCCTGCAGGGCGATGCCCACCACCCACGGAAAGCCGCCCCCGCCATAACCGGCGTCGAAGGGGACCGCGCCCCAACCAGCCGCCACGTACTGCAGGTAGGCCTCGGCGAAACCCGGAGCGGTCGTCACGGAATGGTCGTCGTTGAGACGCACCCCGAACTCGTCGCCCACCTTGTTGAGCGGTGCGATCTTCTCCTCCATGAATCGCGCCGCCTCCTCGAGCAGGTCTCGAACGACCGACGTGTCGACGTCGATGTACCCGGGGAGCTTCAGGATGCGATCGAGTCCGCAGACTCGGTTGAGGACGAAGTCGATGTCGGCGAGAGGGGCGCGATAGTCGGTCACAGGATCAGGTTACGACTCCGTCGCGGTCGAGGAGATCTCAGGCGCCGGTCAGCGTGCGCCAGGCCACAGTCCACGAAGCCGCGACCGCCGATGGGGTCATGCGCAATGTGGCGTCGGGTACCAGATCAGCGATCGCACGACCTTCCTTGTAATGGTGAACGCTGCCGACCCCCTCGAACAATTCGGTGCGCCTCACGACCAAGTCGTGGGGCGGATTCGGCTCGAAGAATCCCCACATCGTGAACGCCATCGTGAGATCGTGAATCACCGGGGCACGACCGAACAATGACGCTCGCTTGAGTGCGATGTTGAGGCAACCCCGAATCGCGTCGTCGATCGACACGCCATCACCCGGGTGCAGTCGATCCCGGAGGCGATTGGCCAACATGAGCCCGTATCCCTGATCGGGTCCCTGGTAACCCAGACGCTCACCGGCGGGCTGGAATCCCTCGATGTCGGTCGGGCGATCGTTCGACCATGGGGCGGGTACCACGTCGGGCGACGAATAGGTTCGGACCGCGTCGAGGACCGGGGTGGGGGCGTGCTTTGGTGCGGACATCGCCCCTACCGTATTCGCTCAGGCCTCGGCATGCAGGAGTCCGAACACCAGCGACTCCTCGAGGGCACGCCACGATGCCTCGATGATGTTGGCGCTGACGCCGATGGTGGTCCAGGAGCGCTCGCCGTCGGTGGCGTCGATGAGCACTCGCGTGACGGCGCCGGTCGCCGAGCCACCGTCGAGGATTCGCACCTTGTAGTCGGTCAGGTGGATACGGTCGACGAGCGGGTGGGCCTGCGACACCGCCGCACGCAAGGCCGAGTCGATGGCGTTGACGGGACCGTTCCCCTCGGCGGTGTGCACGTGACGCGTCGACGAGCCGTCCGAGCCGACCCATACCTTGACGGTTGCCTCGGTGGTGAACCCTCCGCCCGACGTCTCGTCGGTGATCACCCGCATGCTCTCCACACGGAAGTACGGCTGTTCCCAGCCGGTGGCGCGACGCATGAGCAGCTCGAGCGACGCATCGGCGGCCTCGAAGTGGTATCCCTCGTGCTCGAGCCGCTTCAGGTCGTCGATCACCTGGTTGACCGCGGGTCCGTCCATCGCGAGGCCCAATTCCTCGGCCTTGATAGCGATGGTTGCCTTGCCGGCCATCTCGCTCACCACGAATCGGGTGCCGTTGCCCACCAACTCAGGGTCGACGTGTTCGTACGCGTCCTTGGCCCGGGCGATCGCGCTCACGTGCAAACCGGCCTTGTGTGCGAACGCTCCGGCACCCACGTACGGCGCCTGTGGATTGAGCGGCCGATTGAGAACCTCGGCCACGTGATTGCTGACGGCGGTGATGCGCTCGAGTCGGCCCTCGGGCAGGCATTCGAAGCCGAGTTTCAACTGCAAGTTCGGGATGACCGTGGTGAGATTGGTGTTCCCCGTGCGCTCGCCGAGACCGTTGAGGGTGCCCTGAACGTGTCGGGCCCCGCTGAGCACGGCGGCCATGCTGTTGGCCACGGCACAACCAGTGTCGTCGTGACAGTGGATGCCGATGATCACGTCGTCGCCGACATGACGCTTCACCGACGCCACGATCTCCTGCACCTCGTGGGGCAGGCTCCCACCGTTGGTGTCGCACAACACAAGGTGGCTCGCCCCTTTCACGACGGCGGCCTCGAGGGCCCGCAATGCGAACTCCTCGTTGCGCTTGAAACCGTCGAAGAAGTGCTCCATGTCGACCAGTACCTGCCGGCCATGGCCACGCAGAAACTCCACCGAATCGGCGATCATCGCCACGCCCTCGTCGAGGGTAGTCTGCAACGCGTTCACCACGTGATAGTCCCAACTCTTGGCCACGATGCACACCGCACTGGTGCCCGCGTCGACGAGATGGCGCAACGTCGCGTCGTCGTCGACCTTTCCCTTGGGGCGACGCGTCGAGCCGAAAGCCACGAGCGTGCTGGAGGTGAGCTTCAGTTCGGTCGCGGCGCGCGCGAAGAACTCGATGTCCTTGGGGTTGGCGCCAGGCCAGCCACCTTCGATGAAGTGCACACCGAGGAAGTCGAGTTGCTCGGCGATGCGTAGCTTGTCCTCGACCGTGGCCGAGACGCCTTCCACCTGCAATCCGTCGCGCAAAGTGGTGTCGAAGACTTCGATCATGTTGCTCATGTTGGTTCCGTCGCTTCTCCGTCGTGATGTCGTGATGTCGTGATGTCGTGTGACGTTCCCGAGAAACAGAAAAGCCGCCCTCAGGCGGCCGACTGCGCACGAGAACGAACTCGTGCGCTACCGAATGATGATGATCGACGCAACAGCGATGGCGATGCGGGGTGTGGTCACGGCGTTCATCACCGATTAGTCAACCGTTTCGGGGCCCGTGCGTCAACGCGAACCCCACCTCGCGGTCCGTTTTCTGTGGACATGGTTGTGGACGAGCGGTGCAAAAACCCCTCGATCGTGTGTACAACCGAAAAGTTCGGTGGATAACCCTGTGGGTTGAAAAATATCCCTTGACCTGCGGAAATGGCGCCTCCATAGTTGTCCCACCACGGTGACGACCACGCGGGACGCACCGGGGATGCACGTTGGGGAAACTCGACGCGCGCCTCGGCCCAGATGAGTCGCCACCTCGGGAGAGGGTCCACTCCGATCCGACGGGCAACCGAAGGGGAGGTCCGGACCCGCCGACAGGGCAACCATGCGGCGGGGCCGGAAATGGCAATTCGCCCGCCGGGGGCAACTCCGACGGGCGAATCAAGTGAGCGTACGAAGGGTAACAACCGAAGTTCGCGAACTGGTGGACACTCGAACGGGAGACGCCCCGAGTGGAGCGCTGGGAAACCGGCAGCACCCTCGGGGCTCTCTTGCGTCTCGGACCGAGTGTGGTGACCCTCGGTAGGGTGCGCGCATGACTGATCCCAAGCGCGACCTCTCCCCCGGCATGCGCGAGCAATTGGAACTCGGTTATGTGTTCGGAGGACTCTCGACGTTCGGCCAGCGCCCGTTCCTGCCCGACCCCGAGATGCTCGACGACTGGAAGCCGCAGGTGGCCATCGTGGGCGCCCCCTTCGACATCGCCACCACGAATCGACCCGGCTCACGCTTCGGTCCGCGGGCCATTCGGTCGCAACCATACGAGCCCGGCACCTATCACATGGACCTCGGTATCGAGATCTTCGATTGGCTCGAGGTCGTCGACTTCGGCGACGCGTATTGCCCGCACGCCGACACCGCCACCAGTCACGCCAACATCAAGGCGCGGGTGAGCGAAGTCGCTTCGCGTGGCATCGTGCCCATCGTCCTCGGCGGCGATCACAGCATCACTTGGCCAGCCGCGACCGCGGTCGCCGAGGCCAAGGGATTCGGCAAGGTCGGCATGGTGCACTTCGACGCTCACGCCGACACCGCCAACATCATCGACGGCAACCTGGCGAGCCATGGCACGCCGATGCGTCGACTGATCGAGTCGGGGGCCATCCCCGGGCCGAACTTCGTGCAGGTCGGACTACGCGGTTACTGGCCGCCCAAGGACGTGTTCGACTGGATGGGCGAGCAGGGCATGCGCTGGCACACCATGGACGAGATCTGGAACCGTGGTTTCAAGGCGGTCATGGACGACGCCGTGCGCGAGGCGCTCGCAGCGGCCGACCACCTGTACATCTCGATCGATGTCGACAGCCTCGACCCGGCCTTCGCGCCCGGAACCGGAACCCCCGAGCCCGGTGGAATCCTGTCGGTCGACCTTCTGCGCATGGTGCGAACGTTGTGCCTCGAACACGACGTGGTCGGGGTCGACATCGTCGAGGTGGCCCCGGCCTACGACGTGAGCGAACTCACCGTGAACGTGGCCCATCGCCTGGCTTTCGAATGCCTGGCCGGTATGGCGGCCCGCCGACGCGACGCAATCGTCTGACTCTCGTTTTCCGTCACCCGACGGTGGTGGCGGGTCACTTCACCAGTTCGCACCAATGCGAGTACTTGGCCTCCTGGCCGCGCACCACACGGGCGTACATCTGACCGATCGCCGTGGTGGCCGGACCCGGCGCGGGCACCGATCGATCGTCGACCGAGTTCACCGCACTGACTTCAGCGGCGGTTCCACACACGAAAATTTCGTCGGCGATGTACAGGTCGCTACGGGCGATGTTGTCGACTCGGATGTCGACCCCCAGATCGCGACCGATCTCCATCACCGAGCTCTGCGTGATGCCCTCGAGGGCGCCCGCCGACAACGGCGGCGTGAGCACCACACCGTTGCGTGAGCAGAAGATGTTCTCGCCGGTGCACTCGGCGACCAGACCGTTCGGAGCGAGCATGATGGCCTCGTCGTAGCCGGCCTTGAGCGCTTCCACTTTGGCCAACGACGAGTTCACGTAGTTGCCCACGGTCTTGGCGGCCGGCGGCATGGTGTTGTGATCGTGGCGGGTCCACGACGAAATCTTCATGCGCACGCCCTTGGTGAGCGCGTCGTCGCCAAGGTACGCGCCCCACGGCCAACACGCGATGGCCACGTCGACCTTGCAGGGCAGTGTGTTGAGACCCATCTCCCCGTAGCCGTAATACGCGAGCGGCCTCACGTAGCACGACGCGAGTCCGGTGGAGGCCACGGTGTCCTTGGTCGCCTGGATGATCTCTTCCACCGTGTACGGGATTTCCATGCCGAGAATGTGGGCGCTTCGGAAGAGACGCTCGATGTGCTCGCTGAGGCGGAAGACCGCCGTGCCCTTGCTGGTCTCATAGGCCCGGATGCCCTCGAACACGCCGGTGCCGTAGTGCAGCGTGTGCGTCAACACGTGCACCTGCGCCTTGTCCCAGTCGACCAACTGGCCATTCATCCAGATTTTCGGGGTGGGGATCAAAGTAGGCATGGCACTCCGTTCGATGTCGTTTCGTCAGATTAGTTGGTGGGCTCGCCGAGTGAACCCGACGTTTTCAGGCCAGTCGGGCCGCGATGGCGTCGGCGATCTCGGTGGTCGAACCCGACACCGATTCGACGCAGGCCGCACGAACCCGATCAGCGGCACTCGACTCACCGAGGAAGTCCAACATTAAGGCTGCCGAAAGGATGGCCGCCGTGGGGTTCGCCTTGCCGGTACCGACGATGTCGGGAGCCGAACCGTGCACCGGCTCGAACATGCTCGGGCCGGTGCGGGCCGGGTTGAGGTTCGCCGACGAAGCGAGTCCGATGCCACCCGACACCGCACCACCGAGGTCGGTGAGGATGTCACCGAAAAGATTGTCGGTGACGATCACGTCGTAGCGATGCGGATCCTGCACGAAGTAGATGCACGCGGCATCGACGTGGTTGTAGGCGGTGGACACCGCCGGGAAGTCGGCGGCCACTTCGTTGAAGGTGCGCTCCCACAGATTTCCGGCGAATGTGAGCACGTTCGTCTTGTGCACCAACGTGACGTGCTTACGTTCACGCTTCATGGCCAACTCGAACGCGTACCGCACGCAACGCTCGACGCCCATGCGGGTGTTGACGCTCCCCTGGGTGGCCACCTCGTGTCGCGTGCCGCGACGCAGCACACCACCTTCGCCCACGTACGGACCCTCGGTGTTCTCGCGAATCACGACGAAGTCGTGGGCCTTGGAGTGACCGGGGGCGGTCCCCGCAAAGGGACGCTGATTGACGTAGAGGTCGAGCTCGAAGCGCATCTTCAACAGGAGCCCGCGCTCGATCACACCGGGGGGAACGTCCGGCGTACCGACTGCACCGAGCAGAATGGCGTCGAAACCACGCAACTGGTCGAGTGCCGCGTCACCGAGGATCTCGCCGTCGCGCAGGTACCGCGCGCCGCCCAGGTCGAAATCGGTCGTGTCGAGGTTCACCCCGGCCGCCCGCACCACCTTGAGGGCCTCGACGGTGACTTCGGGGCCGATTCCGTCTCCGCCGATCACGGCGACACGATGAGTTCTGTTGGTCGACGACATGGAGACACATCGTACGGGCAGAGACCGAAGAGTCCCATTTCACGGGCGAACCCGGGGTGCCTCGCCATCCCAACCCCGCGGGTCCGCCGTTACCCTGTGCGCCATGGCCAAGGTCCACCACCTCACCGCGAATGCTCTCGAGCGGCTCAAGCAGGAACTCGACGACCTCACCACCCGGGGTCGCATCGAGGTGGCCAACAAGATCGAGCGCGCCCGGGAATTGGGCGACCTCTCCGAGAACGGCGACTACCACGCGGCCAAGGACGAGCAAGGGCACATGGAGGGTCGCATCCGCCACCTCGAGTCCATCCTCGAGAACTACGAGTTGGTCGAGACCGAGGACGGCGACCTCGTCGGTCCGGGAAAGTTGGTGACGGTGTCGATCGACGGCGACGAGCCCGAGACCTACTACCTCGGCTCGCACGAAGAGAAATACGAGGGCGCGACCACCATGACGCCCGAGTCGGCGCTCGGCCAGGCGATCATCGGAAAACGGTTGGATGAGACCATTTCCTATACGACGCCGAACGGTCATCGACTGTCGGTCGCGATCATCAGTGTGGAGCTCCCCTGAACCAGGCCGTCTCCCCCACGTCGAACAACGCCGGCCTCGACGGCCCCGGCACTCCTCCGCTGCCCCCCGGTCGCGAAATCGAATTGCCCGGTCGGGGCACGACGTTCATCCGCGAGTCGCCCGGGCCCTCCGCCGACGCCCCGACGCTCCTGCTGTTGCACGGCTGGACCGCCACCGCCGACCTCAACTGGTTTTCGGTGTACGAGGAACTCGGACGGCACTATCGCATCGTCGCGCTCGACCATCGCGGACATGGTCGGGGTATCCGCAGTCGCAAGCCGTTCCGACTCGCCGATGCCGCCGACGACGCCGCGGCGCTCGTACGTGAACTCGGCCTCGGCTCGGTCATACCGGTCGGCTATTCGATGGGCGGCCCCATCGCACTCCTGATGTGGCGCCGACACCGTGAACTCGTCGACGGCTTGGTTCTGTGCGCCACCGCGGCCAGTTTCGCCCACAGCCGTGCCGAGCGGATGGCCTTCCTCGGGCTCACCGGTCTTGGCGCGCTCGCCCGGCTCACGCCGCGTTCCACGCGGGTGCGAGTCACCGAGAAGGTCTATCTCAGTCGCAAGGCGGCCCAGTGGGGTCCGTGGGCCGTCAGCCAGATCGAACTGCACGACTGGCGCATGGTTCTCGAAGCCGGCCACGCCATCGGATCCTTCTCGGCGCTGGACTGGGTCGGCGAGATCGACGTGCCCACCTCGCACGTGGTCACCTTGCGTGATCCGGTCATCCCCGTGCATCGCCAACTCGACTTGTTCGCCGCCATCCCCAACGCCCGGGCGTCGCGCGTCGACGGCGAACACGATGCGATCGTCGCACTGGCTCCACGAATGGCCGAATTGATCGTCGAAGGCGCGCGGTCAGTGACCGATCGGAGAGGTTGACGTGCGAGCACGACGCTTCGTGGCCGTCGCAATTCTGGCGTCCGCGGTCGGGGCGGTGCTCATGCGTTCGCTTCGACGCGATTCAGGCGACCGTTCGCGGGATGGTTCGTTCGGCTCGGCCATTCGACGGGCTTCGATGGCGGCCCGCAACGGTGAGCTCCTGCGACTCGGTTCGCGGGTCGGGCTCACGTACGCCAGCGCCGGCGCGCGCAAAGCCTTCGCCACTGTTGAACGACGCATCGAGATCGACCACGAGACCGAGCTCAAGACCGCGGCCCAGGTTTCCGAACGGCTCGGCCAGATGAAGGGCGCGTTGATGAAGTTGGGTCAGATGGCGAGTTACCTCGACGATGGATTGCCCGCACCCCTGCGTTCGGCGCTGTCCCAACTGCAGTCGAGCGCGCCTCCCATGTCGGCAGAACTGGCTGCGAGCGTGATCGAGAGGGAACTGGGCCGGCCACCTTCCGAAGTGTTCGTCGAATGGGATCCCGCCCCGATCGCGGCAGCGTCGATCGGACAGGTGCACCGGGCCGTGATCGTCGACCCTGCATCAGGCGAGGAACGGGCCGTCGCCGTGAAAGTTCAATACCCCGGCGTCGACCAAGCCATCGACGCCGACCTGCGCAATGCCGACCTTCTCGGGTTCCTGTTGCAACAGGGTTTCAGCGGCCTCGACCCCGCCGACATGGTGAGCGAGGTCAAAGAGCGCATCCGCGAGGAACTCGACTACGCGCGTGAGGCCACCAATCAGCAGTTGTTCGCCGACTACTACGACGGGCATCCGTTCATCCACGTGCCGCGGGTGTACCACACTTTCAGCACGAGTCGGGTTCTCACCACCGAATTGGTGAACGGATGGTCGTGGGGTCAGTTGCTCCAACAGAGCCAGGAACAAAAGGACCTGGCGGCCGAGGCCCTGTTCCGGTTCGTGTTCCGGAGCCTCTACGGGATGCACAAGTTCAACGGCGACCCCCACCCCGGCAACTACATCTTCCACGAGAATGGTCGCATCACGTTCCTCGACTTCGGGCTGGTGAAGCATTTCTCGGACGACGAAATGGCGACGTTCATCGCCATGGTTCGGTCGGCCGCCTACGAGGGCGATGTCCCGGCGTTCCGTCGGGTCCTCGAGGACTCCGGCATGTTGAAACGCGACGCCCCGGTGGAGACCTCCGACGTGGGTACCTACTTCGGTCGCTTCTACGAGCCGGTTCGCGCCGATCGCGAGATCACCTGGACCGCGCAGTACGCGAGCAGCATCGTGCGTCACACGTTCGACCGGTCGAGTCCGATCGCCCAGTACGCGACCGTTCCCAAGACGTTCGTCTTCATCCAAAGAATCAACCTCGGGTTGTACGCGATTCTGGGCGAGTTGGGAGCGACCGGCAACTACCGGCGCATTGCGCGGGAACTGTGGCCCTTCGTGAACGATCCTCCCAGCACCCCACTGGGTGAGTCGGAGCGTCGATGGCTCGCTGCCCGCTCGTGACGGCCTCGCACCGCTAGCGTTCCCGGAATGTCGAACCGCTCCGTCCGTCGCCTGTCCGCCGTGATCGCGGTCGTTGGTCTCACCGTCAGCGCATGCGGTGGCGACGACGGCTCCTCGCCCGACGACTCGACTCTCGAGTCCGAGGTCTCCGTGGTCCCCACCGACCCGGCCGACGTGAGCACCGAGCCGAACGTCGACCTCCCCATCGAGATTCCCACCGAGTTGGTGATCACCGACCTGACCGACGGCGAAGGTGACGGCGCGGTCGAGGGCGACACGGTGTTCGTGAACTACGTGGGTGTGCTGTCGGCCGACGGCAAACGTTTCGACGGCAACTTCGACGGAGAACCCTTCGCCGTCACGCTCGGCCAGGGCGCGGTGATCCCGGGCTGGGAGCAGGGACTGATCGGCATGAAGGTGGGCGGCCGTCGTCAACTCGACATCCCCGCCGAACTCGCCTACGGCGACGCGGGATCGGGCGACGCCATTCCACCCGACTCCGCGATCTCGTTCGTGATCGACCTGCTGGCAATCGTCCCGGCGATCGACCCGACCGACGAACCCGAATACTCGAACATCGGCACGAGCGGCACGCTGACCGACCTCGTCACCGACGACATCCGCACGGGAGACGGCAAGGTGGCCGAAGCCGGTTCGACGGTGGTGGTGCACCTCATCGCCTACCGCGGTGACACCGGAGCGAAATTGGTGAGCACGTGGGGCGACCCCAGCCCCGTCACCCTCACGCTCGTGCCTGACGGTTCGCTCCCGGGAATCGTCGAGGGGATCCCGGGCATGAAGGTCGGTGGACAGCGGATCCTGAAGATCCCGTACGCGGACGCTTTCGGCGAGGATGGAAACAGCGACATCGAGCTACCGGCCAAGACCGACCTGGTGTTGCTGGTCGAACTCTTCGCGGTGATCTGACTCTCAACCGCGCGGGACACCCATGGGCGGCATCGCAGCGACGCCGTTCCACCAGCGCTCGAGGGCGTCGGGCAACTCGCCCTCACCCCGATCGTCCATCAACTCGGGGATCTCAGGGTCGCCGTCGCGTCGCAGCACGGTCGCGATGCCTTGGCCGTTGATGGCCACGGTGACCCGCACCCTCTGGCGACGGGGGTGCTCACTCGGTCGACACGCGGCGAGGTCGTCGGTGGGTGCACACCATCCGGTGACCACCAACGCCCCTCCGGCGAGCACGGCATGATGCCGATTGCGCACCAGTAGCCGATACGGGTGCTCGTCGACGTCGCACAGTTCGATGGTCGACCGACACCCGACCGGCACCACGTACAGACGGGCCTGCTCGAGAGTGAAGGGGTCGTCGAGTTCGTGATGCACCAAGTGATCCACGTGATGGGCCAGAGCCTGGGGTTCGATCATGGGCACGGGTGTGCCCGTCACCGTCCAACGGGGAGACGTACGTTGTCGCCGACGGAATTGGGAGCGAGACTGTCAGGCGTCATGGCCACCCCCACCACCCTCCCCCAGAAGGTCTGGGACATGCACGTCGTCCACTCGGCCTCCGGCGAGCCCGACCTGCTGTACATCGATCTCCATCTGGTCCACGAAGTCACCAGCCCGCAGGCTTTCGACGGCCTGCGTATGAGCGGGCGACGTATTCGACGGCCCGATCTCACTGTGGCCACCGAAGACCACAATGTGCCCACCGCCGACATCCATCTGCCGATCGCCGACCCCATCTCGGCCCGCCAGGTGGAAGTGATGCGTCAGAACGCCGAAGAGTTCGGCGTGACGTTGTTCTCCATGGGTGACCCGCGACAGGGAATCGTTCACGTGATCGGCCCCGAACAGGGTCGCACCCTGCCCGGCATGACGATCGTCTGCGGTGACAGCCACACCGCGACCCACGGCGCGTTCGGCGCACTGGCGTTCGGCATCGGCACGAGCGAGGTGGAGCACGTCATGGCCACCCAGACCCTGCCGCAGAGTCGTCCGAAGTGGATGAGCGTGGAAGTGAACGGAACTCTCCCCGCCGGTGTCACCGCCAAGGACATCGTGCTCGCGATCATCGGTCGCATCGGCACCGGTGGCGGAATCGGCCACGTCATCGAATATCGCGGTTCGGCCATCCGTGCCCTCTCGATGGAGGGGCGCATGACCGTGTGCAACATGAGCATCGAAGCCGGTGCCAAGGCCGGACTCATCGCCCCCGACGAGACCACGTTCGAGTATCTGAAGGGTCGACCCAACGCACCGCAGGGCGCGGCCTGGGTTGAGGCCGTGGCCGCTTGGACACGACTGCGCACCGACGACGGCGCCGTGTGGGACAAAGAGATCGTCATCGACGCCGCCACTTTGGTGCCGCAAGTGACCTGGGGAACCAACCCGGGGCAGGTTGCCGGCATCGACACGCCCGTCCCGTCACCCGACGACTTCGCCGACGCCACCACCCGCGAGACGGTGACGCGTGCTCTCGAGTACATGGGCCTCACACCGGGAACGCGCTTGCGTGACGTTCCGGTCGACACGGTGTTCATCGGGTCGTGCACCAACAGCCGCATCGAGGATCTGCGCGCCGCGGCCGCCGTGATGCGCGGGCGCACCGTGACGGTTCCGCGCGTGATGGTCGTGCCGGGTAGCCACGCGGTGAAGAACCAAGCCGAGGCGGAGGGTCTGCACGAGATCTTTCGAGCCGCTGGCGCCGACTGGCGCGAACCCGGCTGCTCCATGTGTCTGGCCATGAACCCCGACAAGTTGGCCCCCGGCGAGCGGGCGGCCAGCACCAGCAACCGCAACTTCGAGGGACGCCAGGGTCGCGGTGGACGAACCCACTTGGTGTCACCTGAGGTCGCCGCCGCCACCGCCGTGATCGGTCGCTTCGCCACCCCCTCGGATCTGAGCTGAAAGAGACGACATGAAGAGCGTACGAGTACTCACCGGCACCGGCATCCCGTTGCGTCGCAGTGACGTCGACACCGACCAGATCATTCCGGCCGATTGGCTGAAGCGAGTCGAGCGCACCGGCTTCGAGGTCGGGCTGTTCAGCGCGTGGCGCGACGATCGTGACTTCGTGTTGAACGACCAGCGCTACGCGGGTGCCAGCATTCTCGTCGCCGGACCCTCGTTCGGTGTGGGCTCCAGTCGCGAGCACGCGGTGTGGGCCATCCAGCAATACGGGTTCGACGCCGTGATCGCGCCCAGTTTCAGCGACATCTTCCGCAACAACTGCACGAAGAACGGATTGGTGCCCGTGGTGGCGTCACTCGAGACGGTCGAGAAGATCTGGGCGGCCATCGAGGCCGATCCGGCCACACAGATCGTGGTCGACATGGAGCGTTTGCGTGTCGAGGTGCCCGCGGTGGGCATAGACGAGAACTTCCCGATGGAACCTCAGAACCAACACCGTTTCCTGAACGGCCTCGACGACATCAGCATCACGATGGCACATGCCGACGCGATCAGCGCGTTCGAGGCGCGCCGTCCCGCTTGGCTGGCGAAGAACGGGTGACGATCAGAGAAATTCGGAGAGGTTCGCCAGCTTCGGATTGTTGCTGAAAACCTCGACGGCTTTGGTGATGGGCAAGCGCATGGTGCGCTGCAGGATCGTCACCTGCGTGTGTTGGTTGTACTCCACCAGCGTGACCGCCCAACCGTCACGACCAGCGCGGGCCGTGCGACCGGAGCGGTGCAGGTAGTCCTTGTTGTCCTTGGCCGGCTCGTAGTGAACCACCGCGGCGATGTCGTCGATGTCGATTCCACGCGCGGCCACGTCGGTGGCCACGAGAACGCTCAACGACCCCTCGGCGAAACGTCGCAGCGCCTTCTCGCGCGACGGTTGCGGGAGGTCACCATGAATTGCCGACGCATTCACCCCGAGGGACACGAGATTGTCGGTCACCCGATCGCAGACCCGTTTCGTCTGACAGAACACGACGGTCTTACCCGCGCCACGCGCGATGGCGGCGACCACCTTGTCTTTGTCCATGTGGTGGACGGCCAACCACAGATGGTGCATGGTGCCCACGGTGTCGGTGGCGGCGTCGATGGCCACTTCGACCGGGTTCTTCATGAACTGGCGGATCAGATGGCCGACGTCGCCGTCGAGAGTGGCCGAGAACAACATGGTTTGGTTGCGACCCGTGCACCGGCGCAGCACCCATTCGACCTGCGGGGTGAATCCGTCATCGGCCATGCGGTCGGCCTCGTCGAGCACGACGACTTCCACGCCCGACACGTCGATCTCGTCGGACTTCAACAAGTCGATCAAGCGCAACGGCGTGGCCACGATGATTTCGATGCCCGTGGCGAGGGTCTCGACCTGCTGGTGACGACTGGAGCCGCCGTACACCGCCAACACCTTGCGGCCGGAGTGGCGGGCGAGGGGCTCGAGCACCTCGGCCACCTGGACGGCCAGTTCGCGCGTCGGTACGAGGACCAGACCGAGCGGTCGCATGGGTTCGGCTTTCGCCGAGATACGCGAGAGCATCGGCACGCCGAAGGCAAGGGTCTTGCCCGAGCCGGTTTTTGCCCGCCCGCACACGTCGTGACCCTGCAGGGCAACCGGAATGGCCTCGACCTGGATGGCGAACGGATTGGCGAAGCCGCAGGCGGCCAGACCGGCGTCCACTTCGGGCGGAACTCCGAGGCGGGCGAATCCGGTTGGCGTTTCGACCGGCGGGAGAACGTTGATGGTGGTGAGTGGTTGCGCGGGGCCGGAAACTTCGTCTTGTCCGGCTGGGCGAGGAGGACGTCGTCTGCCTCGGGGCGCACCCTTTCTGGGGGAGGGTTCTGTCATGTCGCCGTGCAGGGTATCCCCTGCGATCGTCATCGGTGCGTCCGTTGGCGACCGATGTGTCCCGACCTCCTACTGTTTCGTCCATGCGCGTGCCCTTGACGATCATCGATCACATCCGTCGAGCCGAACTTCTCTATCCCGACCGCGTCGCGGTGGTGGACGAGCCCGATCAGCCGGCCCCGTCGTGGGGAACCCTCACGTATCGCGAGATGGCCGAACGGGCCCGCGCCCAGGCCGCGGGTCTCGACGCGCTCGGAATCGAGGCCGGTGAGCGGGTGGCCGTGGTGTCGCACAACTCGGCCCGACTCCTCACGAGTTTCTTCGGCGTGTCGGGGTCGGGACGCATTCTCGTTCCGGTGAACTTCCGACTGGTCGCCGAAGAGGTGAAGTACATCGTGCGACACAGCGGCGCACGGGTTCTCCTGGTTGACCCCGAACTGGAAGAGGCGATGAGTTCGGTGGAGTGCGAGCACAAGTTCGTCATCGGATCGAGCTCCGACGACGCGCTGATGCGATTCGACGCGTCACCTCGACCCTGGGTTCCCGACGAGGACGCGACTGCGACCATCAACTACACCAGCGGCACCACGGCGCGCCCCAAGGGCGTGCAACTCACTCACCGAAACCTCTGGCTGAACTCGGCCACGTTCGGCTGGCAGATGGGCGTGAACGACCGAGACGTGTACCTGCACACACTCCCGCAGTTCCATTGCAACGGTTGGGGCATGGTCTACGCCGTCACCGGCATGGGCGGAACGCACGTCGTCCTACGCAAGGTGGACGGCGGCGAGAGACTCCGCCGCATCGAGCGTCACGCGGTCACCAGGTTGTGCGGTGCTCCCGCCGTCGTGAACGCGATCCTCGATGCCGCCGCGACTTGGGACGGACCGATACCGGGCCGCGACCGGGTGCGCATGGTCGTGGCCGGCGCTCCTCCGCCCACGCGCACGATCGAACGCATGGAGACCGAGCTTGGCTGGGAGTTCGTCCAGTTGTACGGACTCACGGAGACCTCACCGTTCCTGACGATGAATCGCACCCGTTCCGAGTTCGACCACCTCTCCCCCGCCGAACGCGCGCAGAAGTTGTCGCGCGCCGGATCGCCGGCTCTCGGCGTCGAGTTGCGCATCTCACCCCAGGGCGAGGTGCTGGCCCGCGGAAACGTGATCATGGAGGGCTACTGGAATCAGCCCGAGTCCACCGCTGATGCCATTCATGCGGCCAGCGACGACCCCGACGGTGTCTCGTGGTTCCACACCGGCGACGGCGGCACATTGGACGATGATCACTACGTCACCATCAGCGACCGCAA
>JBJTBM010000086.1:0-6227 GCA_046091365.1 Acidimicrobiia bacterium | reverse complement strand
AGCGAGGGCACCCTCGGGGTCGTCACGCGCGTGTGGTTGCGGTGTCATCCGGTGGCGACCTGCGAACGCCGCGCCGCGTTCGGATTCGCCGACTTCACATCCGGACTCGACGCGTGTCGTCGCATTCTGCGCCGCGGAGGCACACCGGCTGTGTTGCGCCTCTACGACGGCCCGGAGAGCAAGCGGGGTCAAGGGGGTGACGGCGACGTGTGTGTGTTGCTCGTCCTCGACGAAGGCGACGTGGCCAGCGTCGACGCCACCATGCACATCGTCGACGAGGAGTGCCTCTCGACACCGGGTTGTCACCCTCGCGACGTCGAGCTGGTGGAGAACTGGATGCACCACCGCAACGACACCAGCGCACTGCAAGCGCTCACGCGCAAGGGTTTCGTCGTCGACACCATGGAGATCGCCGCGCCGTGGGGCCGACTGGAATCGATCTTCGACGCCACCCGTGCCGCGATGCTCGCGGTACCGCACGCGCGAACCGCCACCTGTCACCTGTCGCACAGTTACATCGACGGCGCCTGCCTCTACTTCACCTTCGCCGCCACTCCCCCGGCCGACGGGTTCGAGACGACGTACCTGGCGATGTGGGACGCCGGCACCCGTGCGGTGTTGGCCAACGGCGGAAACCTCAGCCACCATCACGGGGTCGGACTCAACCGCGCGCGGTTCGTCGCCGAGGCCCTCGGTTCGGGCTTCGCCGTGTTGTGCGCGGTGAAGCGGGCCCTCGACCCGGTCGGCATCTTGAACCCCGGCAAGATGGGCCTGCCCATCCCGATCGACTGGGAGGCGGCGCAATGGCCGTGAGCGAACGCTGGGACCTGGCCGCGATGCGCGCCGGTGCGTCGGTGGCCCTGGTGTTCGCCGTTCCGTTGTCGGTCGCCGCGCGCATCCTGGCCGGCGACGAGACTCCCGAAGGCGGCAAAGCCACCGTGGTGGTGTTGCTGTCCCTCGGCGCCGCCGTCGGATTCCTGTTGGGGTCGGGCGTGGCCGCGTGGCATCAACGACGCGGCACTCCACTGTCACACGGAATCGCCACCGCCGCGGTCACCTACATCGTGCCGCAGGCGATCCTCGTCGTCGTCAAGGTCGCCCGCGGGGGCGACGTGCGTTGGACCGGGGTGATCTTCAATCTCACCGTGATGGTCTCCATGGGGGTGCTCGGCGGGATGCTCGGTTCTTCGATGCGCAAACGCGGCGCGCGACCGACCGGGCAACGGTGAGGACCGTCGCGTCATGACAGGATGAGGACGTGAGCGGATCGCTACTCGTCATCGACGTCGGCACGAGTGGCCTGCGGGCCGCCGTCGTCCGCCCCGACGGGTCGATCGATGCACTGCACCACCGCGCGTTCGCTCCGTCGACCCCGTTCGCCGGCCTTGTCGAATTCGACGCCGACGAGCTCGCCCGCCTCGTCCTCGAGGTGTCCCACGCGTCGATCGCCGAGGGCGGCCCGGTGTCTGCCGTCGGCATCACCAACCAACGGGCGTCGACGATCGTCTGGCGACGCAGCACGGGCCGACCGATCGGACCGGCGCTCGGTTGGCAGGACTTGCGGACCGTGGGCGAGTGCATCATGGCCAAGATCGAGCACGGTCTCGGGTTGGCCCCCAACCAGTCGGCGACCAAGGTGGCGTGGCTGTTGAAACACCACGTCGGCGACGCCGATGCCATCGCCACCGCGGCCGACGATCTGGCCTTCGGGACCGTCGACACATGGATCGCCTGGGTGCTGTCGCGCGGAGCGTTGCACGTGACCGATCACAGCAACGCCGCGGTCACCGGACTCGCCGAGATCACCGCCGGGCCGCGTTGGCACGAGCGGGCGTGCGCGGCTCTCGGCGTACCGATGGGCATCCTGCCCACGATCGTCGACTCTTCCGGAGTGGTCGGTCTCGCCGCGGCCCTGCCCGGTTCTCCACCGATCGCCGCGCTGGCCGGAGACCAACAAGCCTCGCTCATCGGTCAGTCCTGCGTGAGACCGCACATGGCCAAATGCACTTTCGGTACCGGCGGAATGATGGACGTCCTGCTCGGTGCGGAGCCACCCGTCCGTGCCGAGCGCCTTGCGAACGGCACCTTTCCCATCGTCGCCTGGAGTCGCGCCGCGACGAACGAGGTGTGGTGGGCGTCCGAAGCGATCATGTTGTCAGCGGGAACCAACATCGAATGGTTGCGCGACGACCTCGGCCTCATCGCCACCGCCGCCGAGAGCGACACCGTCGCCGCCCAGTGCAGCGACACGGACGGCGTGACGTACGTGCCGGCCCTGCTCGGTCTCGGCACCCCGAAGTGGGACTACGGGGCACGGGGGGCGTTGCTCGGACTCACGCGTGGCAGTGGTCGGGCTCAGGTCGTGCGCGCGGTCCTCGAGGGCGTCGCCCACCGCGGCGCCGATCTCCTCGAGTCGATCGAGACCGATCACCCCGGTGTGCGCGTCCCCGAGATCCGCATCGACGGCGGGATGAGCCGCAACCGAACCTTCGTGCAGGCCCTGGCCGATGTCACCGGACGTCCGGTGGCAGTCTCGCCGGTGAGTGAGGCCACGACCCTCGGTGCGGGCTATCTCGCCGGTCTGGCCGTGGGCACGTGGTCGACCCTCGACGACATCTACGCCATGTGGCGACCGGTGGCCGCCGTCGAGCCCACCAAAGACCGGTCCGTGGCCCGGGCACGCTGGGCCGATGCTGTGACTCGCGCCGCCGGTTGGATACCCGACCTGTCGAGCCTCGACTTCTAGACTGGCGAATTATTCGGGAACTCATCGGCACACAAGGCTGAGAGTCCAGTTCGGGAAGGACCCCCGTGAGTAAGTCGATCGACCAGACCACGCCGCCGCGTCGGCCCACCGCGAGCGACATCGAGTTGCTCGCCTTCGCCCAATCCGCCGAGTTGACCGCCCGCGATCTGTACGCGCAGGCGCTGGCCGCCGGGGCCGGAGACGATCACGTGGCCAGCATCGCCGCTCTCACCGCCCATCACGACGCCTACGCGCAGTCGTTGTCGGCCCTGCTCGGAACCAACGCACCGCAGACGCGTGACGAAGCGCTGTTCACGGCCCTGAAGTCGGGCTTCGGCGCCACCACGTCGACAATGGCACTGGCGGCCCACGGGTTGGAGAACACCCTCGTCGTCACCCACTCCGACCTGCTCGGTCGTCTCGACGGCACCGAGGGCGCCGCCCTGGTGGCCGCCATCGTCATCGGCGAGTCGCGCCATTGCGCGGCGATGGCCGCTCTGGCCGGCAAGTCGCCCGTCGACGACATCGACCTGTTCATCACGACGTCCGCCGTCGAGTCCCTCGCGCCTCAGGCCTGAACCGGAGAACACCATGAACGACATCAACCGTGACGAACTCCGCCGAGCCCTGCGCGCCAAGGACGACTCGAACGACACGCTGACCTCGGTGGTGCGGGCGACCTCGGGACTCGACTTCGGTCGCGGCCTGTCGCGTCGCCGCCTTTTCCTCGCCGGCGGAGCCACCATTTCGTTCGCCGCCCTCGTCGCGGCGTGCGGTGGCTCGGAGTCGTCGGGCATCGCACGTCTCGGCAACGCGCCCGAGCCCAACGAGTTGGTCGACGCCGCGGTCACCGATATCGCGCTCCTGCGCACCGCGACCTCGCTCGAGTACAACGCGATCTTCGTCTACGAGGCCGCCATCGACGCCGGGTTGCTCGACGGTGACGCCGCCGAAATCGCCAAGCGTTTCCTCGCCGACCACCAGAACCACGCCGCGGCCACCGCGGCACTGACCGTCGACCTCGGCGGCACGGCGTACAACGAGCCGAATCCCCGCCTGCAGTCCCTTTATGTCGAACCGGCTCTCGCGTTGATCGTGGGCGACGAGACACGGGGCATCGCGCCGACCGACGACCCAGCCGCCGACGTTCTCGCGCTCGCCTACGCGCTCGAGACGGTGGCCGGGGCCACCTATCAGGCCTACATTCCTTTGCTCGACGACAAGTCGCTTCGCGCCGCCGCCATCGGAATCGGCGACCAAGAGGCCCGTCACGCTGCGTTGCTCGGTGTCGTGCTCAACCCCACGCGACTCGTGTCGTCGTTCGGCCTGTCCGTGAGCGCCGGATACCAAGAGGACACCGACGTCCCCGCCGCCGCCTACGCCTCGCCGTCGGCGTTCGGCACCCTGGCGCCGGTCCCGGTCACCCTCGGGGCCGCCAACGAGAGCGGCATCCGAACGACCGTCAACCTCGAGACCCCGAGCCTCAACTCGATGGTCTACGAATACCTCGACGACGAGGCCTGAGCACCCCCGTACACTGACGATCGACGGTGAGTCGGTCGGGTGACCGCGGCGGGGCGACCCGTCGAGGAAAGTCGGGACTCCACGGGGCAGGATGCTGGCGAGAGCCAGGTGGGGGCGACCTCACGGACAGTGCAACAGAGAAAGACCGCCGATGGCCGGGTGACCGGATCAGGTAAGGGTGAAACGGTGCGGTAAGAGCGCACCAGCACGGCGAGCGATCGTCGTGGCTCGGCAAACCCCATCCGGAGCAAGGTCGAGCAGAGGAGACGGGCGGCCCGTCCGGTCCGGGCAACCGGGCCACTCCTCGGGTAGGCCGCACAGATGGATGGTCACCGGGTCGGGTTCGCCCGGCTCACAGAATCCCGCTTACAGACCGACTCACCGTCGCCCATCACTCGCCGCGGGCCACCGCGGCCGCGATCACCCGATCGAGGTCGGCGAGTTGCATGGCATCGCGAACCCCGAGCAGTCGCGCGTAGAAGCGCAACCCGCGCGCGGTACCGATCACCCGCACCGGAATGCGCTCACCGAGGTCGCTGCCGAACGCCGTGGGAATCTCGACCTTCTCGACGCCGGCGGCGAACAGATCCTCCTCGTCGGCGGCCAGCGCGCTGGCGTCGAATCCTCCGAGCCCGTAACTCTCGGCGTCCACGAAGAAGGTGAACTCGGCCACGACCCGACCCTAGGCGCGCGACGGCGACCCTGTCTCGCTGGTGGTCCCTCGGGGGTCGGGCACTAACTTCGGTGACATGAGCGCCGCGTTCCCCCGTGTCCCCTTGAGTGACATCGACTTGTCCGACCCCGAGTTCTGGTTGCGCGACCGAGCCTGGCGCGAGGGAGCATTCGCGACCTTGCGAGACGAGAAGCCGTTCGCCTTCTTCGCGGAGCGGGTCATCGAGGATGCCCCGTTCCCCCCGGGGCCCGGCTATTACGCGGTCACCCGCCACGACGACATCTGGCAGATCAGCCGCAACCCGCAACTCTTCTGCAGCGGCAAGGGCAGCAACGTCGGCGATCTTCCCGTCGAGATGAACGAATTCTTCGGCTCGATGATCAACATGGACGACCCAAAGCACTTCCGTCTGCGCAACATCGTCTCGCGCGGGTTCACACCCAAGGAGGTCTCACGCATCGAGGACCAAGTTCGTGAGCGCGCCGCGACGTTGGTGACCGAGCTGATCGAACGCTTCCCGAACGGTGAATGCGACTTCGTCGAGGAGGTCGCCGCGGCGCTCCCTCTCGCGATCATCTGCGACATGATGGGTATCCCCGAAAAGGACCACAAGAAGATCTTCCATTGGACCAACGTGATCCTGGGTGTCGGCGATCCCGAGTTCGTCGGGTCGTACGAGGAACTCATGACCGTCGCCCTCGAGATGTTCATGTACGCGCAGGCCCTCGGCGAAAGCCGGGTCGGCAACCCACAGGACGACGTGACCTCGGCCATGATGAACGCCGTCGTCGACGGCGAACGCCTCACCCCCCAAGAGTTCGGCTCGTTCTTCATCCTTCTCGTCGTGGCCGGCAACGAGACAACGCGTAACGCGATCAGTCACGGTATGAAATTGCTCACTGATTTCCCCGAGCAGCGCAAGGTCTGGTTCGACGACTTCGAGACGCACACTCGTACCGCCGTCGAGGAAATCGTCCGTTACGCCACCCCGGTGATCCACTTCCGTCGCACGGTCACCGCCGACACCGAATTGTCGGGACACAAACTGAACGCCGGCGACAAGGTCGTGATGTTCTACTCGTCGGGGAACCGCGACGAGCGGGTGTTCGACGAACCGCACACGTTCGACGTCACCCGCCCGGTGTCCCCGGCCCAGGTCGGCTTCGGCGCCGGTGGTCCGCACTTCTGCCTCGGAGCGAACCTCGCCCGGCGCGAGATTCAGGTGATGTTCGACGAGATCCGGCGGCGTCTGCCGAACATGCGCATCACCGGCGAGCCCGCTTA
>JBJTBM010000085.1:0-26693 GCA_046091365.1 Acidimicrobiia bacterium | reverse complement strand
AGCGAGGGCAGTCCGGGGAGTATGAGCCCGGGCCGCATCACTCACCTGGGTCAGCAGGTGGCCTGGGTGTGGCAGGAGGTCCCGGTCCCGGTCATCGCGGCGGTTCACGGTCACGCGCTCGGTGGTGGAATCCAGATCTGTCTCGGCGCCGATATCCGCATCGTGCACCCCGACACGCAGATGTCGGTGCGCGAGGTTCACTGGGGCCTCGTGCCCGACATGACCGGCACGCTGGTCTTGTCCCGCCTGGTTCGCCCCGACGTGGCCAAGGAGCTGACGTTCACGGCGCGGGTGTTCGACGGTCGAGAGGCCGTAGCGCTCGGATTGGCGACCAAGCTCTCCGACGATCCGCGGCGCGACGCCCTCGTCATGGCCGCGGAGATCGCCGGACGCAGTCCCGACGCCGTTCGCGGTGCCAAGGAACTTTTCAACCGTCTCGCGAACGACGGTGCCGCCGAGCAGTTCGCCGAGGAGCGGCGCGTGATCGGATCCTTGATCGGCCGCCCGAACCAGGTCGAGGCCGTGATGTCGAACTTCGAGAAGCGACCCGCCACATTCGTCTGACGGTCGTGTCGCGACCGAGCCCGGGTGGCATGAATCACCCGTTCCCGGCCCAAATGGCTCGGGCAGGACGGAGGTTCGGACGATAGGGTTGAGTTCAGCCGATCGGGCCAGCGTCGTCCCGAGGGTCTCCAGTTGTCGAACGTCGCCGTTCGCGGACCCGAGAGAGAAGACGATGCAACCCAATTCCACGCCGTCTGCGCACGGCTTGTACGACCCACGTTTCGAGCACGACGCCTGTGGTGTCTCGTTCGTCGCCGACATGGGCGGTCGGGCCAGCCACGACATCGTCGCGAGAGGTCTGGGGGCGTTGTGCAACATGGAGCACCGCGGAGCCACGGGTGCCGAGGCCGACACCGGTGACGGAGCCGGCGTGTTGATGCAGGTGCCTGACCGGTTCCTTCGTGCCGTCGTCGATTTCGAGTTGCCGGCCCGTGGTTCCTACGTGGTCGGCATGGCGTTCCTCCCGGCGGTCGGGACCGACGCCGAGAAAGCGCAGTCGTCGATCGAGTCGATCGTCGCCGACGAGGGTCTCGCCGTTCTCGGGTGGCGATCGGTGCCGACCGATCCGTCGACGCTGGGCAGTGGCGCGCGCGCGGTGATGCCCACCTTCAAGCAGGTGTTCATCGCCGATCCGCGGGGTGCCAAGGGGATCGAACTCGACCGGAAGGTGTTCGTCGCTCGCAAGCGCATCGAGCACGAGTTGCCGACCGAGCAGACGACCTACTTCCCGTCGCTCAGTTGTCGGACCCTCATCTACAAGGGGATGTTCACGACGCCGCAACTCGGGGCCTTCTACCCCGATCTGGCCGACGAGCGGGTCGAGAGTGCGCTCGCGCTCGTGCACAGCCGGTTCTCGACCAACACCTTCCCGTCGTGGCCGTTGGCCCACCCGTACCGGTTCATCGCCCACAACGGCGAGATCAACACCGTTCAGGGCAACCGCAACTGGATGCGCACCCGCGAGGCCCTGCTCTCGTCGGATCTGATCCCCGGACTCGAGCGTGCGTTCCCGATCTGCACTCCCGGAGGTAGCGACTCGGCGTCGTTCGATGAGGTGCTCGAGTTGCTCCATCTGGGTGGAAGGTCGTTGCCACACGCGGTGTTGATGATGATCCCGGAGGCGTGGGAGAACCACGAGACGATGGACGCCAAGAAGCGCGCGTTCTACCGTTTCCACTCGTCGCTCATGGAGCCGTGGGACGGTCCGGCCAGCGTGGCCTTCACCGACGGCACCGTGATCGGTGCGGTGCTCGACCGCAACGGGTTGCGACCGAGTCGCTACTGGGTGATGGACGACGGCCTCGTGGTGATGGCCTCGGAGGTCGGTGTTCTCGAGATCGACCAGTCGAGAGTGGTGCGCAAGGGTCGTCTGCAGCCGGGACGAATGTTCCTGATCGACACCGACGAGGGCCGCATCGTCGACGACGAGGAGATCAAGCAGTCATTGGCGGCCGCGCATCCCTACGAGGAATGGCTCGCCGACGGATTGGTCGAACTGTCCGACCTGCCCGAGCAGGAGCACATGGTGTACAGCCACGACAGTGTGCTGCGTCGTCAGCAGATGTTCGGTTACACCCACGAGGAACTCAAGGTCATCATCGCCCCCACCGCCAAAACGGGCACCGAGCCCATCGGTTCGATGGGAACCGACACCCCCATCGCGGTGTTGTCGGAGCGGTCGCGCTTGTTGTTCGACTACTTCCAACAGTTGTTCGCCCAGGTGACCAACCCGCCGCTCGACGCGATCCGCGAGGAGGTGGTGACGAGCGTCGGCTCGACCGTGGGTCCCGAGTCCAACCTGTTGGCTCCGGGTCCGGAGAGTTGCCGACAGCTGGTGTTGCCGTTCCCGGTGATCGACAACGACGAGTTGGCGCGCATCGTGCACGCCGACGACGACGGCTCGCACCCCGAGTTGCACGCCCACGTCGTCTCGGGTCTGTACCGCGTGGCGGGCGGAGGCGACGCCCTGCGTCAGGCGCTCGACGAGATCCGTCGTGACGTGTCGGCGGCCATCGACGCCGGGGCGAGCGTGATCGTCCTCTCCGACCGCAACAGCGACGAGGTGTTGGCCCCGATTCCGTCGTTGCTGCTCACGTCGGCGGTGCACCACCACCTGATCCGGGAGAAGAAGCGCACCCAGGCCGGTCTGTTGGTGGAGTCCGGGGACGCCCGCGAGGTGCACCACATGGCGTTGCTCATGGGGTTCGGCGCCGGTGCGATCAACCCCTATCTCGCCTTCGAGTCGATCGAGGACATGATCCGCGAGAACTTGCACGATCTCGGTGCGGTCGACCCCAAGACCGCCGTCAAGAAGTACATCAAGGCCTCGGGCAAGGGTGTCCTGAAGGTGATGTCGAAGATGGGAGTCAGCACCGTGGCGTCGTACACCGGCGCCCAGATCTTCGAGGCGATCGGACTGGCCTCCGACCTCGTCGACGAGTATTTCACCGGCACCGTGAGTCGTCTCGGTGGCATCGGTCTCGCCGAGATCGCCGCGGAGGTCGCCGCGCGCCACGCGGTGGCGTACCCGAGCAACCCGGAGCGCCGCGCGCACCGGAAACTCGAACTCGGTGGCGAGTACCAGTGGCGTCGCGAGGGTGAGTATCACCTGTTCAACCCGGACACCGTCTTCAAGTTGCAGCACGCCACCCGCGCCAAGCGGTACGACATCTTCAAGCAGTACTCCTCACTCGTCGACGACCAGTCGAAGCACCTGGCCACCCTGCGCGGCCTCTTCGAGTTCGACGCCTCGGGTCGCACCCCGGTGCCGATCGACGAGGTGGAGAGCGTCGCCGCCATCGTGAAGCGCTTCTCGACCGGTGCGATGAGCTACGGCTCGATCTCGGCCGAGGCCCACGAGACTTTGGCCGTCGCGATGAACTCGATCGGTGGCAAAAGCAACACCGGGGAGGGCGGCGAGGATCCCGATCGCCTGTACGACCCGACGCGGCGCTCGGCGATCAAGCAGGTGGCCTCGGGTCGGTTCGGTGTGACGAGCGAATACCTCGTGAACGCCGACGACCTCCAGATCAAGATGGCCCAAGGCGCCAAGCCCGGAGAAGGTGGCCAGCTGCCCGGTCACAAGGTGTACCCGTGGGTCGCCAAGACCCGTCACAGCACCCCCGGCGTGGGCCTCATCAGCCCGCCGCCGCACCACGACATCTATTCGATCGAGGATCTGAAGCAACTCATCCACGACCTGAAGAACTCCAATCCGTCGGCGCGGGTGCACGTGAAGTTGGTGGCCGAGGTCGGCGTCGGAACGGTCGCGGCCGGGGTGAGCAAGGCCAAGGCCGACGTGGTGTTGATCTCGGGTCACGACGGTGGGACGGGCGCCTCGCCGCTGACGTCGTTGAAGCACGCAGGAGCGCCGTGGGAACTGGGACTCGCCGAGGCCCAGCAGACGTTGTTGCTCAACGGCTTGCGTGATCGCATCGTGGTTCAGGCCGACGGACAGATGAAGACCGGTCGTGACGTGGTGATCGCCGCGTTGCTGGGAGCCGAGGAGTTCGGTTTCGCCACTGCGCCGCTCGTCGTGAGCGGGTGCGTGATGATGCGGGTCTGTCACCTCGACACCTGTCCCGTCGGTGTGGCGACGCAAAACCCGGTGTTGCGCGCGCGTTTCAGCGGCAAGCCGGAGTTCGTCGTCAACTTCTTCGAGTTCATCGCCGAGGAGGTGCGCGAGATCATGGCCGGTCTCGGTTTCCGCACCGTCGAGGAGATGGTGGGGCACAGCGAGGTGCTCGACACGCGGGGTGCCGTCGCTCACTGGAAGGCCCGCGGTCTCGACATCTCCCCGATCCTGGCCACCGCGCGCAACCCGTACGGCCAGACGATGCATCGCAGCGTCGCACAGGATCACGGGTTGTCCGACGCCCTCGACAACGACCTGATCGTCGCTGCGGCATCGGCGATCGAGACCGGACAGCCGGTGCGTTTCGCGCGGCCGATCCGCAACGTGAACCGCACCGTGGGAACGATGTTGGGCAACGCCGTCACCAGGAAGTGGGGTGGAGCGGGGCTCGCCGACGACACGATCAGCATCGACTTCACCGGCTCGGCCGGTCAGAGTTTCGGCGCCTTCGTACCGAGGGGAATCACCCTGCGCCTGGCGGGTGACGCCAACGACTACGTGGGAAAGGGGCTTTCCGGTGGGCGGATCGTGGTGCGGCCCGCGGCCGACGCGACCTTCGTGGCCGAGGAGAACGTCATCGCGGGCAACGTGATCGGATACGGCGCCACGGGCGGCGAGATCTTCCTGCGCGGCATCGTCGGCGAGCGCTTCTGCGTGCGCAACTCCGGTGCGACGGCCGTCGTCGAGGGGCTCGGCGATCACGGTTGCGAGTACATGACCGGAGGACGAGTCGTGGTTCTCGGACCGACCGGTCGCAACTTCGCCGCGGGGATGTCGGGGGGAATCGCCTACGTCCACGACCCGCACGGGGTTTTCGGCGCCAAGCTGAATTACGAGATGGTCGATCTCGAAGAGTTGTCGGGCGACGACGAGGCCTTCGTTCGCTCCACCATCGAGCGGCACGTCGCCGAAACGGGCAGCGCCGTGGGGCACCGCATTATCTCCGACTGGGCAGCGGAGACGCGCAACTTCCGCAAGGTGATGCCGCGCGACTTCAAGCGCGTCCTGGCCGTGATGGAGGAGGCGCGCGCGTCCGGTCGCAGCGAACAGGAAACGCTCGACCGCGTGATGGAGGTGGCCCGTGGGTGAGACGACCGGATTCTTGAAATGGGAACGCCAAACACCCGAGTACCGTCCGGTGCCGGTGCGGCTGCGTGACTGGAAAGAGGTGTACGAACCCTTCGACGTGGCGGCCCTCACGGCGCAGGCGGGGCGTTGCATGGACTGCGGCATTCCGTTTTGCAACAACGGCTGCCCGTTGGGCAACTTGATCCCCGACTGGAACGATCTCGTCTATCGCGATCACTGGCGCGACGCCATCGATCGTCTCCATGCGACCAACAACTTCCCCGAGTTCACCGGACGGTTGTGCCCGGCCCCGTGCGAGTCCGCGTGCGTGGTGGGGATCAACAGCAGCCCGGTGGCCATCAAGCAGGTCGAGGTGGAGATCATCGACCGTGCCTGGGACGAAGGTTGGGTCACCCCGCAGATTCCAAGTGTCAAGACCGGTCGGCGGGTGGCCGTCATCGGGTCCGGGCCGGCCGGGTTGGCCACGGCGCAACAGTTGACCCGCGCCGGTCACGAGGTCGTGGTGCTCGAGCGCGCCGACCGCATCGGTGGTCTGCTGCGGTACGGCATCCCGGAATTCAAAATGGAGAAACGCCATCTCGATCGACGCATAGCCCAGATGGAGGCCGAGGGCACCGAGTTCCGCACGAACGCGATCGTCGGCCAGAACGTCGACATCGACGTGTTGATGGCCACCTACGACGCCGTCGTGTTGGCCTGCGGCGCGACCGCATGGCGCGATCTGCCGGTCCCGGGTCGCGAGTTGGCCGGCATCCACCAGGCGATGGAGTACCTGCCGTACGCGAATCGTGTGCAGGAGGGCGACCTCGAACACTCGCCGATCGATGTCAACGGCAAACACGTGGTCATCATCGGCGGCGGTGACACCGGCGCCGATTGTCTCGGGACGGCGCACCGTCAGGGCGCGTCATCGGTCACCCAACTCGAGATCATGCCGCGTCCGCCCGAGAGTCGCGCCAACACCAACCCGTGGCCGCAGTTCGCGATGGTGTACAAGGTGACCTCGGCGCACGAGGAAGGCGGCGAGCGCTTGTACAGCGTCAACACCGAACGCTTCGTCGACGACGGCAACGGTCGCGTCAAGGGGCTCCTTCTCCACGAGGTCGAGTCGAAGGACGGCCGCTTCGTGAAGGTGGAGGGCACCGATCGCGAGATTCCGGCCGATTTCGTGTTCCTGGCCATGGGTTTCGTGGGGCCGGAGAAGGGTGGTTGGCTGGATCGTCTGGGTGTGGCGTTCGACGAGCGCGGCAACGTGCGTCGTGACGACGCGTACATGACGAACGTGCCCGGGGTGTTCGTGGCCGGTGACATGGGTCGCGGACAGAGCCTCATCGTGTGGGCGATCGCCGAGGGACGGGCCTGCGCGGCCGGCGTCGACACCCGCCTGATGGGCGAGACCACGCTGCCCGCGCCGATCGCCCCGACCGCTCGACCTCTCGTGTGAACGATCGCCGGCGGACGGGGCTGCCACGTTCGGCGGGCCCCGCCGATCTAGATTGACGACGTGCTGACGAAGCGAATCGCCTCTATCGCCGCCGGTTTGGCGGGGTTGTTCGTGCTGGCGTCCTGTGGTGGTGACCCCAGTGCCACCGCGACGACGCTGCGTCCCCTGACCAGCACCAACTACGCCACGACGCCCCCGTCGGTGGTGACGACACTCGACCCGGCGAACACCTCGCCGCCTCCCATGCAGTACACGATCGTGAGAGGCGATTCGGTGTACGGAATCGCCTCCAAATTCGGGGTCAAGCCCGACGAGCTCGCCGCCTACAACAACTGGCCCGAGGGCGTGTTGCATCCGCTTGCGGTGGGTGCGTCGATCCTCATACCGCCGACGGCGAGTCAGTCGACGACACTTCCGGGACTTCCGATGCCCGTCGACAGCACCTCGCCGACCCCTGATGACACCCAGTACACGAAGTACACCGTGGTCGAAGGCGACTGTTGCATCTCGCGGATCGCCGACAAATTGGGGGTGGAGTCGTCGGCGTTGATGGCCGCCAACGGTTGGGTCGACGCGTCGGTGGTGATCCTGCCCGGCGACGTCATCAACGTTCCGGCGCAAACCAAAGATCCCAAGCCCTGACGAGGGAACCCGAACCTCGACCGCTGGCAATCAGTCCCCGAGATCGGGCCAACGACGACGCTGACGTCGGCGAACCCCGGTGTCGCCCAACGAGCGACGTTCCGACAGTGCCCATTGGCGGCGCCATCCGGTGTACTCGGGGCCGGTGAGCGCGGGGCTCTCGCGACGCGCCGCGCGTCGACGCGAACTCCAGTAGTCGGTCAGGGACTCGTCGGCCAGCGTGGTGACCGCCTGTTCGATGCGCGCCGAGAAACGGCGGGTGTTCTCGCCCTCGCCCACGGTCAGAGGTGCTCCGAAGACGACCTTGGTGGTTCCGCGCTTGGGTCGCTTCATGCCCTTTCCGAAGATCGAGCCGGTTCCGTCGATGAACACTGGCACGACCGGGGCGCCGGTGCGCGACGACAAGTAGGCCGCACCACCCTTGAAGTCCTGGCCCCAACCGTCGGGGGAGCGACCGCCCTCGGGATATATGACGAGGCTCCAGCCGTCCTCGACCAGACGACGGATCATGTCGGACGACTTGCGTCCGGTCACTTCGCGGTCGATCGGGATCGCGTTGAGTGAGACCGCGGCCAACGTCGCCTTCCAGCGTTTGTCGAAGAAGTAGTCGGCGGCGGCGGCCACCACCAGTTTCGACCGCCACGGTTCCGGTACGGCCACGGCCATGAGGGCGGTGTCGAGATGCGAATGGTGGTTCGGCGTGAAGATCACCGGACTCGGATCGTCGCGACGGGCCATGTCGCTCAATCGGTCGGTGCCCGACACCGTCGGGCTGGCGAGACCGCGCACCGCGAGGCGCACCGGCCCCCCGATCAGACCCCGACGAACGGCTCGTGCCAGTGGGCGACGAGCCCAGTCGGTGTCGTAGTCGGCGCCGAGCGTCGGTTCGTCCTCGGGTACCTCGACGCCGAGCGGCACGGTGGGGGGCAGGTACGGGAATCCCCGTTTGTACGCGCGACGCGCGATGGGGTGGGTGACCCGTTCGAACAGGTCACCGAACCTGGCCGCTGCGGCCAGGTTGCTCGGTCTCCAGGGGGCGTCGTCGCGGCGGGCCATCGTCGGATCACGAAACGTCGGCCACCAGCAACGGTGGCGTGTGGAGGTGGGTGATGGTCGGGGTGCGACCGACGACGTCGCTGGCGATCTCGAGCGCGTCGTCCATCGTGGAGGCAGGGACGAAACCGAGGCGACGCACCGTCTTGGGGTCACCGCCCACGATGATGATGCGCGCGCAGTGCTTCAACGCGTGGCTGCCCCAGTACCACATGTAGAAGGGATGGACTCCGTGGTACGCGTAGGTGGTTCTGTACAGGTGCCGATACCAGTCGTCCTCGGCGTACTGCTTCTCCCACTTCTGCGACATCACGTGCGGATCGGTGGTGTCGGCGAGCACCTGCTCGAAGAAGTCGATGTACGACGGGTGGTGGACCGGGTGGAAATCCGGGGGAGTGGGGTGGGTCATGATGATGACGCCACCTTCGCGCACCAGCGGCATTCCCCGGTACATGTTGAAGTAGTAGCCGAGCCCCATGCACATGACGAGTATCGGGTTCATTATCGAGTGCACGTTGTAGGGGCTGATATAGGGGATTCCGAGAGTGAGGACGTCGGTCTGCCCCTTCACCTCCACGAGCTGTTGTCGGTAAACGTGCTCGGTGGTGATGCGGTGTACCGCCTCCACCTCGCCGGCCTGCACGCTCGTCATCTGGTGCGGGGCCTCGATCGAGTGGAAGATGTTCCGGGCGATGCGGGCCGGCGTGCGCGAGAGCGCCTTGGTGGTGGCGAGGTACGTCATGCGGTCGGACGGCTTCCATTCCCATTCCCGTTTGGCGAGGAAGCCGAACGGCGACGGGAAGGTGTCGGTGTTGAGGGTGGTCTCGATCTGGAAGACCTTCACACCGCTGTCGAGCAGAACCTTTCCCATACGCCAATTGCTCTTGTGCAACTCGCTGCGGTGCTGGTCCATGAAACTACGCGAGTGGATCATGGTGTCGGGGTTGTGGTGGTGACGCAGCGACCGGTACGAGGCGAGTCCGGTCGCCGTGCTCTTCCAGCCACCGTCCATCGCGACGAGATTGATGTTCACGTACACCAGCAGGTCGCTCTCGGCGGCCCGCTTGTTGATCTCCACTTCCTCGCCGTGGGGTGTGGTTCCGAGGAACGACAGGTTGTCGGGGTCCTCGGCGTCGTGCTGGTACAAGAGTCCGCGCGGGGCGAAGGCGTCATAGACCCGATCGCCCACCGCATGTCGCAATTCGGACTCGGTCATGCGACGGTGCAGGGCCAGTGCCGAGATGATGTGGACGTCGTCGACGCCCGCGTCGGCGGCGAGGTCGAGCACGGCCTCGATGACGCGTTGACGGATGTCGGGTCGTTGCATCTTGGGCAAGGGCAGGCTCACGTCGTCGAAAGCGATCGTCAACTTCATTCCCGCGAAGAGCTGGGCCGGCAACGGGTCCTGATCGACGGGGTTGAGCAACGCGTTGCGGATGGCGCCGTCGACGTCGTCGATGGCGGGCAGCGGCTCGGGCGCGTAGATGACGCGACTACGGCCGGCCGGAAGTTTTTCGAGCGAGAAGTTCTCGCCACGCCAAAACAGGATGGGCGGAGTCGAGCGATCGACGTCGAGGACGAATCCGGGGCGGGGCATCAGCTGTTCTCCTTCTCACGACCGGAACGCAGGTCGAAAACGATCTTCACGGCACCGCGCCGACCGGCCGCTGCCGCGTGGGCGATGGCGTCGCGGTAGTCCTCGAGGCGGTACGCCGCCGAAACGAGACGCTCGAGCCGACAAGCATCGGCGGTCTCGATGGCGAGGTCGAACGTGTGTCGCGACGTTCCGTCGGGCAGGCGCTCCGTGCCGTAGGTGTAGGCCCCGGAGATCGACGTCTCGCGGTGCCAGAGTCCGGTGAGGTCGAGTGAGACTCCCGCGGGCATGCCGAGCAGGATGACGTCACCCCGGGGTCGGGTGAATCGCAGGGACTCGGCGATGCTGTCGGAGTTCCCGACGGCGTCGATGGTGGCATGAGCGCCGCCGGTGAGATGGTCGCCGACCACCTGACAGCCGACCTCGCGACGAACGGCTCGTCGCAGTTCGCCCGCCGGGACCGAAATGTCGGCGCCCAGAGCCCGCGCCAACGCTTGCTGGTGCGGGTACCGCGAACCCACGACGATGCGCACGTCGGGCACGTACCGGCGCAGACCGGCGACCGCACAGAGTCCCATCGTGCCCGCACCGAGCACCGCCACCACGGGTGTCTCGCCGCGTTCGCGGGCCGCGGCGACCGCCGGCCACGTGGCCAACGCGGCGTGAATGCCGCCCGCCGCCGGCTCGACCAACACCGCGCGCTCGTCGGGCATGGAATCGGAGATGGCGTGCAACTGACTCTCGTGTGCGATCAACTCGCTGGCCCAACCGCCGCCGGTCGAATGGCAGAATCCGGTCTGGATGCCCGGCTCGATGCATCCACCGACGAGGTGGGCGTAATCGTCGCCGTCGCCGGGTGCCGCCCCCGCGAAAGGGAGATCGAGACCGCGTGCGGCGTGGCCGAGAACCGGCTCGAGCACCACGCGACGACCGTCGTCGCAATCGGCGACCACCTCGTGTCCGGGCACGAAGGGGAACGAGACCCAGTCGTCGAAGTACGTCGAGGCGTGTCCTTCGACGAGGGACAGATCACTGCCGCAGATGCCCGTGAGGCGGGGTCGAATGCGATGCCACCCGTCGTTGCGCGGAAGGGTCGGAGCCTCGTCGTCGACGAGCGACAAGGGTCCGAGACGCGCCGCACCGGCGGCGCTGAGCGGGCTCACCAGTCGGGCCACGGCGAACTTGCCGGTGTTGCGTTGGACGCGCAGGGCCTTCATCGTCCGCTCCGTCGGGTTCCGACGCGACCGTCGCGCGCGGTGAATCGACGTTGCTCGACGTCGGAGACGCGTGGTCCGATCGGCAACAACGGCTTGGGGGCACCCGGTGACTTCTCCCAGTTCTCCACCAGCCATCCGCGTTTGCGCGCGATGGCCGCCAGTCGGGTCTCGGGGTTGACCGCGACCGGGAAGCCGACCGCTTCGAGCATCGGCAGGTCGCTGCTCGAGTCGGCGTACGCAATGGACTCGTCGAGCCGCAGTCCCTCGGATGCGCAATAGTCGGCCAGTATCTGCGCTCGGGTCTCGCCGGTGGGGGGCACGCGCGACAACTCGCCCGACAGTGTGCCGTCAGGCCGAACGGTCATCTCGGCGGCCACGATCTCGTCGAAGAGCGGTCGTAGACCCTCGACGGCGAAGTTCATCGCACCCGTGATGAGGATGGTGCGGTGTCCGAGGGCGCGGTGCTCGCGCACCCGCCGCAGACCGGCGGGGAAACTCTTCGTCATGATGAGTTGTGCGAGCAACTCGCGGGCGTCGGCGTCGATCTGTTCGATGGGGGCGTCCTCGTAGCGGCGGTAGAAGTACCGCAGGAAGTCGGATCGGTCCTTGCGGTCCATGGAGAGCAACGAGGGTGCCTCGCGCAAGGTACGCAGCACGTAGCGAACTCGCTCGGGCGAGTTGAGGCGACGGGTGGCGAGCCACGAGTAGCTCTCGACCACGTTGCTCGAGATGAGGGTGTTCTCGAGGTCGAAGGCCGCGACGTGGCGCGACGGATCGAGGACCTGACGGCGCAAGCGCTCGGAGCGGTCGACCACCGATTTGCCCGGGGTCGTCTTGACACGGCTGTGCTGCACGATCGACGGCAGGTGGATGGTCGATATGTACTCCGGCCAGTTCACGGCGCGCGGGTCCAGGCAGAACGCGGCACGGTCGGCGTCGTCGAGGCGCTCATGGATCGACAAGAGGTTGTCGACCGCGTAAATCGCCTCACACTCGGTGTAGAGCCCGTACAACTCGACGTATTCGAGGGCGCGCTCGACATCGCCCCGGCGGTCCTCGAGTCTGGCCGACCACGTCGCCTGCGTGCCCCGTAGGGGAAGCGCCTGCAGAACTTTCTCTCCGCGGGTGATCAGCGACTTGGCGCGCGTCAGTTGCTTCTCGACGACGCCGCGGCCGGGGAACTTCCAGTCGGGAACGACGATCGGTTGGCCTTGTGAGTCGTAAATGGGGTGCGCGGTGAACCAATCGCGCACGTTGTCGACGAGCACCCGGTACTTGAGTGGGTTCGTGCTTCCCGAGGCCACGTGGGTGATCGAGGGGGCCTCGCTCGGGCCGAGGGCGGCCACGGCGATGATCGCGGCGACCACCAGGTCGACCGGGATCACGTCGACGGTTCCCTCGGGAACGCCGGGGAATTGGTCGAGCAGGCCGCGGGCGTACGAGATGATCACCGGCTCGGCCATGCGGAACCCGCGGATCCAACCCGGGGCTGGTTCCGCGAGAGCGGATTCGATGATCGACGGTCGCACGATGCTGACCGGTACGCCCTTTTTCGACTCGTGCAACGCTTGCTCGCCGAGGGCCTTGGTGAACGCGTAGGCATCGGGCCAGCCGACGCTGGCTGCGCGCGTTCGTCCGGCCTCGACGAGGCGGTCCTTCACCCATTGTTCGCGGTTCTGCTCGGTCTTTTCGGCCAGCGCCGGCGCTCCGGCCGCTCCGAGTTCGGAACGGGCCTCGGCGCGGAAGCGCGCCAAGTTGTCGGGCTGGCGGCTGGCGGCCTCGGCGTCACCACGTAGCCGACGTGCGGCGGCCACCTCGCGTCGCCAATCGAGACCGATGTCGAAGGGGCCGTCGCTCACCAACTGCTCGGGTGCGGTGCCACGTCGGTTGCCCGCGACGTAACACGTGCTGACGGCGACGAGATGGGGAAACGTTCCGTCGGCGCGCGGTCCGTGTTCGTTGAGCAGATCGGCGATGCGCTTGGGTCCGAGCAAGTTGACCTCGACCGCGCTGTCGAGTGGTGAATCGAACGAGACGCTGGCGGCCGAGTGGACGATGACGTCGCAGTTGGCGAACGTCTCACGGTCGGCGGGTGACAGACCGAGGCCGTCGGTGCCCACGTCTCCCGACACCACCGACACGCGACGCGCGATCTCGGCGTCGAAGCGGGGACCGAGTTCGGCACGCAACCGGTCGAAGGCGTTGTTCTTCAGGATCTCCTTGCGCACCCGATCGGCCGCGGAGGTGCGACGACCGTCGCGCACAAGCAGCACGACCTCGCAGTCCGGCACGGCGCGCAACAACCGCTCGACGAGCGCGGTGCCGACGAAACCCGTGGCACCGGTGACGGCGATGCGGGTTCCCGCCAGGCGTTCTGAAATCACCCACCTGTTGTAGCACAACTCTCTACCAAATGGTAGAGAACGGACGTTTGATCTGGTAGGAAGGCGTGTATGGCCCCCGCGACCCGTCAACGGATCCTGGACGCCGCCGGAGTTCTCTTCGGCAACCGGGGCTTCGAAGCTGTCAGCCTCGACCAGATCGCCTCCGAGGTGGGAGTGGCCAAGCAGACGCTCTTGTACTGGTTTTCGTCGAAGGACGAACTGATCCAAGAGGTGCTCTCGGAGACCGCGGTGGAGTTGACGCTCGTGATCGAGGCCGCCATCCGCTCGGCACCCGACGACCCGCTCGACCGAATGGAGGCGGTGGTCAAGGCGGTCTTTCGACCCGCGGTCCGTCGACCGTCGTTGCTCGGCCTCGTACGCGAAATCAGCCGTCTTCCCCCCGAGGGATCCGAGCGGCTCACCGACTCGTTGCGGCCGCTCGTCGAGCGGGCGGTCGGCTGGATGACGCGCGAGATGGATGCCGGTCGCCTACGACGGGGCGACCCGTCGTTGATCCTCGCGTTGGCCTACGCGACCGTGACCGGGATCGCCACCGAGCCCGAGGCGCTACGAGTGGTGGGGTGGAACGCGGACATCGTCGGACTTCGACGACTGCGCGAGGAGATGGTGGGCTTCCTGCGCGCCGCGCTCGACCCGCATTGAACCGCGTTCAGCGCGACGTGTCGCGACGTCGGCGGGCGTGCCGCTCGAGGGCGAGTTGCACCAAGCGATCGATGAGTTCGGGGTACGAGACCCCCGAGGCCTGCCACAACTTGGGGTACATCGAGATCGGCGTGAAACCGGGCATGGTGTTGACCTCGTTGCACAGGAACCCCCGGCCTTCGGGCTCGTAGAAGAAATCGACCCTGGCCAATCCCTCGCAGCGCAGTGCGGTGAACACGCGCAACGCCATCGCCTGCACCTCGGCGGCGCGAACCTCGTCGAGGTCGGCCGGAATCACGAGGTGGGCGCCGTCGCTCACGTACTTGTCCTCGTAGTCGTAGAAGTCGTTGCCGGGGATGATCTCGCCGGCGATGCTGGCTTCGGGTCGCAGGTTGCCGAGGACGGCGACCTCGATCTCGCGGCCCACGATTGCTTCCTCGCACACCACCCACTCGTCGTACCGCAGCGCGACGTCGACGGCGACGGTCATCTCGTCGCGCGTCGAGACCTTGGACACGCCGACCGACGAACCCATGTTGGCGGGCTTGACGAACAACGGCAGGCCGAGTTCGTCGACGACCTGGTCGAGGCGCCCCGATGTCACCTCGTGGGCGCGCAACGCCCGGTGGTTCGGCTGGGGCACACCGAACGAGGCCAGAACGTTCTTGGCCATGGCTTTGTCCATGCCGAGCGCCGATCCGAGCACGCCGGTACCGACGTACGGAATGCCGAGCAATTCGAGCAGTCCTTGGATGGTGCCGTCCTCGCCCAACGGACCGTGCAGCAAAGGCACCACCACCACGGGTCCGGTGCTGGCCGCCGCACTCAACATTGGTGTCGAGGCAACCTCACGCCCGGTCGCTTCGAGTCGCGCGGGGAGGGAGTCGACCCCGCGGTCGAGGGCCGTCATCGCCGATTCGGCGAGGTGCCACCGACCCTCACGGTCGATGCCGACGGCGACCACCGAATACTTGGTGGTGTCGACCGCCCGTAACACGTGGGCTGCCGTCGAGCAACTGACGTCGTGCTCGGCCGACTGTCCGCCGAACACCACCACGAGGGTGGTGCGGGTCGCTTCGGTCGGCGAATCGTCCACGTTCCGAAGATACAGGTCGGTCGGGGGTGGGGTGCGACCACTACAGTCGGGTCCGTATGCCTGGTGACGCCCGATTTCTCACCCACCACGCTCTGCGCATCAAGGGTTTCGCCAAGAGCGAGACCCTCGCCGAGATGACCGCCCTCGCCCATGCCGAAGTCGACCAGCACCTCGCCGACCTAGCCGCCGCCGAATGGGCGATGTTCCGCGAGGCCCGCTCGTTGTGGCAGTTGACTCCGGCGGGCAAGGCCGAGCATCCCGGTGCGCTCGCCGCCGATGTGCGCGACATCGATCTGACCGCGCTGTCACCGCACTATCACGCGTTCCTCGAGTTGAACACCGCGTTCAAGACGCTCTGCGGTGACTGGCAGCTGCGCGACGGCGCACCCAACGACCATTCCGACGCGGCGTACGACGCGAAAGTGGTCGCGCGCTTGGTCGACCTGCACGCCGAGAGTGCACCCGTGGTGTCGGCGATGAGCGGAGTTATCGCCCGTCTCTCCCCGTACGTGCCGCGGCTCGAGTCGACTTGTGCCGCGGTGGTGGCCGGACGGACCAACATGTTCACCGGCGTGATGTGCGGATCTTTCCACGACGTCTGGATGGAACTTCACGAGGACTTGATCCTGTCGCAGGGCATCGACCGCGCCGCCGAAGGTTCGTTCTGATGGCCCGCTTCGGTCGCGTCGTCACCGCGATGGTCACGCCGTTCGCCGCCGACGGATCGCTCGACCTCGACGGGGCGCGGAACCTCGCGCGCTGGTTGCAGGCGAACGGCAACGACGGCCTGGTGATCGCCGGCACCACTGGTGAGGCCCCGGTGCTCACCGACGACGAACGTTTGAGCCTCTTCGCCGCGGTCATCGAGTCCGTGACCATTCCGGTCATCGCCGGCACCGGGACCAACGACACCGCGCACTCCGTCCATATGACCAGAGAGGCCACGAAACTCGGAGCAGCCGGGATACTCGCGGTCTGCCCGTATTACAACCGTCCGCCACAGTCGGGCATCGCGGCGCACATCCGCGCGGTCGCCGGAGCAACCGATCTGCCGGTCGTGGTGTACGACATCCCGGTGCGTTCCGGACGCAAGATCAACACGTCGACGTTGCTCACCTTGGCCCGCGAGGTGACCAACGTGGTGGCCCTGAAGGACGCGGCCGGTAATCCCGCCGAGACGGCCAACGTCATCAGTCAAGCGCCGGCGGGGTTCGAGGTCTACAGCGGCGACGACGGACTCACGTTGCCGCTGCTCGCCGTCGGAGCGGAGGGCGTGATCGGGGTGGCCACCCACTGGTCGGCGCCGGAGCACCAGCGGATGTTCGGCGCCTGGGTCGCGGGCGACACCGCCGGAGCGCGAACGATCAACCAGAGTCTGCTCGAGAGTTACGCGTTCGAGACCGGCGACGACTCGCCCAATCCGATTCCGAGCAAGGTGATGATGAACATGCTCGGGGTGCCGGTGGGGGAATGCCGTCTTCCGATGGGCCCGCCCGCGGCCTTCGTGGCCGAGCGGGCCGCCACGGTGTGGGCGAACCTGAACGCGGCACGCACCGCGTCGGCGACGGTTCGCTGATGCCGAATCCGGTGCGGGTGATCTTCCTCGGGGGACTGGGGGAGATCGGACGCAACTGCATGGTGATCGAGCAGGACGATCGCCTGCTGTTGATCGATTGCGGTTTGATGTTCCCCGACGCCGACATGCACGGCATCGACCTGGTGTTGCCCGATTTCACCTGGTTGCGTGAGAACGCCGATCGGGTGGTGGGGTGCGTGGCGACGCACGGGCACGAGGACCACGTCGGCGCCCTGCAATTCCTGTTGCGGGAGTTGTCGTTCCCAGTCTTCGGATCGGCCGTCACGCTCGGGTTGGCGCGGCACCGCATCGAGGAAGCGGGCCTGCTGGGTCGCACCGACCTGGTGGTGGTGCGCGACGGCGAGCGCCGAACGATTGGCCCGTTCGACGTCGAGTTCATCCCGGTCACGCACTCGGTGCCGCACGCGTTCGCCATCGCCGTGCACACGCCCCAAGGCGTGATCCTGCACTCGGGCGACTTCAAACTCGACCTGACGCCGGTCGACGGACGTCGGACCGATCTGGCCCGCATCGGCGCCATCGCCGACACCGAGGGCGTTCGTCTGCTGCTGTGCGACTCGACGAACGCCGAGGAGCACGGACACGCCCCCAGCGAGACGAGTATCGGAGCGGTGCTGCGATCGTTGTTCCACGAGCATCGCGGTCGCCGCATCATCACGGCGTCGTTCGCCAGTCACATTCACAGGGTGCAACAGATCATCGACGCGGCGGTCGACACCGGTCGCAAGGTCGCCATGGTGGGTCGTTCGATGCAGAAGAATGTCCGAATGGCCCGCGACCTCGGCGTGTTGCGGGTGCCCGACGACGTCCTGATCGACATCGAACAGGCGGCCGACTTCCCTCCCCACAAGGTGTGTGTCATCTCGACGGGCAGTCAAGGCGAGCCCATGTCGGCCCTGTCCTTGATGGCCCGCGGCGACAGCAAGTTGCTCAAAGTCGGCGAGCACGACACCGTGATCCTGTCGAGCCACGCCATTCCGGGCAACGAGTTCAACGTGTCGCGGGTGATCGACGGTCTCCTGCGGGCCGGTGCCGAGGTGGTGCACTCCGGGGTCGCCGACGTGCACGCCACCGGGCATGCTCAGGCCGACGAGCTCAAGACGTATCTGTCGATCGTGAAACCCGACTGGTTCGTCCCGGTGCACGGTGAGTACCGCCACCTCGTGGCCCACGTGAAGCTGGGCGAGTTGATGGGCGTACGTCGGGATCACATCTTGTTGTGCGAGGACGGCGACGTTCTCGAGCTGTCCGACGATGGGTTGATCGCCTCGGGACGCGTTCCGGCCGGGATGCTCTACGTCGACGGAATCGTCGGTGACGTCGGACAGGGAGTGCTGCGTGATCGTCGGGTGCTCGCCGAGGAGGGGGTCGTGGTCGTCATCGTCACGGTCGACACCGCCACGGGCAAGGTGTTGACCGGCCCCGAGATCATTACCCGTGGGTGGGTCTACGCCCCCGAAGCCGAGGACCTTCTGGACGAGGCCTGCGAGGCGGTGGCGACGGCCGTCGAGAAGGCGTTGGCCGAGGGCGTGCGCGATCCCGAAGGTCTGGAGAAAGACGTCCGTCGTGCTGCCGGTCGATTCGTGTCGGAGCGCACCAAGCGTCGTCCGATGATCGTCCCGGTCGTCATGGAGGTCTGACGACGTGTGTCGCGGGCGATCGGTTCTCGTCGCTCTGGCCCTCGCGTCGGTCGTGGCGTGCTCGGGCGGATCGACCGCCGAACCGCCGCCGTTGCGGATCGACCTGGTGGACGCCGCGCTCGTCGCACTGCACGACCGGTTGGGAGAGGACGTGGCCTTCTTCGAGGTCAATGCCACGGCGCAGGTCGTGAACCTCTTCGTGGCGGTGGAGGGAATGTCGGTGGTTCAGTACATCTACGACGGCGCGTCCTTGGTCGGTCCGACCGAGCCGCGGGCGGCCACGGGCACCATGTTCGAGCGGGGGTTGGTGAACTTCGACGATGACGTGCTCGCCCCGGTGCTGGGCGAGTTGCCCGACAGCCGACCGACGATGTTCGTGATCACCGGGGCCGGCACCGATCCCGTGGCTCTGCGCGTGGAGTATCGCGTTCTGATGCGTTCCGACAAGGGTGGCGAACTGGCCATCGTGGTGGACTCCGACGGCGCGATCGTGGGCACCGATGCCGAATAAGTGCAGGTAGCGGCGGCAAACCTCGCGTGGGTATGCCCGAACATGCAAACCCCTCTTTGTTAGCGTTTCGCGCGATGGCCTCCACCAGACCGACTCGTTCGTCGCCCAAGTCCCTGCGGGGTGGGGCGGCCGTGGAGACCCCGCCTTCGGGGACCCGCGCGTCGGCCCGTGGGCGCGGGGAGGTGCGTGAGGCCCTGTCGGGTCGGGAGAACGAACTGTCGGCCATCGCCTTTTTCGTGCTCGGGGTGCTGATCGGTCTGGCGGTGTACGCGCGACTGGCCGGCCCGGTGGGCCGCGGCGCCGACACCGCTCTCGGGTGCGCCATGGGTCTGGCCCGGTACGCCTTGCCGCTCATCTCGGTGGCCGTCGGCGTGGCCCTCCTGCGCGGCGACCAAGCCCCGAGCCGCATGAAACTCGTGTTGGGCTGGGGCGGCATGGTTCTGGCCTCGCTCGGGCTGTTGCACATCCTGCGGGGACCCGACGGTTACACCGGGGTCGACCAATTGGGTGGCGCGGGCGGCTGGTTCGGCGCGGCGACGGGGCACACGCTCACGATGTTGATCGGTGCCATCGGTGCGTCGCTGGTGTTCCTGGCTCTCGCACTCGGGTCGCTGTTGTTGATCACGAACATGAGCTTGAAAGCGATGGGCACCGAGGCGGGTTCGGCGGTCGCGAACATGTTCGGCGGCATCGGGTCGAGCCTGCGCCAGGTCATGGCTCCGCGCGTTCGCGACACGGACGACACGGATCACGACGAGTGCATCGATCACGACGATCACACGGCTGGGGACGACTCGCCCGATGACCGCGAGTCGAACGGGCTCGACCCGGGTCTCGACGTGCCGCACGACGACGTTTCCGACACGTCGACGGCCGACGAGCCCGATGTCGACGATTCTGATGTCGACGAGCCCGATGTCGACGAGCCGGCCCCCGAGAAGCGTCGCCGGGTGACGAGGAAACAACCCGACGCGACGCAAGGTCGCCTCGACACGCCGATGCCGCGGCCGAGCGAGTGGATTCTGCCCCCGGCCAACCTGCTCGGTCGATCGGGCAAACAGGCCATCGACGACCACGAGATCGGCGAACGCGGACGTCTACTCGAGGAGTCGTTGCGTTCGCACGGGGTAGAGGTGACCCTGAAGGGTCGTACCGTCGGACCGACCGTCACGCGCTACGAACTCGAACTGCACCCCGGCGTGAAGGTGGCCCGGGTCACGAGTCTGCAGAAGGACATCGCGTACGCGATGGCCGCCACCGACGTGCGCATCCTCGCGCCGATCCCCGGTGAGTCACTCATCGGAATCGAAGTTCCCAATCGTTCGCGCCAATTGGTGTCGCTCGGAGATCTCATGGGCTCGACCGAGGCCAAGTTGGCCACGCACCCCCTCGACGTCGCGATCGGCAAGGACATCGCCGGTCGCTCGGTCTTCTTGAATCTGGCCACCACGCCGCACCTGCTGATCGCGGGCGCCACCGGCGCAGGAAAGTCGAGCGGCATCAACTGCATCATCACCTCGCTCCTGATGCGTTCGACACCGGACAAGGTGCGCTTGGTCCTGATCGATCCCAAGCAGGTCGAGATGGGGCAATACGCGCGTTTGCCCCATCTGCTCACCCAACCGGTCACGAACCCCCGCAAGGCGGCCAACGCGTTGGCGTGGGCGGTGCGCGAGATGGAACGTCGCTACGACCTGCTCTTCGAAATGGGCTACCGCGACATCACCGGCTACAACGCGGCGTTCGACCGCGGTGAGATCAAGGCCGAGAAGGGCTCCGACACCGAGGCCGAGCGCATGTTCTTCATCGTGGTGGTGGTCGACGAGTTGAACGACCTCATGATGGTGGCGGCCCGCGACGTCGAGGAGAGCATCACGCGCATCGCCCAGAAGGCCCGTGCGGTGGGTATCCACCTGATCGTGGCGACCCAACGTCCCTCGGTGAACGTGATCACCGGTGTGATCAAGGCCAACGTGCCCGCTCGCGCCGCCTACTCGGTGTCGAGTCAAACCGACAGTCGTGTGATTCTCGATCAGATTGGTGCCGAGAAGTTGGTCGGCAAAGGCGACATGTTGCTGTTGCCCGGCAATTCCTCGGTCGCCCAGCGCATCCAAGGGTGCTGGGTCGAGGAGGACGAAGTGCGCAAGGTGGTGGCCCACTGGAGCAAACAGGCGCCCGAGGTGACCTACGTGAAGGGGGTCGAAGGCGACGAGGCCTCGGGAGCCACGTCGAGCGGCGCCTCGATCACCGAGAGTTTCGGCGAGGACGACGACGACGAGACGCTGGTGAAGGCGGCCATGGAATTGGTGGTCCGGAGCAAACTCGGATCGACGTCGATGCTCCAGAGCAAACTCAAGATCGGCTTCTCGCGGGCCCGTCGCATCATGGATCTCCTCGAGGAGCGGGGGATCGTCGGCCCGAGCACCGGGAGCAAGGCCCGTGAGGTCCTCATGACGGTCGAGGAGTTCGAGGCACTCGGCTGAACCGTCGGCTCGATCGGCGTGGCATGATCGGGTCATGACGAACACGGGGGAATTCATCGAAGTCGCCTCGGGGTTGAAGTTCCCCGAAGGCCCGATCGCCATGGCGGACGGGAGCGTGATCCTGGTCGAGATGTTCGGCCCTCGGCTCACGCGCGTGCGTCCCGACGGCACCAAGCAGACCATCGCCGAGATCGCCGGCGGTCCGAACGGAGCGGCCATCGGTCCCGACGGCGCCCTGTACCTGTGCAACAACGGGGGTTGTTTCAGTGAGGTCGACTTCGGCGGTCTCTGTTTCCCCGGACCGTACGATCCGGCTCGATACATCGGCGGCCGCATCCAGCGGGTCGATCTCGAAACCGGTGCGGTGCGCGATCTGTACACCTCGTGCGACGGGCGTCCGTTGCGGGCTCCGAACGACCTCGTGTTCGACAACGAGGGTGGGTTCTACTTCACCGACCATGGCATTCGCGATCTCGGCGCTCGCACCGCAGACCTGACCGGTATCTACTACGCCAAGGCCGACGGCTCGTCGATCGTCGAAGTCGACTTCCCGGCCGAGGGGCCCAACGGCATCGGCTTGTCGCCCGACGGCAAGAAGGTGTATTGGGCCGAGACCCACACAGGTCGCGTGTTCCAGCGCGACATCGTCGCTCCCGGAAGCCTGTCGCCGACGATGCCGGGTGACACCAGCGCCGTGTTGTGCGGTCTCCCCGGATTGCAGTTGCTCGATTCGCTCGCCGTCGACGGTGCCGGCAACGTCTGCGTGGCCACGCTCGTGAACGGCGGCATCACGGTCATCGCACCGACCGGGGAGATCCTGCGTCACATCCCGACCGGAGACCTGTTGACCACCAACATCTGTTTCGCCGCCGACGGATCCAACACCGCGTGGATCACGTTGTCGGGTACCGGTCGATTGGTGCGCATGGACTGGCCGTGGCCCGGTCTGCGTCTCGCCCACTCGGCCTGAGCCGACCGATAGCCTGAACGCGTGTCGGGACCCCGGAAGCGCTTCTATGTCGAGACGCTCGGTTGTCCCAAGAATCAGGTGGACTCCGACAAGTTGATCGGAACCCTGTTGGCCGACGGAATGACGCCGGTGGAGTCGGCTGACGAGGCCGATCTCGTGGTGGTGAACACCTGCGCCTTCATCGACGAGGCTCGCCGCGAGTCGATCGACACGATCCTCTCCCTCGACGAACAGCGCAAGAAGTCGTCGCGATTGGTGGTGACCGGGTGCATGGCCGAGCGTTACGGCGCCGAACTGGCCGCCGAGTTGCCCGAAGTCGACCTGGTGGCCGGATTCGGTGTGCCCGTTCACGAGAGTCCGCGAAAGCTGATTCCGGTGGGCGTGGCCCCGGTGCCGAGTCTCGACCTGCTGAACCTCTCGCGTCCCCCGAGCAGCGCGCCCTGGGCGTACGTGAAGATCGCCGAGGGATGCGACCGCAACTGCGGATTCTGCGCCATCCCGTCGTTCCGTGGACCCCAGCGCAGTCGGGACATCGACTCGATCCTGCGTGAGGTGGACGAATTGGGGGCGCGTGAGATCGTGTTGATCGCCCAAGACCTGGCGAGCTACGGCAAGGACCGACCCGAAGAGTTGGGCGCCGGGTCGATCGTGCCCCTCGTGCGCGCGGTGAGCGAACGGGTCGACCGCACACGCTTGCTCTACCTGTACCCGAGTGACCTGAGCGACGAGTTGATCGCGGCGATCCTCGACACCGGTGTGCCGTATTTCGATCTGTCGCTCCAACACGTGAGCAAGCCGTTGCTGCGTCGAATGCGTCGATGGGGTGACGGTTCCCGGTTTCTCGATCGGATCGCCGACATTCGACGCCATGAACCGGATGCGGCGTTCCGCAGCACTTTCATCGTCGGCTACCCGGGCGAGACCGAGCAGGACCACGATGCGCTGCTCGACTTCGTGCGCGACGCCGAACTCGACTGGTGCGGTTTCTTCGCGTACTCGGCGGAGGACGGCACGTACGCGGTCGAACTCGACGGCCGGGTACCCGACGGACTGGTTCGCGAACGCCTGTCGGAACTGACCGAACTGCAGGACGCGATCCCCGCGCGGCGCCGGGACGACCTGATCGGCCGCGAGATCGAGGTACTGGTCGACGAGGTCGGTGAGGGGCGCAGTCATCGCGAGGCCCCGGAGATCGACGGAGTCGTGGAGGTGCCCGCGACGTTGAGCGTGGGTGACTTCCATCGGGTCACCGTGCGTACGGCGCTCGGTCCCGACCTCAGCGCCGACTGAGCGCACCGACGAAAGAGTCGGTCGTCTCTGGGCGGGTGTGGCACGATGAGTGCGTGCCGGTAGATCCCAACGCCATCGCAACGTGGGCCAACGCCGTCACCGTCGGTCGCATCCTGGTGTCGCCACTCATGTTCGTCGTCATTCCCGACGATCGGGCCGGGTCGTGGGCGGCATTCGCGCTGTGGTTCGTGCTGTGCTCGAGCGACGGCATCGACGGCTACCTCGCCCGACGGCATGGGGCGACACGCTCGGGCGCGTTCCTCGATCCCTTGGCCGACAAGGTGCTGGTGCTCGGAGCCATGTTCGCCCTCGTGAGTCGTGACCTCTTCTGGATCGTTCCGGTGCTCGTCATCGCCGCGCGCGAGGTGGCGATCAGCATGTACCGGGTGTTGGTGGGGGCCAAGGGCGTCAGCGTGCCGGCCAGTCGGCTGGCCAAGTGGAAGACCCTCTTCCAGCAGCTGAGCGTGGGCTTCGCGATCGCCCCCCTCACGTCGCACGATGCCACCTGGCTCTGGTTGTGGCTGTTGTGGGTGTCGGTGGTGTTGACTGTGGGCAGCGGGCTGCAATACCTGTGGCGAGCTCAGAGGATGAAGGCGACGGCCTGACGTGCGGTGCTCGGTCGTGGCCGTCGGCACCGAGTTGTTGCTCGGGCAGATCGTGGACACCAACTCGTCGTGGATCGGCGAGCAACTGGCCGCCAACGGGGTCGACTCGCTGCTACAGGTGAAGGTCGGCGACAACCACGATCGCATCGTCGCGGTGCTGCGCGCGGCCCTCGTCGAGGCCGACGCGGTGATCATGTGTGGCGGTCTCGGTCCGACCCATGACGACCTGACGCGTGAGGCGATCGCCGAGGTGATGGGGGTCCCGCTCGAGATGCACGACGACATCGCCGCGGTGATCCGTTCGATCTTCGAGTCGCGGGGCCGTCGTATGCCCGAGAACAACCTGCGTCAGGCCATGGTGCCGCGGGGTGCCGCGGTGATTCATCAAACGCGCGGTACCGCGCCGGGTCTGATCTGTCCGGTGGGTTCCAAGGTGGTGTACGCCATGCCGGGTGTTCCGCACGAGATGCACGACATGATGGATCGGGCGGTGCTGCCCGACCTTCGCCGGCGTGGTGGCGACACGTCCGTCATCGCGAGTCGGGTGATTCGCACGTGGGGCGAGAGCGAGAGTGGTCTGAACGAACGGCTAGATCCGGTCATCGCCGAGTTGGAGTCGCTGGGCAGTCCCACGCTGGCGTTCCTCGCCAGCGGTTGGGAGGGCATCAAGGTACGTCTCACCGCCAAGGGATCGACCGCTGACGAGGCCCGCGCCGTGCTCGACGAGTGGGATGCTCGCGTGTGCGAGCTCGTCGGAGACGTGGTCTTCGGACGCGACGGCCAAACCATGGAATCGGTGGTGCTCGATCAGTGTCGCGACCGGGGACTCACCCTCGGTCTCGCCGAGTCGGTGACCGGCGGTCTCGTGGCCGGACGTCTCACGGCGGTTCCCGGAGCCAGCGACGTACTGCGCGGCTCGGTGGTGTCCTACGCCGGTGAGGTGAAGTTCGATTTACTCGGCGTGCCCCGTGGTCCGGTGGTGAGCGAGAGCGCGGCCATCGCGATGGCCGACGGGGCGCGTCGCGTGCTCGGATCCTCGGTTGGGCTGTCGCTGACCGGAGTCGCCGGGCCGAGCGAGCAGGACGGACAACCCGTGGGCACGTTGTGGATCGGTGTCGCACTCCCGGATGAACCCACGACGGCGACGCTCGTGCGCATGCCCGGCCAGCGCGATCAGATGCGCCAGATGTCGGTGATATCGGCACTCGACCTCCTGAGACGGCGACTCGCGGGTCGGTAGCCTGCGGGTGGATTGCCCTGCTTAGGACCGTTGCGAATCATTCCCGTGGCCCGTTCGCTTCGGGATGAGAACCCAGAGATTTTGGAACGCGAGCACTCTTTGCCGCCTACAGCAGGTCGCGACTGCGAACTCACTCAATTGAGTGTGCTAACTCTTCTCAACGGTTTGATTGTTTCCAGAGACTCTATAATTCGAATCGTAATGGCGATAAACAAAGTTGGGGGGCAGGTGTCGTATTCGATTTCATGTGGTCGTCTCGGTTCGAAACAACTCGGGAAGGCAAGATTCAACGGTCGAGACACTATTCGACTGCGGGTTCCCTGGGTGCTCATCGGTGTGGGCATAGGGAAGCTACGACTGAATGAACTAACTTCGTTTTCGTTTTTGCCGGTGGACACCTTTTTAGGTGGGGCTACAGGTACTTGGGCGGTTTACATCAAGGGAACGAAGAGGGGGAAGTCCGTAGTTTGGAAATTTCCGTTCTTCAAGACCCGTACTTCTCGAACTCTTGAGAAGCGTAAGACTCTTGCTTCAGAGTTCGTGCACACCGTCGGGCGAGCGGCTGGATTGTCTGCTCAAATTGACGGCAAGGCGATCATCTATGACCGTTCGGGTCGAGTGTCGGATCTTCCTTCCTTCACGAAACAGTTGGATGATTCGTCGTCCATCGAAACGGCCGACGAAGTTTTTTTGGATGACGAAGACGATGATTTCGATGTAGCAGACGAGTGAGGACAACTTCGATGAAAGCACGGTGCTCCGGTTGCGGGCTTGTTTCTGAGAGTCAAGCGCCAGTACTCCTCGTTGTGTGTCAATGCGGAAAACTCCTCAAATTTAGACCAAAACCGACTGACTTCGTAGTAGAGCCCAAGGAGTCGGTCACCGTCGATCATTACAGAACCCTAGGACTCTCGCGTCCGGTCACCGAAGAGGACGTGCGAGTGGCGTATCGGCGTCGAGCAAAAGAATGTCATCCA
>JBJTBM010000084.1:0-13765 GCA_046091365.1 Acidimicrobiia bacterium | reverse complement strand
TTGAAGAAGCTGAGCGATTCGCTCGGGTGTAATGAATTCATCAATATCGCGTTCATTTGCCTGATCAACAGTGATGCAACATGTGTCCGCGAATTTCGCACCACATTTCGCACCATCCCCCGCACCATGAGTCGTCGCGCGGTGAACTCGTCCGCGGCCCGGTGCCACCATCACGACAGCGTCACCATCAATTCGGATCCGCTGGCCGATTTCGGCCGGTTGGTCGAGTTGGATCGGGCCTACTTCGAGAGCAAATGGTCCTCCTAGGACCGCTCCGCCCCTGCTCAGAGGGTATTTGTGCTCTCGGCTAGCGGATTTCGTTACCTTGTGAAACATTCTCATCTCAATCAGATTAAGGAGAACCAAATGAAAGAAGTCATGCTCACGGGTGACTCGTACACCCTGGTCTACAACCTGTTGTCCTTCGGGACCGCCGTGATGCTGGGTGCCTTCGTGTACTTCCTCACGCAGATCGGCAGCGTGTCCAAGGCCTACAAGTCCGGAGTGGCCGTCTCGGCGGTCGTCGTCGGCATCGCCGGCTACCACTACTTCCGCATCTTCAGCGGTTTCGCCAACGGCGAAATGAATGAGGGCTATCGATATGCGGACTGGCTCATCACCGTTCCGTTGCTCGTCATCGAACTGCTGATCGTGCTGGGCGTCGCCAACGACGTGCGCAAGTCGCTCATGCTTCGTCTCGTTCCGGCCACCGTCGCCATGATCGCCCTCGGATACCCGGGTGAAGTCTCCAGCGACGAAGGCACCAAGTGGGTGTGGTGGGTGCTCGCGATGATCCCGTTCGTCTACATCCTCTGGGTGTTGAACGGTCAACTGAAGGCCGCACGGGGCCGCGAGTCCGGACCCGTCGCCTCCTCCATCAAGAACGCCACCGTGGTCTTGCTGGTGACGTGGTGCGTGTACCCGATCGCCTTCCTCTTCCCGATCTTCGACGAATCGTCCGAGACGCTCGAAGTGATCCGTCAGGCCGGCTACACCATCGCCGACATCACCGCCAAGGCGCTGTACGGCTTGATGATCTTGGCGATCGCCAAGGCTCGCACCGCTCAGGAAGAGAAGTAGTCCAATCGACTCCTCGAATGGGAGGGAGTCGCTCCTCGGAGCGGCTCCCTCCTTTTCATTTCTCCCGCGCCCGTGATCTCCGAGCCCGTGGGACCCGTTGGTCCTAAAGTGACGGGATCGGGGGCGACGTCAGGCATCACGGGTCACCACTTCGGGTGGGCATGGTCGCGGCAGCGGCGGCGTTGCTGTTCGTTCTGGTACGCCTGATCTCGGTCGGTGACGGCGACATCGGCAGTTTCGTCGGCGCCGGCGACCTGTTGAGCGCCGACGCGTCGCTTCCCCTCGAGAGCGGTGCCGGCTATGACGGGCAGTTCTACTACCGCATGGCTTCGTCACCGCTCGATTTCGAGAGTACATCCAACGGTGTCTCCCTCGACAGCGAGGTGCGACTGCAACGCATCGGATACCCCGCCGTCACCTGGGCACTGACTCTGGGAGCCATCCTGCCCGTCACGTTCGGCCTGGTGGCGGTGAACATCATCGGACTCGGAGTGATCGCCGGACTCGGTGGGGTGCTCGCGGCCCGACACGACCGAAGTCCGTGGTGGGGTCTGGCTCTGGCCTCTTACTACGGATTCGCTTTCACCATCTCCAAGGACCTCACCGAGATCACCGAGGTCACATTCATGTTGCTGGCGATCGTCGTGGCGACGCGGCAACGGTGGGTGCTCGCCTCACTGGCGTTGTGCGTCGTGGTGCTCACCCGGGAGTCGGCCATGTTCGTCGTGCCGGCCCTGGCCGTCTGGAGGATCGCGGACTTCGCCCGTCGTCGCGCTCGCCCCTCGACCGTCGACCTCACATGGACACTGCCGCCCCTCGCGTTCGGGGTGTGGCAGTTGGTGGTACGAAACGGCACCGGGCGATTCCCCCTCACCGCGCCGTACCGTCACAGTTCCTTCAACGTCCCCGGCTGGCCGTTGTTACGGCAACTCGACGAAATCTTCTCCGATTGGTCGGCTCACGGCGCGGTTCACGTGGCCGAGGTCGTGGTGCTCTTGGCGGTGCTCGCCTACGGGGCGACCATCGTTCGGGACCGCACCGTCGACCCGTTCGTGCGCACGGTGTACGTCGGGTTGGCCCTCGCTTGTCTGTCGCTCGACGTCCTCGACGGAGTCTGGACCATCCGCAGTTTGCGCATGTTCGCCGATGTCTTCGTGGTGTCCGTTCTGATGCTCGTGACAGCCCGCCGACGGATGCTGGTGCCGTTGCTCGCTACGAGCGCGGTCTCGATCGCAACCTATGGTTGGTTCACGGCCAACCTCTGAGTCGGGCCGCGGGAGGACGACATGCGCGACACTTGGATCACCGACTGGCCGACGAGCCTCAGGTTTCCTCACTACACCCGCGCTAACGCCGGCGAGGTCCTCGCTGATCCGGTGAGCCCTCTCGGTTGGTCGTTCAGTTGGGACGGTGGCATCGTCGCCGGATACAAGGACGGGTTGATTCGTATCGGTGCGTACGAGGACTCCGACTTCGACCCCGGGCACCCCGAAAGCGTGGCCTGTTTCGGCGGATACTTCTATATCAATCTCTCTGCGATTCGCATGCAAGGGGTACGCAACCCCGCGGCCACCGTCGCCGCTCTCGATCAAGCGTTCTTCGGCGACCATCCCGACGTGCCTCCCTACGTTGCGCACCCCGACGACCACAAGCCGCACCTCACCGTCGGCATCGAAGCCCACACGGCTTGGGTGATGAGCGGTGAGGCCTGGCCGGAACTCGACGACGACAAGGCTGATGCGGCCGCCTTGCGTGCGAATCGCGGAGACCTCGCCAGACTCACCGATCGTCAACTGGTCGATCGGGCGCGAGATGTGCAGTCGCGCCTCGCGCACCTCTTCTCACAGCACGTGGTCTCGGGCAGCAGCGCGGCCGTCGCCCCGGGACTGCTCGGAGTGGTTGGCGCGGCGATCGACGAGCCCAACCTGGCCATGTCATTGCTGTCGAGCATCGGTGACGTCGACTCGGCCGACGCGAACTACGCACTGTGGGACCTATCGCGCCTGGTGCGCGAGGAACCCGCACTGATGAAGGCGTTCGATACCGGACTCGACGACCTGTCAGGACTCACCGGGGCGTCTCCACGTTTTCGCGCGGCGTGGGACGCGTTCGTCTCCGAGTTCGGCAGCCGTGGGCCGGACGAGTGGGACTTGCGATCACCCACCTGGGAAACCCACCCTCGACTCTTGTTGGCCGCACTCGACCGTGTGCGCCTGCAGACCGATGACGAGTCGCCTCACAAGCGCCATGCGCTCAAGGCCGCCGAGCGCGACCGGCTGGTGGCCAAGGCGCGCGCGGCAATCGCCGACAACGCCGAGGTCGCACCCTTGCTCGACCTCGGCTTGGGGGCAGGAAAGATGATGGCGCATCGCGAACGGACCAAGACCACCATCGTCCGCGTGCTGCACGAGGCGCGCGTGGCGTTCCGCGAACTCGGTCGCCGTCACGGGCACGACGAACTCTTCTTCCAGCTACTCGACAACGAACTCGACGCGTACGTGGCCGACCCGGCGTCCTTCGACCACATGCTCACCGCGCGTCACACCGAGTGGCTCGAACTCTTCGACCTCGAACCTCCGTTCATCATCGCCAACGCCAACGTCGAGCCTCTCGAACGTTGGGCTCGCAAGAGCGACCGCGGCGTCGCGACAGCGAGCAGGGGTGATGTCTTGACCGGTGTCTCGGGTTCTCCCGGAGTCGCGCGCGGTGTCGCGCGAGTCGTCCTCGACCCGGCCGAACCGGGCGACCTCGGACCGGGCGACATCCTCGTCGCGCCATGCACCGATCCCAGCTGGACGCCTCTGTTCATGACGAGTGCCGCCGTGGTCGTCAACGTCGGCGGCCAGATCAGTCATGCCGTCATCGTCAGTCGCGAACTCGGTGTGCCGTGCGTGGTCTCGGTGACCGACGCGACCGAGCGGATAGCCGACGGTGCCATCGTCGAGGTGAATGGCGACAAGGGCACGGTCACTATCGTTCAGTGACCCTCGAGAGAAGCGGAAGAAGATGAGCAACGATTACCAGGAACCCAAGGATCTGTTCTCCGTGACCGGCGAGGTCGCCGTCGTCACCGGCGGGGGGCGCGGCATCGGTGAGGGGATCGCCCGCACCCTCGCCGCCGCCGGCGCCAAAGTCGTCGTGGCCGCGCGACGGGTGAACGAGATCGAGACGGTGGCAGCGGCGATTCGCGCCAACGGTGGTGATGCCATCGCCGTCGAAACCGACGTCACCGACGACGAAGCCGTCGACCGGCTCGGCCGCACCGCGGTCGACACGTACGGGAAATTGTCGATCTGGGTGAACAACGCCGGAGGCTCGCCGAAGCGTCTTCCGATGCTCGACCTCGAACGTCAGGACTGGGATGCGTGCCTGGCCCTGAATCTCACGGCGGTTTGGATGGGAATCCGCACCGCCGCCAAGTACATGGATACGGGCAGCATCATCAACATCTCCTCGGGTGCGGGCTTCGGTCCCGTACCCGGAAGTGCCCATTACGGCGCGGCCAAGGCGGCCGTCAATTCACTGACGCTCACCGCGTGCGCCGAACTGGCACCACGCATTCGTGTGAACGGCATCGCCCCCGGTGCGGTCCCCACCGAGATCTTCAAGATCGCCCTCGGGGTGGAGAACGAGAGGGACCTCGCCGACGTCCAGGAACAGTGGAACATCCCACTGGGTCGTTTCGGAACCTTGCAGGACATGGGCGCCGCCGTGTTGTTCCTGTGCTCCCCCGCCGCCAGTTGGATCAGCGGCGAGATGATCCGGGTGTCGGGCGGGGCCAAGCCACGCTGATCGTTCAGTTCACCGGACGGCCCTGGAAGTCTCCGATGAGCGACACCTGTACGTTCGAGCCGACGGTGGAACTCGCCATCCGCTCGAGTTTCTCGCGATAGTACGCGTCGCGAAGGTCACCTTCGGACAGCGCGTTGTAGGTCGGGTACAGGGCACGCCGATCGCGCGTCGAGAGGTTGGGACCGCTGCGGTGCGGGGTACGCGAATGGAACCACAGGGTCTGGCCGGCCCGGACGGGCATCGCCACCCACTCGAGCGCCTTCACGACGTCGTCGGTGATGCAGCCGACGTCGTTCATGGGCAGCACGCGCTCGAACATGGCGCTCACGACCTCCAGACATCCGTTGGTGACGTCGGAGTCGTCGACGGCGACCATGCACGAAACGTGGGACTCGATGAACGGGTACGCCGGTGCGTCCTGATGTGGTGCATACCCCGCGCCACCGGCCAATTTGTAGTTGATTTTCTCCTTGTACAGCACCGCCGGTTCGCCCAGCAGAGCCGAGGCCGTCTCGAGCAGGGCCCCCGATGCCAGCAGACCAGCGAGCCCGGCGTGATGTGGGGTGAAATTCTCGGTACGGCACAACTTGGGACCGTCTTCGGTCATCTCGCGATAGTGGAGCCAGGCACCCGAGGCGTCGGGCCAGGTCGACACCTCGTCGATCCAGGTCCGCAGCAAGTCGACCCCGTGAGCGTCGAGAGTGTCGACCAATACCCAGCCGTTGCGGTCGAAATGAGCCCGCACGTCGGGGTCACCGGCTGCGAACGCCTCGCTCACGGGTGCCGACCGAGCGAGTGAATGGCCGCTTCCCACGTTTCGAGTCCGGGCACCACTGCGGTGGGGTCCTTCGCGGCGTCGTCGGCCACCCGCAACGCCACCATCGCCCGCCAATGCGGCACCGACTCGAAGCGCACGATGTCTTCGGAACTCAGGTCTCCCCCCTGCGCCTCGAGAGTCATGATGCTGTCGGCCGACAACAGCGCTCGATACTCGGGACGCGTGGACACGAGATAGCGCTTGGCGGGCACGTGACCTTCGATGAGCGACGCCACCCGCTCGCCCAGCAATCCACGAACTGCGTCGGCCCCCATGGTCGCGTGAAACGGTTGCCCGGGGCCGTCCCACGGGTGCGCGAGATCGTGGATCAGACCGGCCACCTGAAGCTCCACGTCGTCGGGGTCGGAGTCTTTCAACAACGCGGCGCATTGCAGTCCGTGCTCGAGCTCGAAGAACCCGACGCTCTCGGCGGACTCGGTGGTCGCGAGATCGCGCAAGTGCGCGATCAGTTCGTCGGTGTCGGCAAAGATTCTCATGGTGACCGTTCCCTACGGGAACTTACTCGCTCGTCGGTGCGTCGCATTGGGCGTGCCGACCGAACCACCGAGGAGGATCAGACCATGAAACGAATGATGCTGGCGGTCATGATGACCATCACACTGATCGGATGCGGAGGCGACGACTCCACCCCGACGACCACTCCCGCCGCCCCGTCGACCGAAGCTCCCATGGGAGGAGGCTCTCAGGTGGCGAATCCGGCGTCGGAGTTCTGCATCGCCCAGGGGGGCGAACTGGAGATCGTCGACGAGGCCGGGGGCCAAGTGGGCTACTGCAATCTTCCCGACGGCACGCGTGTCGAGGAATGGGAGTTCTTCCAGTCGAACGGTTGATCAGGGCCCGGCGGAGAACAACACCGCCGGTAGCCACTCGTCGAGACGCTCACTCATGGCGACACCGCTGTGTGCGAGCAGGTGACCGTCACCCTCACAGACCACCACGTCACCACGTCCGGCGAGCGTGGCCACCATGTGACTGCTCTCGATCGGCAGAATCTCGTCACGGTCGCCGTGGAACAAGAGCAACGGTCGACCGCGCAGTCCGGCCGCGACCTCGCAACCGGCCGACTGCGTGGCGAAGGTGACCACACCAGCCACCTCGTCCATGACGACTGCCACGCGAACCGCCACCGCACCTCCGAACGAATGCCCCATCACCACCACACGTTCGGCACCGGCGTCGGAGGCCATCTGCACGGCGGCCGCCACGTCGAGGCAACACGCGTCGAGGTCGTTGGGCCTGCGGTAGTCGACCCGCAACACCGGCACGCCACGCGCCGACCAGGTGTCACCGAGTCGCTGGTAGAGACCATCGGCGGGGCCGAGCAGACCACCCATCGCACCACCACAGGCGACGATGGCGGACGGAAGCGTCGAGGTCGTCGGGACGTGCCACAGAATCGACACCAGTCCACGCATCGTGAAGAGCTCCAAATGCCGCAGATTCGGCGTGATCACGGCGTTTTGCGTCGCCAACACGCCCAGGGCGTGAAGAGGTGGCTCCATCGGTTGTACCCTACTTCGCGATGTCGACCCCCCGTCCCATCAACATCGAAGCCATCGACCCCGACCAACGCGAGATCGCGTTGCGCGTCGGTCGCGCATGGCGCGACTTGCGACGAGGAGCGTCCACGAGCCGTCTCATCGATTATCTCTTCGGCTCGGGTGAGAACGCGCTCGAGGTGGGACAGATGGACACCCTCGACCTGCTCGTGCAACAGCCGTACTGGCGAATGGGCGACCTCGCCGACGCGTTGCGCGTCGATCCGTCGACGGCCACCCGGGCGGTGCAGCGTCTCGAAAAATTCGGTCTGGCGTCGCGCTGCAGTGGCGCCGACGACAAACGCGTCGTCATGGTGTCAGCCACCGAGGACGGCCGAGGACGACATGCCGAAGCCGCGCAACGGCGTCAGGAACTCCTGCAGTACGTCCTCGGAGTCTTCGACCGCGACGAGTTCGAACAACTCGCCTCGCACCTCGAGCGCTTCGTCGGAGCGCTCGACGAGTACGTGGCCGGCATCAGCGAGTCACCCAAGCGCGTGTGACGAGGAACTACGTCACCGACTGCCGGACTGTTTCGAATTCGACCCCGACGACGAGTAGGATCGCACCATGCTCGCAGCGAACGTTTGGCATTGGTGGATCGGTGTCGTTCTGACGGTTGTCGGCGTGGCCACGGTCGCCGCCATGGGTGCTGGCTACGTCAAGCAGGTCACGGCCACCCGTTATCCGGGCAAGCGGCAGCGCCGCGGCCACGACGAAGGCTGAGCCATCCCCGTCCCGGGGTCCGACGTGAACTGGCGTCAGGCGCCCGTGATCGTCGACTGTCTGTCGCTCTGCCGATTTCCCACGCCGGACGAGGTGGTCTGCGCGGTGTCCGGTGGTGCCGACTCCCTCGCACTTCTCGCCCTGGCGGTGGCGGCGGACAAGAACGTCACCGCAATCCATGTCGACCACGGCCTGCGACCCGATTCGGCGCGTGAGGCCGAACTCGTGCGGATCGCGGCCGAGCGAGTGGGAGCCCGGTTCGTCAGCCACTCGGTGAGCGTGCCCTCGGGGCCCAACATCGAGGCCCGGGCGCGCACGGCGCGCTATGCGGTGCTTCCTCCCGACGTGCTCACCGGGCACACCGCCGACGACCGAGCCGAGACGGTGATCATCAACCTGCTGCGCGGTGCCGGCATCGACGGACTCGCCGGCATGCGCGAACTCGGGGGTCCGAGTGGCATGGTCGGACACCCGCTTCTCGAACTGCGTCGACACCACACCGAAGCGGTGTGCGCAGCGTTGGACTGGACACCTTTCCGCGATCCGTCGAATGCCGATGAGTCGCTGTTACGTAACCGCATCCGTCATTCGGTGCTGCCGATGCTCGACGAGGTGGCCGGACGCGATCTCGTGCCGTTGCTCGCGCGTCAAGGCGATCTGTTGGCCGCCGACGGCGAGTTGTTGGACGGTTTGGCGCGCGAGATCGACCCGACCGACGCCGACGCGCTCGCCGCGGCGAACCCTGCCTTGGCCCGTCGCGCGATTCGACGATGGTTGACCACCACCCACCCACCCGACCTGGCCAGCGTCGAACGCGTCCTGGCCGTCGCGCGGGGTGAGGCGGTCGCTTGCGAATTGCCCGGCGGTGCACGAGTGCGGCGAACAAATCGGCGACTCTCGATCACGCCCCACCGTGAACAGGGCTAATGTGCCTTCGTGCCTCCGAAGTTGCGTGGAAAGTGGGCGCTGGGGATAACCCCCCGGAACTTCACCTGGATTCTCAAGGACCGGCTCGCCGTGTGCGAACGGCCGGGTGGTTACGGCGACAACCATCGCCGGGTGCGTCGCCAGGAGGAGATCATCTGGATCCGCGAGAACCATTTCGGGTGCGTCATCAGTGTGATCGCCGCACCGCACAACCTGCACAATTACGACGAGCTCGGCGTCACCCATCAACACCGGCCGTACAACCCCGACAACGTCGACGAATGGGCCACGGGTCTGTTCGTCGAGTTGCGGAGACTGCTGACGAGCAACGTCAAGGTGATCGTGCACGGTGACGAGGTGGGCGACCGCATCATGGGCGCGATGGCCGCATTCGCGCGTTGGCACGGACTCGTCGACGACCCCACCGAGGCCATCGCCATCGGCGAACGCCTGGCCGGTCACCAACTGGATCCCTCGGCCCGCGCTCTGATCCTGCGCGCCCACGAGTTGCGCTGACTCATGGCTTCCACCAGCGGCCGGCGCGTGCTGGTGACCGGAATGGGCGGACAGTTGGGCTCGCTCGTGGCCGCCGAACTCGAGAAACAGTCGTGGGCCGGTCGGATCGTCGGTATCGACGCCGATCCACCCCGACGACGCCTGTCGCGTTGTGAGTTCCACTTGGTCGAGGCCAACGACGCACGGCGCGCCCGCGAGGTGATCGACGAACTCGACCCGCACGTCTTGATCCACCTCGCCGTCTGGGAGCCAGACGCGCGCGTGAATCCCTCGCTCGCCGAGCGCTACACCCGCGAGGCGAGCCAGTCGATCTTCGCGTCGGCCCGCGAGTGCCCGTCGCTGCAACACGTCGTCGTGCGTTCCGGTATCGAGGTCTACGGGCGGGGAGGGCATCGGGCCGACCGCCCCGGTGAGACCGAGCCCACGGCGCCGACCTCCCAGTACGGGCGCATGCTCGTTCAGGTCGAGCGGGCGGCCGGAGACGCCTTCAGCACCACGCGGGCCGACGTCACGGCATTGCGCCTCGCGCCGGTGATCGGGCCGCACATCCCCAGCCCTCTCGGTCGACTGCTTCGACTTCCGTTCGTGCCGTTCAACATGTTGCGCCCACCGTTGTTCTCCGTGCTCCACGAAGCCGATGCCGCGCGGGCCTTCGTGATCGCGGCACAGCGAACGGTCGGACAACCCGTCAACGTGGTGGCCGACGGCGAGATCAGCGGTTTTGCCGCCGTACGACGCAGTCGCCACATACCTCTCCCGTTGTTCGGACCCGAGTGGGCGGTGACGCGGCGGGTGGCCCATCTCTTCGGTGCGCCGGTTCCCGAGCACGTGATGGAGGTGTTGCATCACGGGCGTCGGGCCGACGGAACACGCTGCGCCGAGTTGCTCGACTGGCAACCCGAGAACGGCACCAACGAGGTCATCGATTCGCTCTTCTCGTGGGAGGGCGTCGTTCGCATACCGCCCAGACAAGCCTGGGAGAAGGCCTCATGAGTTGGGCCACGGCGAGCGACGGGGTACGCCTGCACTACGAGGCGTTCGGCCGACGCAACGCACCACCGGTGTTGATGATCCAGGGTCTGGGCGCCGACAAGCACCTGTGGGACCTGCAACGTTTCGTGCTGGCCACGCGTTATCGGGTGATCGCCCACGACAACCGCGGAGCGGGGCGAAGCGACAAGCCCGAGGGTCCGTACAACCTGGCTCAAATGGCCGACGACGCAATGGCAGTTCTCGATCACGCCGGAGTGGCGACTGCGCACGTCGTGGGGGCCTCGATGGGCGGCGCGATCACGCAACTCGTCGGCATCATGCACCCCGATCGGGTGCGTTCACTCGCTCTGGTCTGCACCTCGTGCAGCAACCACCAATGGCGGCGTGACCTCTTGTCGTCGTGGGGTGAGATGGCGATGGAGCGTGGAATGTCGGAGATGACGATGCAAGCGGCACGCTGGGTGATCGGTCCGCGATCACTGCGTCGGTTGTGGCCGGCTTTCAGCTGGCTCGGTCCCATCGCGACCTCACGGGAGGCCCACGGATTCCACGCGCAGGTGCAGGCGATCCTCGCCGCCGACGACACCTTGGCCGAGCATCTCGGACTCATCACCGCGCCGACCGCGGTGATCGTGGGTAATCAGGACATCCTCACCCCGCGCGGTGACAGCGAGGAACTGGCCGACTTGATCCCGACCGCCGAACTCACGGTGCTCTCCGGAGCGGCCCACGGACTGATGGTCGAGCACGCCACCACGTTCAATCGGGTGCTCGGTGACTTCCTGACGCGCGCCGAACTGGCATGGCGGGCCAAGTCGACGAGTCCCCAGGCTCGCCATTTGCGCGCGGTTCCCAACGCCTCATGACCAACCGGCGCGCGGTCGTCGTCGGCGCCGGGTTGAGCGGCCTCCTGGCCGCGCGAACCCTGATGGAGCGGGACTTGGAGGTCACCGTCCTCGACAAGGGCCGGGGCCTGGGTGGACGCATGGCCACACGTCGCATCACGACACCCGACGGTCGGGTCGCATTGCTCGACCATGGTGCGCAGTTCTTCACCGCGCGTGACCGGGTCTTCTCGGCGCTGGTCGAACAATGGATCGGCGATGGCGTGGTGCGCGAGTGGTGTCGAGGTTTCGCCGGCGACGATGGCCACCCGCGCTACGTGGTGAACAACGGAATGACCGCGCTCACCAAGCACCTCGCCCGTGGGCTCGACGTGCGTACGTCGACTCTGGTGTTCGCGGTGAAACCCGGTGAGACGCGACGCTGGACCGTGGTGATCGACGACGGATCCGAATTGACGGCCGATGCCGTGGTGATGACCTGTCCGTTGCCACAGTCGTACTCGCTCACCGTCACCACCGGAGTCGAGTTACCGAGTGAACTCCTCCTGACCGACTACGACCGCACCATCGGGTTGCTGGTGGTTCTCGACCGGCCTTCGGCGATCCCGGCTCCCGGCGGTGTACAGAACCCCGACGACACGTTCTCGTGGATCGGGGACAACGCGGCCAAGGGCGTCTCGACGGTTCCCGCGGTGACGTTTCACGCCAACCCCGCCTGGAGCCTCGCGCACTGGGACGACGATGCCGACGCGGGTTCGGCTCTGCTGACCACGGCGGCGACGCGATATCTGGGTGATGCCGTGATCGTGGCCAGCGAATACAAGAAGTGGCGCTTCGCCACGCCGAAGCGATTGTGGCCCGAACCGTGTCACTCCACAGCCGACGACACGTTGGTCTTCGCCGGTGACGCCTTCGCCGGACCCAAGGTGGAAGGTGCGGTGCTCAGCGGCATCGCCGCTGGTTCGGTGGTCGCGGGCGCGTGACGCTCGTTATCTCTGGCGGAAGGGGTGGGATTTGAACCCACGGACGCTTGCACGTCGCACGCTTTCGAGGCGTGTCCCTTAGGCCGCTCGGGCACCCTTCCGCTGATCGAGGTTATCGGCGAGAGGCGAAGAACTGCTCGAGCAACGCGGCCGATTCGGCGGCCAGAACCCCGTGAGTGACCGGGGGGTTGTGGTTGAGCCGGGGATCCGAGCACACGTTGTAGAGGCTCGCGGTCGCGCCGCCTTTGAGGTCGGCGGCCCCGTAGACGAGGTGTGCGACACGCGCGTTCAGCAGGGCTCCGGCGCACATGACGCACGGTTCGAGCGTGACGACCAGCGTGCAGTCGTCGAGTCGCCAACGCCCGAGGACGTCGGCCGCGTCGCGCAACGCCAGGATCTCGGCGTGGGCGGTCGGATCTCGGTGGTTCTCCCGCTCGTTGTGGCGAGCGGCGATGATGCGACCTTCGTGCAGCACGACGGCGCCCACGGGCACGTCATCATGGTTCAACGCGTCGCGCGCTTGCTCGAGAGCGGATCGCATCGCCGCGATGAGTTCGTCGCTCACCTGTGCCATGGCGGAAGGGGTGGGATTCGAACCCACGGAGGCTTGCACCTCACACGCTTTCCAAGCGTGCCGATTCGGCCGCTCTCGCACCCTTCCCGAGTGATATGTGCTCGACCCCGAACGGACTCCTGCCGGATGTGGTGACGGCCAGGCGATCTGCGGCACACGAGCGAATCCGCTGAAGGCTGCTACCTTCCGGTCCTGACCTGATTCACGGGAACCCGTTGCACAGGACCCGACCGCCACCACACCCGGCAGGCGCCGAACGAAGCACGGTCAGACTACCTGCCGCGGGTGCGGGCCAGACCGGCGGCTTTCTCGGCCAAACGGGGCACGCCGAGGTCGGCGCAAAACTCGGCGAAGTCGTCGGTGGGACCCGACCAGCGCCACTCGCTCACCCGACCGACGGGCACCGTGGTGACCGTGGTGGCGATGCGTCGGAACAGCAATGCCAGTTTACGATTCTCGGTCAAAGAGGCGGCCAACTTGGGAGCACCCCGCAATCCCGGAACGTCCCACTGACCCGCCGACTCGGGGATGTCCTCGATACGCCCGTAACGCGCCAGCACCGCCGCCGCGGACTTGGCGCCCCACCCGGCGAGGCCCGGGAAACCGTCGGCGGAGTCACCCACCAAGCCGAGATAGTCCGCGATGCTCGATGGCGGCACCCCGAACTTGGCGATCACCGCCGCCTCGTCGACGAGCCCGTCCTCACCCTTGCTCATCTTGCGCCGGTCGATCTGCACGACCCGATCACCGACCACGCACTGACCGAGATCCTTGTCGGGGCTGAGGATACGGACCTGGGTCACCTTCGCGTCGGCGGCGGCGACCGCGGCCGCCGAGGCCAACGCGTCGTCGGCTTCGTATTCCTCCATCGCCCACACCACGACACCCATCGAACGGAGCGCAGCCTCGAGAATGGGGATCTGCTCGAGAATCTCCGGCTCCATGCCCTCGGA
>JBJTBM010000083.1:0-2986 GCA_046091365.1 Acidimicrobiia bacterium | reverse complement strand
CGGGGGCCGGCCGGTGATCGCGCCGATGAAGTCCTTGCGCGAGACCGGCAACAGGATCGGCCGCGCGTAATCGGCGAGCGCGCCGATGTTGCGGAGCACGTCGACGGTTTGGGCCGGGGTCTTGGCGAAATCGGGTCCGGGATCCACGATCACCTGATCGCGCGTCACGCCGGCGGCCTCGAGGGTGGCGAGACGCGCGTCCATGAACCCCAACACATCTGCGGCCACGTCCTCGTAGAGGTTCGGGTCGGTGAGTCGCACCTTCGGTCGGCCGCGGTTGTGCATGAGGATGTAGCCGGCACCCGTGGCGGCGACCACATCGGCGACTTCGGGGTGGAGCAGGCCGGAGATGTCGTTGATGATGTGCGCACCGGCCTCGAGCGCGGCCCTCGCCACCCGGGGGCGGTACGTGTCGACGGACACGACGGCATCGGTGTTGGCCACGACCCATGCGATGACAGGAGAGATCCGCTCGATCTCTTCGTCCTCGGAGATCTCGGGCACACCGGTGATCGCGGACTGGCCGCCGATGTCGACGATGTCGGCGCCCTCGTTCATCACCTCGCGGACGCGCTCCATTCGCGCCTCGAGAGTGGCGTACTGTCCCGCATCGGAGAACGAGTCTGGCGTCGCGTTCACGACAGCCATGATCATCGGGCGGTCGATCTCGAGGTCGAGGGAACGGGCTCTCAAGCGCGCCATGGAGTCACGCTATCGGTGGTTGTTCAGGCGTCGCTCGGCTCGTCGCGTGTCCCGCGACGGGTCGCAGGGAAGGTGTAGGAGTCGAGGAGACGCATGCCGGCGCCGTCGACCGCCTCGCGGCCACTCGATGCGGGTGATTCATCCCACGAGCCGTCCGCACGTTCGGAGGGGGACAGGCGCAAGTTCGTGTACCACGGAGAGGTGTCCCCGCTCGCCGATGATTTGTAGCGCAACGACGAGAGCACGATCGCATCGCCGTCGCGCGCAACTTTCAGACGCACACCTTCGTATGTCGCAACCACCTGGGGAGCTCCGGTCGGCGACATGGACAGAACCTGCAGTGAGTCCCAGAACGAGTAGGCGTCCGCGTCATCGTCGGCGAGGTGCTTGTGGAGAACCAACACTTCCGAGCCGGCAATGCGCGCCGAATAGAGATCCAGCCGGGCGACATTGGCCGTGTGGGCCTTGTCGTCGTAGCCGTCGAGAACCCCCACGGCGCGTCGAGGGGATTCCTGCATGACATGTGCCGACAATTGGAAGGGAATGTAGGCAAAGCCATCGTTGTCGGTCTCGCGGGGATCCCAGTACGACTCGCTGCCGACCAGCATGAAGTTGCCGTGATCGGTCGTTGCGACGCCGCAGAGGTCGACCGTGATGATCTCGTCGACCGAGTCGCAGGAGAGCTCATCCATCACAAAGTCGTACTGCTCGACGCCGAAGGCGTGATCGAACCACGACGTCGAGGTCTCAGCCGGTCGCACCATCGAGGTCTCAGCCGGTCGCACCATCGAGGTTGCCTCGTCATCAGGGGTTGTCGTGGCGGTCGTCGTCGAGACCGCGCCGGGCTCCGTGCTCCGGTCAACGTACACCGCGGCTGCGGCCGAAACCTTCGAGAGATCGACCACGGCGGCGAGGCTCGCCCGGTTCGTCGACCTGGACCTGCCGGGTTCAGCCATGTCTGCGGTGGGCGATCCCGCCGAGCCAGTACCCGACGGCTGCCATTGCACCGCCGGACAGCATCAGGGTCACGGCCGGATCCCCGGTTAACACAGCAAGAAGTGCACCCACCGTGATTCCGGAAACAGCCGCCACCGCGTGCAACGCATGTTTCATGAAGTCAGACTAATCGGACGATGTCCGTTGCGTGTCGCAATGCTTCGATGAGAACTGTAAGCGAGAAGTGGAGAAGTCCTAAGCTGCGGCCATGTTGGGCGATAGCGAGGAGCTCATCTTCCGAGAGTCGGTGTTTGCGTGGCTTCGTGCCAAGACGCTCGTCACGCCGTATCTCACTCGTGACGATCTATCTCACTTCCCATGGCAAGGTAGGCAAGTACGTCTTCTTGGTCCACAGACGGGCATCTGGAAGATTGCCGGGTTGAGCGATGCGGCCATCGCGTTCTCAACGTCATTTGTCCCGGATGGAAAGCGTCGACCCTACGAAGATGACTCTGGTCCGGATGGTCTCTTGCGGTACAAGTGGCGAGGAACCGACCCCAATCACTCTGATAATCGTGCTCTCCGTCGAGCAATGGAACGCGGGCTGCCCCTCGTCTACTTCGTGGGGGTGGGGTACCGGCCAGGAACACAAACTCAGTGGTTCAATGCCCAGTTCCCGGTCTTCCTTGTCGCCGAGGAACCAACAGCGCATCAATTCGCAGTCGCGTATGAGATTGAGCAGAAGCCAATTGTTGATCTTGCTGATTCTGCTGCCTTAGAGATAGCAAAGCGATACAACGAGCGCGTGGTCAAAGTGCGACATCACCAACCAGAGTTTCGAGGCAGAGTCATCAGTGCATATGAGTCTCGATGTGCCGTCTGTCGATTGCCCTTTGCAGAGCTCCTCGATGCGGCACACATCAGGCCCGATGCAGAAGGTGGTAGCGCTCGAGTGAGCAACGGACTGTCGTTGTGCAAGATTCACCATGGTGCCTATGACACCGAGATTCTTGGAATCTCACCAGATCTCACGGTCCATATCAGGCAGTCAGTTCTTGAGACATTCGATGGACCCACTCTGCAGCATGCACTCAAGGAAATGAACGGACAGGAACTTCGTCAAGTGCCATCGATGAAGTCGTGTCAACCAGATCGCGATCTTCTCGCAGAGCGATTCGAGAAGTTCAGGGCGGCGTCGTAACGGTCAGCGGCGGCCGCGGACGAGTCGTCCGGGCAACTCCCCGGTGAACTCGTCGTCGTCGACTGTCTGAACTCCGTCACAGAACGTGGCGACGTATCCCTTCGCCTTCTGGACGAGGCGTCGGCCGTTCGCCGGGAAGTCATAGAC
>JBJTBM010000082.1:0-2325 GCA_046091365.1 Acidimicrobiia bacterium | reverse complement strand
AAGGATCTGGAGCAGACGCACGAGGAGCGCGTGGCCGAACGGTGGATCGACGAGGGTCCGGTGGACGCCTCCGATCTGCGCAACACCGCCGAAGCGGCGGCCAAGCGCGCCGCCCGCAAGGCTCGCGAGGACGGTGAACTCGATCCCGAGGTGAAAGCCGACGTCGCCAAGGTGCTCGATCCCAAGCGAGCCGCGCGTCTGGGCGAACGGTTGAAGGACGCCCAGAATGCCCTCGAGCGCGAGCGCTATTCCGAAGCCAAGCGGGTGGCCAAGTCGCTCATGAAGGAACTCTCGACGGTGGCCGCCGTTCACGAAGTCGTGGGTCTGGCGAGTTACCGCCTGGGTCAGTATCGCGACGCGGCCGCCGCTCTGGAATTGGCCCGTTCCTTGCGCGAACGGGTCGAGGATCTGCCGGTGTTGGCCGACTGCTACCGCGCGCTGAAGCGCTGGGACTCGGTCGACGAGATCTGGACCATCCTCAAGGATGCCTCGCCGGCCCACAATGTGATGGCCGAGGGTCGCATGGTGGTGGCCGGTTCACTGGCCGACCGCGGCGACCTCAAGGGTGCGATTCAACTCATGGCCAAGGCCACCGAGATCCCGCGGCGGGTGCGCGAGCACCATCTCAGCCAGTGGTACGTCATCGCGGACCTGTACGACAAGGCCGGCAACGTGCAAAAGGCCCGCGAGTTCTTCAAGCGCGTGGCGTTGCACGACCCGGACTTCGCCGACGTCACCGATCGCATCAAGTCGCTCTGACCGTCCCTCTCTGGTGATGGCCCGGCACACCCGTGTCGTCACGAAAGGACGACATGAAGAAGATCGACGCGAACAATCTGGTGCTGGTGCGGGGCGTGCTCAGCAGCGCGCCCGTTCGTCGCACCCTGCCCAACGGGTCCGACATCGTGCAGATCGAGGTGACCACCCGCGACACCGACGGGGACGCGCGCAGCGTCCCCGTCATCGTGCACGATCCTCTCGGCAAGGACGACTTCACCGGGTGGGAGGTCGGCACCGAGGTGGTCGTGGCGGGCTCGGTGGTGCGCCGATTCTTCCGCAGTGGCGGAGGAACGGCCAGCCGCACCGAGGTGGTGGCGGCCCGGGTTGTGCGGGGGTCGCAGGTCGCCCGGGTGGACAAACTGCTCGACGAGGTGACCCGGGTGTTGATGTCCTCAAACGCGCACTGACGACCGGATTGCGGGGTCCCACGGGCCCGGAGAACTAAGGTTCTCCCGTCTCGTCCTTGCCCCCGCCCCGACCCGAATGCGAACCTCCATGAACACGGACCAGCTCGACCGCATGCGCAACGACGAGGGCTTCATCGCCGCCCTCGACCAGAGCGGTGGCAGTACCCCCAAGGCCCTGCGTCTCTACGGCATCGACGAGTCCAATTACTCCGGTGACGAGCAGATGTTCGACCTCATCCACCAGATGCGCACCCGCATGATCACCAGTCCGGCCTTCGGTGGTGACCGCGTGCTGGCGGCCATCCTGTTCGAGGGGACCATGGACCGCGAGATCGAGGGCGTGGGTACCGCGATCTACCTCTGGAACACCAAGCGCATCGTGCCCATCTTGAAAGTCGACAAGGGTCTGGCCGATGAGAAGGACGGCGTGCAGGTGATGAAGCCCATGCCCGACCTCGACGCCCTGTTGGCCAAGGGTCGCGCCAAGGGAATCTTCGGAACCAAGATGCGCTCGGTCATCAAGGAGGCGAACCCGGCCGGCATCGCCGCCGTGGTGAAGCAGCAATTCGAAGTGGGTCGTCAGATCCTGGCCGCCGGTTTGGTGCCCATCATCGAACCCGAGGTCGACATCCACAGCCCGAACAAGGCCGAGGCCGAGGAGCTGCTGAAGGCCGCGCTACTCGACGAACTGAACCGTCAGCCATCCGATCAGCCGGTGATGTTGAAGCTCACACTGCCCGAGGCCGACAACTTCTACGCCGAGTTGGTGAACCACCCCAGCGTGTTGCGGGTGGTGGCGTTGTCGGGCGGCTACAGCCGCGAGGAGTCCAACGCACGCCTGTCGCGCAACAGGGGCGTCATCGCCAGCTTCTCGCGCGCGCTCACCGAGGGTCTGTCGGCCCAACAGAGCGAGGCCGAGTTCAACGCCACGCTCGACGGCGCCATCGCCGGCATCTTCGCCGCCTCGCGCACCTGATCGCGCCCGACTCGTCGATCAGTCGAGCGGTCGGATCACCGGGCCGGTGCGCAACTTCGGTGTGAAGAAGGTCGACTTCGGCGGCATGAGCAGGCCCTCGTCCGCGGTGCGCTGAATCTCGCGCACGGTTACCGGTCGGATCAGAACACCCGCGACAGCCGA
>JBJTBM010000081.1:0-2865 GCA_046091365.1 Acidimicrobiia bacterium | reverse complement strand
GAATGCATCCAACCGGGCCCGTCTCGACGGCCAGTTCAAGAAGGACCTGTTCGGGCATTGCGCGTCGCGACCCGTGTGGGACCGCCCCACGTGTCGGGCCTGGGCCTCCACCTTCTACACGGCGGTTCGCACCTTCGGCGGGCCATGACGTCAGCGCGACAGTGCGAATCGGTAGAGGATCGCGTCCGTCGGTTCGTCGCCGTCGCGACACCCCTGCTCGATGCGTTCGGCCTCCACGAAACCCGCGCGTTCCACCACTCGACGCGACGCGGCGTTGGCCACGGCGATGCGTGCGGTGAGCGCACGAACGACCGTATCGGCGGCGAGTAATTCGGCCACTCGCGTGACCGCCGACGTCATCACCCGACGCCCTCGGCCCCACGGCGCCATCCAATAGCCGATCTCGGCATCGCCGTTCTCGTTCACACCGCGCACTCCGACGATCCCCACGGCACGGCCCTGGTCCTCGATCACCCAACGCTGTCGCTCGAGTTCCGGATGCTCCACGAAAAACACCGCGTGGTCGCGGGTGTACGGACGGGGCACCAAGGTCCACCGCTGGATGTCGGGGTCTTGACAGGCCTCGGTGATCCAGTCGACGTCAGTGTCGAGGAACGACTCCCGCAAGGTAACCATGGGTGAATCGTGCCCTACCAGTTGGGCAGATCCAAGTGATTTACACCGTGGATCCGACACAGCAACTCGTGCAGGATGCGGGCCGTCGCACCCCACACCGTCTCGTCGTCGAGATGGAAGAAGAACATCGGTCGTTCCGGTGAACCATCGGCACTCCACCATTCCCACGAAAAGGTGTCGGGCCGGACGAGTTCACGCAACGGAACCCAGAACGCCCGCTCCACCTCGCCGGAGTTGAGCGTGAAGGTCGGGTGCTCGTCGATGCTGGCCACCACCGGCACGATGTAACTACGACTCACGAAGGTCGACAACGGCGACAACGTCGCGTGCACCCGAATAGTTCCGGCCGACACGCCCACTTCCTCGTGGGTCTCACGACGCGCGGCCTCGACGATCCCCTCGCCGGCGTCGACGCGCCCGCCCGGGAAACTGATCTCACCCCGGTGATTGCTCAGGTGAGCGGCACGGCGCGTGAGCAGGATTTCACAACCGTCATCACCCTCGGCCAGCAACATGAGCACGGCCGACACCCGCTCGTCGGCCCGCGGTGTCCGCTCTCCAGAGACCGTTCCGTGCACCGCGGCCAGCACGTCGTCGAGAGCGAACGTCGCCTCGACGCCGTGCCACAAGGCGTCGCCGGCCGGACGCGACGACATCGGGGTCGGGATGACTTGCGACCCTCCCGTGCGACGCTGCGACACGACGTCGGCTCAGGTCGCCGGCGTCCAGCCCGACGCCCGCAACTGCTGCAGCACTTCGGCCAGCCCGGCGGTCTTCATCGACGTGAGCACCTTGCCCGGGGTCTGCTCGCCGCGTTCCCACTCCTCCCACGCCGCGATGATCTTGGAAAGGTCGGGGGCGGGGCGCTCGAAGTCGGAGGACATGCGGGCAGTCTACGAGTGCTCCCCGTCGCCGGCTCAGGCGGAGTCGTCGTCGGGATTGCGCCATCGCATGCGCACGCGACCGGCCACCGTTCCGACGGCACGACCGGCGAGTCGGCCGATCTCGTCGGCGCGACCCTCGGGGCGCTGAGACAACTCGCTGACGCCCCTCGACGTCGGTGCGCTGTAGTCGGTGCCGGCGACGACCACGACCAACACCACGACGATGAGAACCTGAATCACACGAGTGTTGGAATCGATCCCGGGCGCGAGACACGCGGCGACCGCGATCGCCACCACGAGGACGTCGAGAACGCGGTGAATGCGACGCCGAACCACACGGAACGCCCCGAGTGGTCCATCGGCCATCATCGTGTTGAGCACGACGAGCGCGCCCAGCGCCGTGGGCACCAGCGGGTCGGGAGACTGCAGGCCCGTTCCCACCAGGGCACCACCCACGACGTACTCGGCGATCTGGTGCAACCAGAAGGAGCGTTTCCCGGAGACCGCCACGACCCGAACACTAACGAGACGTGACGCGAGCCCCGAGAACGGCGACGGCCCCGGGGCGAACCCCGGGGCCGTCGTTCACTCGAGAGTGGCTCGCGCCGCTCGTCACATCCTTCCGGGCACTCCGCCCATGCCGCCCATGCCGCCGGGCATTCCGCCGCCGGCGCCGCCGTTCTTCTCGGGCTTGTCGGCCACGAGACATTCGGTGGTCAGCACGAGGGCCGCGATGGAACCGGCGTTCTGCAACGCCGCACGGGTGACCTTGGCGGGGTCGATGATGCCGGCCTTGACGAGGTCGATGTACTCGCCCGTCGCGGCGTTCAGGCCCATCGCGCCCTTCTCACCCTCGACGCGCTGCACGACGAGGGCGCCCTCCATGCCGGCGTTGTCGGCGATGTTGCGGGCCGGAGCGTCAAGGGCTTCCCACACGGTGCGCGCACCGGTGGCCTCGTCGCCGGTCAGCGAATCGACGACCTTCTTCACCGACGCACGCGCCCGCAGGAGAGCGGTTCCACCACCGGGCACCACACCTTCCTCGATGGCGGCGCGGGTGGCCGAGATGGCGTCCTCGATGCGGTGCTTCTTCTCCTTCAGCTCCACCTCGGTGGCGGCGCCGACCTTGATGAGCGCCACACCGCCGGCCAGCTTGGCCAGACGCTCCTGCAGCTTCTCGCGGTCCCAGTCCGAGTCTGTGTTGTCGATCTCGGCCTTGATCTGGTTGATGCGACCCTCGACGTCGGCCTTGTCTCCGTGGCCGTCGACGATGGTGGTCTCGTCCTTGGTGACGATGACGCGCTTGGCGCGGCCCAACAGATCGAGGGTGACGTTCTCGAGCTTG
>JBJTBM010000080.1:0-4735 GCA_046091365.1 Acidimicrobiia bacterium | reverse complement strand
GCCAAAACGACCCGATGGCTTTTCGCCTCGGGTCGTTAGGCTTTTTTCATGGCCTCCGCCTGGACCCCATCATCGTGGCAATCGTTCCCCGCCGCGCAGCAGCCCACGTGGCCCGACCAAGGTGCGCTCGACCGCGCCCTCAAGCAGATCGCCTCCTATCCCCCGTTGGTCTTCGCCGGCGAAGCTCGCTCCTTGCAGGCCGGTTTGGCCCAGGTGTGCGCCGGCAACGCGTTCTTGCTACAGGCTGGAGACTGCGCTGAGAGTTTCGACGATTTCTCCGCCAACAACATCCGCGAAAAGTTGCGCGTCATCCTGCAGATGGCGGTCGTGCTGACTTACAGCCTCGGGGTGCCCACCATCAAGGTCGGTCGTATGGCCGGTCAGTTCGCCAAGCCGCGCAGCAGCGACACCGAGAAGGTGGGCGACCTCGAGATTCCGTCGTTCCGCGGACACATCGTGAACGATCCCGCTCCCACCGAGGTAGCCCGAATCCCCGACCCGGATCGCCTCGTGCAGGCGTACCACCAGTCGGCCTCCACGCTCAATCTCGTTCGCGCCTTCGTCAAGGGCGGCTTCGCCGATCTGTCACGGGTCCACGCCTGGAACCAGGAGTTCGTGGGGTCCAGCCCCGAGGGTCAGCGCTACGAACAGTTGGCCACCGAGATCGAACGAGCGTTGCGTTTCATGCGTGCGTGCGGCGTCGACACCGAGAACACCGCCACCCTCCACGAGGCCGACGTGTACACGAGTCACGAGGCGCTGCTACTCGGCTACGAGGAGGCGTTGACCCGTCAGGACTCGCTGACCGGGCAGTGGTACGACTGTTCGGCGCACATGCTCTGGATCGGCGAGCGCACCCGACAACTCGACGGTGCCCACATCGAGTTCCTCCGCGGCGTCGGCAATCCCCTCGGCTGCAAGATCGGTCCCTCAACCACCGTCGACTTCGTGCTCGAACTGTGCCAAGCGCTCAACCCGGCGCGTGTGCCCGGACGCCTCACGCTGATCAGCCGCATGGGCGCCGACAAGGCCGAGGACGCATTGCGTCCGTTGCTACGCGCGGTGCGCGACGCCGGGCACCCGGTGGTGTGGGCGTGCGACCCGATGCACGGCAACACCTTCACCTCGGTCGGTGGTCGCAAGACCCGTCACTTCGACGACATCATCCGCGAGATCGCCGGGTTCGTGAACGCCCACCGTCTCGAGGGCACGTGGCCGGGCGGCATCCACGTCGAACTCACCGGCGACAACGTCACCGAGTGCCTCGGAGGCGCCGACGACCTCACCGACGCCGATCTCGACGATCGCTACCAGACGGTGTGCGACCCGCGTTTGAACGCGCGCCAAGGACTCGACCTGGCCTTCGGCGTCGCTGAGCTCATCCGCTCGTCCGGCTTCGCCTGATCGATGACCCCGCTCGCGGTCGTCGACGGGTGGCCCGTACCCCACGCCGCGGCAGCCGTCGTTCGTCGCGACGGCACCTCCACTCACGGCGACACATCACGGGTCTTCCGCCTCGCCAGCATCTCCAAGGTCCTCACGGCCTGGGCGTGCCTGGTCGCAACGGAGGAGGGATCGGTCCGCCTCGACGATCCGGTCGGACCGGTCGGTGCCACGATGCGCCATTGTCTGGCCCACGCCGCCGGGTACGGATTCGACACGAAGAACACGATCATGGGCGTCGCCAAGCGCCGCATCTACTCGAACACCGGTATCGAGAGGGCGGCCGAACACGTGGCCGAACGCACCGGCATAACTTTCGCGGACTACGTGCGAGAGGCGATCTTCGCGCCGCTCGGCATGACGTCGTCGTCGTTGCGCTCGTCACCCGCCTACGGGATGTTCAGCACCGTCGCCGACATGACGCTCTTCGTCGGCGAAATGATGGATCCTCGTCTCGTGACGATCGAGACTGCGGCCAACGTGTCCACGCCACAATTTCCCACGCTCGCCGGAGTCATACCGGGACTCGGTTCGTTCGACCCCAACCCATGGGGAGTCGGTGCCGAGATCCGCGGCGACAAGCAACCGCACTGGACCGGTACGACGAATTCGCCGCGAACCTACGGACACTTCGGAGGCTCGGGAACGATGATGTGGGTCGACCCCGACATCGCCACCGGCGTGATCGCACTCACCGATCGCAACTTCGACGAGTGGTCCGCCGAGGCCCTCGTGGCGTGGCGTAGCCTGAGCGACGCCATCGTGTCGTCGACGCGCTGAGACACCCGACCCTCCCTCACGCCATGTCCTCGTCACGCGTCACCCAACGCATCCTCCTCGGATCGGCGTTCATCCTCGCGGCCAGCAACAGCCTGGTGTTCGCCCTCATGGGAAACCTGCAGGACGAGTACGGCTTCACCGACGCGGGCCTCGGCTTCATCGCCGCCGCCGCCTTCCTGTCGTCGTTCATGATGATGGTGTTGGTCGCTCCGCTCGCCGATCGTGGACATGCCAAATTGCTCCTCGTCGTCGGCACTTTGCTGGCCATCGTGGCCAATCTGGTGTTCGCGTCGGGTTCGTCGCTCTGGGTGTTCGTTCTGGCTCGGGCCATCGGAGGAATGTCGACCGGTTGCTTCATGCCTCCCGCCTACGCGTTGATGGCGTCGCTCTCGACCAGCGGAACGTCGGAACGCATGGGAGCGATGCGTGGAATCGAGTTGGCCGGTTTCGTCACCGGGCCCGTCATCGGTGGCTTTCTCGTCGGTCCTCTCGGATTGCGTTGGCCCTTCGTGCTGTTCGCGTCCACCGCGGCCATCGCGACCCTCATCGTGTCGACGCAACACCTTCCGACCCTCGTGCGAACGACCGAGTCGAGCCGTCTGGCCATCGGCTTGTTGCGAAATCGGTCGGTGTTGGTACCGATCCTTTTCCTCGTCGCTATCGCGCTGCCGGTGGGCATCTACGACAGTTTGTGGGATCGGTTCCTCACCGACATCGGAGCCAGCGACATGGTGGTGGGCCTGAGTCTGGCCGCCTACGCCACTCCGTTCGTCCTTCTCTCCCGATTCGGTGGGCGATTGGCCGATCGCACGAATCGTGTTCGCGTGGCCTTCGTGTCGTTGCTTTTCATCGCCCCATTGACCGCGACCTACGGATTGTTCACGGTGCCCCTGATTCCCATCATGTTCGGGGTGGTCGAGGCCAGTTTCCAGGCGGCCGCCCAGCCCGCGGCCAGTGGCATGTTGGCCACCGGGGCACCCCCGGGACGCGCGAGCGCCGCACAAGGCCTCGCGGGTGCGTGCAACCAACTCATCGCCGCCGCCGTGGCCATGTTGGCCACGTGGGGGTACGGACACTTCTCGGCGCGCACCATCTTCGGTGCGGCCGGACTCGGTCTACTGATGATCGGGTTGTTCGCGCGCTTCCTCGCGCGCAAGTTGCCCGAACCGGTGCTCAGCTGAGACGTTCGACGATCATGGCCAGGCCTTGGCCACCACCGACACACATGGTCTCGAGGCCGAACGTCTTGTCGGTCTCCTGCAGTCCGTGAATGAGGGTGGTCATGATGCGCGCACCCGTCATGCCGAACGGGTGACCGAGGGCGATGGCGCCGCCGTGAACGTTCAACTTGTCCCACGAGATGCCGAGATGTTTCGCCGAGGGGATCACCTGGGCGGCGAAGGCCTCGTTGATCTCCACCAGATCGATCTGATCGATGGTCATACCGGCGCGCTTCAACGCTTGGCGACTGGCCTCGATCGGACCGAGACCCATGATCTCGGGGTTGAGCGCCGAGACACCACTGGACACCACACGGGCGAGCGGGGTGAGACCCAATTGCTTGGCCTTGGTGTCGCTCATCACCATGACCGCCGCGGAGCCATCGTTGAGCGGGCACGCGTTACCAGCGGTGATCTGACCATCGGGACGAAAGGCCGGCTTCAACGATGCGAGACCCTCGAGCGTCGTGCCCTCACGCGGGCAATCGTCCTTGCTCACCACCGTGCCGTCGGGAAGTGTGAGCGGAGTGATCTCGGTCTCGAAGAAACCGTTGGCCACGTTCGCGCTGGCCCGGTCCTGACTCAACTTGGCGAAGGCGTCCATTTCCTCGCGGGTGACTCCTTCGACCTCACGCACGTTCTCGGCCGTCTGGCCCATCGCGATGTACGCGTCAGACAAACCCGTCGGCGGCGTCCAGGTGGGCTGGCCACCGGCCGAACGCAACTTGGAGCGTTCACCCGGACCTTGGAAGATCGCGTTAGGGGCGGTGTCGGATGCGCCCGACCCGTAACGGCTGACCGCCTCGACGCCGGCCGCGATGAAACAATCGCCTTCTCCGGCCCTGATGGCATGGGCCGCCATGCGGATGGTCTGCAACGACGACGAGCAGTAACGGTTGACCACGACGCCGGGGGCCTCGGGAATACCGGCCAACAACGCGACGATACGTCCGAGGTTGAACCCGGCCTCACCGGCGGGTTGACCCACGCCGATGATGAGGTCCTCGATGTCGGAACCCTTCACCTGGGGCACCTTGTCCATCAAAGCCCGCACGATCTGGGCGGCCATGTCGTCGGTGCGCAGTGTGGTGAGCGAACCCTTGTGGGCGCGACCGATGGGGCTACGGGCGGTGGCGACGATGACTGCTTCGGGCATGACGACTCCAGGGGTTCAGGCACGCGAGGTGCGGTTCCCGAATCGTAGTCATCAGGCGCCGACGGAGGCGCAAACGTCGCGGACCTCAGGCCGTCTCGTTCGACAGGTGCGACGTGTCGTTGAATCCGACGAGCGC
>JBJTBM010000079.1:0-16652 GCA_046091365.1 Acidimicrobiia bacterium | reverse complement strand
TCCATGTCGCGCGCGACGTTGTTGGTGCCGACGTGCGGGAGAATCTCGCCGTTCTCGCGGAAACAGGTCTCGGTGAATTCGCGCATGGAATCGACCATCTCGAGGCGTTCAGCATCGGTGTCCGGCGTGATGTCACCTCCGGCGAAGAAGTCGTCGTAATCGTCGATGCAGTCGATGGCCGGCTCGGAAAGACCGGTGCCCCGCGGATCGAAGCCCAGGATGTCGAAACGTTCGAGCAGGTCCGAGGAGAAGAAGTACTCCGCCTGCTTGGCCAGGTACGAACCTCCGAAACCGGGTCCACCGGGGTTGACGAGCAGGGTGCCGATGCGTCGATCGCGATCGGTCGCCGGTCGGCGGGTCATGTAGATGGAGATGTTCTCGGATTCGGTGTTCGAATAATCGAGTGGCACGTCGATGTAGGCACACTCGAGACCGTCACCGCAGTTCGACCAATCGGGGGTCGTCACCGCAAAGGCCTCGGTGGACCATGCCCCGGGCTCCAAGGTCGATGTCGTCGTGTCGGTGGTACCGGTGTCGGTGGTCGACGGGGCGAGAGTGTCGTCGCCGACGCGCGTGACCGGGTCGTCACTCGCGCAAGCGGCCACGAGGGACAGGGTGACGCACGAGATCAGGAGGCGACGCATTCGGTGATCGTAGGTCCCCTCGGACGGTCGTGTTCGACGGCCGGTTCAGCAGTCGAGTCGATCGGGTCCGTCGACCAAGTCGATGAGGTACTCGTCGACCGCCCGGGTGACGCAATCGTCCGCGCCGTAGGTGGTGTGTTGTTCGAGGGTCGAGACGATCACCCGGGCGTTTCCGAGTTGGCGCACCATGTTCAAGGTTCCCGGCAAGGGTGTCGCGGCGTCACCGGTGCTGCCCACGACGACGATGCGCGTGTCGGTGTCGGCACCGATCACGACTGTTCCGACGGGATCGCGGGGCCAACTGGCACAGATCAACATTTCCTGGACCCACCCCGAACCCAAGAGTGGAGCCACCTCGTCCAGCCGATCCGCGAGTCCGAGGATCTGACCGGGGGTGACCGCTTCGTCGCGGTCGGCGCACGTCACGGCGAAGTAGGAGTCGATGAGGTTTTCTCGATGACCGTTCGACCAGCCGCCGAAATAGTCGTCGAAGAGCGCGAGGAGGCCGGCTCCGTCGCCTTGCTCGGCCGCGGCCAGGGCGTCGGACAGGTCGGGCCACATCCAGTCGGCGTAGAGCGCGTCGCTCGAGCCGATGCCGAGCACCCCCTCGTTGGTGGCCGGCCGGTCGCCGTTGGGGAGAGGCCGGGCATCCAACGAGGCGGCCAGGTCGGCGAAGGCATCGCGGGCGTTCGTGCCGTCCGGAACCCACGAACATCCGTTGGTGTCGCACCAGTCGAGGTAGGTGTTCAACGACTGCTCGAAACCCCCAGCCTGCAAAACGAGACCGTCGACGTATCCGAGCGTGGGGTCGACGGCGGCGTCGAACACCGCGGCCCGGACCGTCTCTGGAAAGAGGGTGGCCCAGGTGGCCCCGAGTTGGGTGCCGTAGGAGAAGCCGAGATAGCTGATCGTGCTCTCGTCGAGGGCCCGTCGCAGGACATCCATGTCGCTCGCCGCATCGACGGTGGACACGTGATCGAGGATTTCGGCACTTCGTTCGACGCACCCGTCGGCGAAGTCGCGGGCCCCGTCGACCAACGCCTTCGTCTCCGTGTCGTCGTCCGGCGACGGATCGAGTGCGAAATAGTCGTCGAAGGTGTCCACACAGTCGACGGACGGGTCGGACCCGCCGACACCACGTGGATCCCAGGCGACGATGTCGAAGACCCGGAGCAGGTCCCTGCTGAACACCGAGTCGGCGTATTCGGCGTACTCCAGGGCCGAGCCACCCGGACCACCGGGATTAACGAGCAACGAGCCGATGCGCCGATCCGGATCGTCGGCGAGTCGACGTTTCACCGGGAGCACGAAGACCCCCGCATCGGGCCGCGTGTAGTCGAAGGGAACCTCGAAGGTTCCGCACTCGAGTGCGGTTCCGCAACTCGTCCATTCGATGTCGTAGGACCAATCACGCACCGCGTCGACCCGGTTTCCGATCGCCGCTTCCGTGGTGACGGTGGTCGGTTCATTGGTGCCGTCGCTCGAACACGCCGCCGACGCGGTGACCGACACGAGGACGGGGAGGAACGTCTTGACGATCGACGCCGCACCGTTTCGAGAGCGGACGTGATGCGTCGGTGTCATACGACAACTCTAGGTGCGACGGAGAGTGGTGGATAGCCTGAACCGTATGCGTATGGGGCCTCACATGATGATGCCGAGTGATGCGCAGGCGGTGAAGGGTCGCAAACTCGATCGTTCGACGGTCCGGCGGGTGTGGGATTTCGCCCGCCCGTACAAGGCGAGCATCGTCGGCTTCCTGTTGTCGATTCTCGTCGCGGCGGCGGTGGCCCTGGTCGCTCCTTTCGCGTTCCGCGCGATCATCGACGACGCGATCCCGTCGGGTGATCGGGGACGTATCTGGTTCCTCGCCTCGCTGGCCGTCGGCGCCGCGGTGCTCGATGCCACCATGGCCATCACCCAGCGTTGGTTCTCGGCCCGGGTCGGCGAGGGACTCATCTACGACCTGCGGGTCGCGCTGTTCGACAAGGTGCAGCGCATGCCGGTGGCGTTTTTCACCCGCACGCAGACCGGGTCGCTCATCAGCCGTCTGAACAACGACGTGGTGGGAGCGCAATCGGCCGTCACCTCCACGCTCGGAAGCGTCGTCAGCAACGTCGTGGTGTTGGTGATGACCCTGGCCGCCATGCTCACCCTCGAATGGCGTCTCACCCTGCTCGCACTCGTCGTCCTGCCGGTGTTCATCGCGCCGGCCCGCCGCGTCGGCCAGCGACTGCAGGACATCGCCCGCGAGCAGATGGGTCTGAACGCGCAGATGAACACCCAGATGAACGAGCGCTTCAACGTGTCGGGTGCCCTTCTCGTGAAGTTGTTCGGTCGGCACCAGAGCGAGGTGGGGGCGTTCTCGTCACGTGCCGGGCGGGTGCGCGACATCGGCATCGTCTCGGCTCTGTACGGCCGTGTCTTCTTCGTGGCACTCGGTTTGGTCGGCGCCCTCGGCGCCGTCGCGGTCTACGGGATCGGTGCACAGTTGGTGGTGTCGGGCGACATCACGGCGGGCACTCTGGTGGCGATGGCAACGCTGGTGTCGAGGGTGTACCAGCCGTTGACCGGTCTGACGAACGCGCGGGTCGACCTGCTCACCTCCTTCGTCAGCTTCGACCGCGTGTTCGAGGTGCTCGACGCCCCGGTCTCGATCTTCGACAAGCCGGGCGCGGTCGATCTTGTGGATCCGGTGGGTGCCATCGAGTTCGACCGCGTCACGTTCCGCTACCCGGCGGCGGCCATGGTGAGCGTGGCATCCCTCGAGGCACCTGGCGCTCCGACCGGCGACCCCGACGTCGACGTGCTGCACGGGGTGTCGTTGTCGGTTCGATCCGGCGAGACCGTGGCTATCGTCGGGCCGTCGGGCTCGGGGAAGAGCACCATGGCGGCGCTCGTTCCCCGTCTGTACGACGTCACGTCGGGTGCGGTGCGCATCGACGGTCACGACGTGCGTGATCTCACCGGAGCGACCCTGCGGGCGGCCATCGGCGTGGTGTCGCAGGACCCGCATCTGTTCCACGAGAGCATCGAGTCGAATCTGCGGTACGCCAAGCCGGAGGCGACCGCCGATGAGCTCGTCGCCGCGTGTCGCGCGGCGCGCATCCACGAAACGATCGCCGCGTTGCCCGATGGCTACGCCACCATCGTCGGCGAGCGGGGATATCGGCTCTCCGGTGGTGAGAAGCAACGACTGGCGATCGCCCGCTTGTTGCTGAAGAATCCGGCGGTGATGATCCTCGACGAGGCGACGAGTCACCTCGACAACGAGAACGAGTCGCTGGTGCAGGCGGCATTCGACGAGGCGTTACGGGATCGCACCGCGTTGGTGATCGCCCATCGTCTGTCGACCATTCGCGACGCCGATCGGATCGTGGTGCTCGAGGACGGACGGGTCGTCGAGGAGGGAACCCACGACGAGTTGTCGGTCCGTGACGGTGCCTACGCCCGGCAGTTGCGGGTGGGTGATAACGAAACGATGTGAGGCGAGTTCAGCGCGGAGCCGCTTGCGCGCCGCGAACGAGCGAGCCGGACAACTCGCCGGTGTGCTCGCCGTGTTCGAACGACACCCGACCGTTCTTGATGGTGTGGTGGTAGCCGGTCGCGGTCTGCATGAGGCGACGACCGTTCGCGGGGAGGTCGTGCACGATGCGGGGCGGGGGTGTGCCGAGGGCTCCGATGTCGATCACGTTGAGATCGGCGCGGTAACCCGGGGCCACGACTCCGCGATCGAGCAGGCCGACGTGCCGCGCGGTGCGTTGGGTGATGTGGTGAACCATGAACTCGAGGGGCAACTTCTCGCCCCGCTTGCGATCTTTGCACCACAGGGCCAAGGCCGTGGTGGTCGCGCTTCCATCGGAGATCGCGCCACAGTGGGCGCCCGCATCACTCAGTCCGATCACCGCGTTGTCGCGAAGGAGCATCTCGCGCACATCGTCGAGGTTTCCGCGGGCGAAGTTGAACAGGGGCATGTAGAGGAGGCGGTTGCCGTCGTCCTCGCACAGGAGATCGACGAGGAACTCGATGACGGGTCGCCCCGCGGCGGCCGCGCGGGCCGCGACCGAGTCGCGGGCCGTCGGCTCGTAGTTCACCGGGTTCTCCATCGGGTAGAGCTTGGTGAAGTCACCGAACATCTCGGCGGGCAGTCCCGAGAGACGGGAGACGGCCTGGGCATGTTCCACGATGAGGCGGGCCCGACGCTCCGGGTCGTGCAGAGCAGCGACGATCGCGGGTAGCGGGCGTCCGGCGACGTCCTGGAAGGACGGGCAGATCGCCAAGGGGTTCACGGTGGCGGTGAGACCCTCGAGGATCCCGATGGGGCGAACCGCCACCTGGGTCGCCAACGACATCCCCTTGGCGACGGCCTCGTCGACCCAGGCGCCCATCTCGCGCCAACGATCGGGGAGCGGGGCCGGTTGCTGAACCGTCATGCTGAGTGGGCGGCCGGAAGAGCGAGCCACCAGCTCCATCAGGTTCATCTCGTCACGGGCGAAGTCGGCGTCCGGTGATTGATACGCGTCGCTGATGAGTTGCACGACACCGGATCCGGTGGCGGCCATCGCGTCGACGAGGGCGAGCAACTCGTCGGCGGTGCTGAAGCGGGTTCCGAGTGGGGCACCGTCCCGGGTGCGGTGGATGTACGTGCGGCTCGTCGTGAAACCGAGCGCACCGGCGCGCATCCCTTCTTGCACCATGCGGGCCATCGACGCCAGTTCGTCGGCCGTGGGTGCCTCGTCGGGGTCGGCCCCGCGCTCTCCCATGACGTAGGCCCGCAACGGGGCGTGCGCCACCTGGGTGGCCACGTCGATCGCGTAGCGACGGCGTGCGAGGGCATCCATGTAGTCGGGGAACGTTTCCCAGTCCCACGTGAGCCCCTCGGCCAGAGCGGTGCCGGGGATGTCCTCGACACCTTCGAGCATGCCGATCAGCCAGTCGTGCTGTTCGGGGGTCGGTCGAGCCGGTGCGAAACCGACTCCACAGTTGCCCATCACGATCGACGTGACGCCATGAATGCTGCTGGGAGCCAGTATCGGATCCCACGTGGCCTGTCCGTCGAAGTGCGTGTGGATGTCGACGAAGCCCGGGGTGACCACCAGATCGTCGGCCTCGATTTCGCGCCGTCCCCGACCGGCCACGCGGGGCTCGACGTTCGTGATGATTCCGTCGGACACCGCGACGTCGGCGACGCGTGGAGCGCCACCGGTCCCGTCGACGACATTGGCATTACGGATCACGAGATCGTGTGAACTCATGGCGTCAGTCTGCCATCCCGATCGTCGCCGCGATCGAGCGGACGGGTCACTTGCGCAGACGGGGCAGGAGCATCGGGGTGTCAGCCTTGTACGCGGCCCACCCCGGTCGGCGTTCGGCACTTCTTTTCTCGGCGATCGGGATCGACGCCGCGAGGAACATGATCGTCATGGCCAACGCCCCGACTCCGGTCCACCACGACCCCGGGTCGGCGGCCATGGCGAAGAGGAACAGCGACCACCACCAGAACATCTCGCCGAGGTAGTTGGGGTGACGTGATCGACTCCAGAGTCCGGTGTTCAACACGTCACCGGGTTGCTTGGTGCGATTGAAACGCCGTAGGTCGACGTCGGCGAAGTGCTCGAGGGCCACTCCGACGAGGGCCACGATGATCGCCACCACGTCGAGCCAACCGAATCCGCGCCCGGAATCCTGGGGATGCGAGGCGGCGGTCGCCAACGGCAGTGAACCGAGGGTGACCACGACCAACGGGAAGAAGTGCACCGAGGTGAACGACACGGCCCAACGCGGCATGGGGACCGTCTCGTAGAGCATGCGGTAGCGCCAGTCCTCGTGACCGAGACCCGTCCAGCCGATCGCCCAGTTGGCGGTGAGGCGCAGGCCCCACAGAACCGCACAGGCCGCAATGGCCCAGGCGCGGGCCCCCGAACCGTCGACGACGATCGCGAGCCAGATCGCCAACACGGGTGGCATGACGCTCCACCACGCGTCGAAGGTCGAACCGTTCTGCACCACCTGACTGGCCGCATAGAGAAAGGCGACCGAGCCGGCGTAGCCGACGATCAGGGCCACGTACGGATCGTCGACCGATGCGTTCGCGAGCAGGAGTGCGACGGTCGTGGCGATCACGTACAGCATCACGATCACCCCGAAGGAGCGACCGCGGGTCCAACCGGGGATGTCGTTCATCCACCCATCATGTCCCACCGATCCGTGGCGGACGGATGTCGAGCGACGTCGTTCCGGGATGTTTCGTGGTGATCTATTCTCGGGACATGAAGCGGCGGCTGGTGTCGGTGCCCGGGCTCGTGCTGGTCGCCGTCGTGTTGCTCGCCACCTTGCCGTTGTGGGTGGTCGTCTCGGCCGCGTTCGACCTCGTTCGTGGCCGGACGCGTCTGCCGACCACCCGCCTCGTGGCGTTCGCGCTCGCCTGGGCGTGGCTCGAGACGTGCGGCGTGATCGTCACGCTCGCCTGGTGGTGCGTCGGAAAGTCGGGTGATCATCGACGTCACTACTCGCTGCAACGGTGGTGGGCGCGCAACCTCCTGCGCGCCCTGGGGGTCACGTGCGGGGTGCGGGTCACCGTCGAGAACCCGGAGGCCTTGCGACCGGGACCGGTGTTGCTGTTCGCGCGGCACGCGAGCCTCGCGGACTCTCTGGTGTCGGCGTACGTCGTCACGACCGTGGCGGCCATGCGTCCCCGTTACGTGCTGAAGAAGGAGTTGCTCGCCGATCCGTGCCTCGACGTGGTCGGGCAACGTCTGCCCAACCACTTCCTCGACCGCGGCGCGACGGACTCCACACCGGAACTGCAGGCCCTGTCCGCGCTGAGCGCGGGGATGGGCGTCGGTGACGTCGGCGTGATCTTCCCCGAGGGGACGCGGGCGAACCCGGCGAAGCGGGCCACCGCCCTCGAACGCATCGGAACGATCGACCCCGGTCGTCGGGCGCGCCTGGAGGGGTTGCGTCACCTGTTGCCACCGCGGCCAGCCGGCGCCGCGGCGATGTTGCGGGGACACGAATCGTGCGACGTGGTGTTCGCATGGCACGTCGGCTTCGAGGGTCTCGACACCTTCTCGGGGATCCTGCGAGCGCTGTCCGCGCCAGTTCCACCGGTCCGCTTCGTGATGCGGAGAGTTCCGCGATCCGCCATTCCGTCCGCGGGTTCGGAGATGATGAATGCGTCGCCCGCTCTCGTGGCGTGGCTCGACGAGCAGTGGTTGCAGATGGATTGTGAGGTCGACGTCGCGTTGGCCTCACGCACGCGATGAGGAGTCGTCATGGGTGAAGTGATGTTGTGGTCGGCCGGGGCGATCCTCGTGGTCATGGTGTCGACGTGGTTGTTGAGCGTGATCATCGCCAACGCCTCGATCGTCGACATCGTGTGGGGACTCGGCTTCGTGGTCGTGGGCTGGGTGGCTCGGGTCACCGCGGACGGCGACGATGCTCGTCAGTGGCTCCTGACGATCATGGTCTCGGTCTGGGGGCTCCGCCTCGGCGGGTACCTCGCCTGGCGCAACATCGGCCACGGAGAGGACTTCCGATACAAGAGCATGCGCAAGCGTTGGGGGGCCCGGTTCCCGGTGATCAGCCTCGTGACGGTTTTCGGACTGCAGGGAACCCTGATGTGGCTCGTGTCCTTGCCGGTCCAACTCGGTCAGGCCGACGATTCGCCCTCGCTCGGCGTCCTGGCGTGGATCGGCGTCGCCGTGTATCTCGTGGGGTTGTTCTTCGAGGCGGTGGGGGACGCCCAGTTGACCCGTTTCAAGGCCGACGCCGCGAACGCCGGGAAGGTGATGGATCGCGGACTCTGGAGATACACCCGTCACCCGAACTATTTCGGTGACGCGTGCGTGTGGTGGGGAATCGCGATCGTGGCCGCCGAGACCGGGTCGGGGGCGTGGGGTCTCCTCGGTGCGGCGGTGATGTCGTTCTTCTTGCGGCGCGTGAGCGGCGTGACGATGCTCGAGCGTTCGCTCAAGAAACGGCGCGAGGGCTACGACGACTACATCGCCCGCACGAGTCCGTTCATACCCCGTCCTCCCAGGAAGGTCTGATCGTCGGTCGCGCTGACCCGCGCGACATCTAATGTGGGAACGTGAGTGCGCCGGCGCGAACCGAACCGCGCTCGTTCGCGTTTCGCGCCGTGGCGTTGCTGGCGGGGATCATCGGCGTCGGAATCGGAATCTCCGTGATGGTCTCGGCCCACCTCGGGGTCGCACCGGCCGACGTGTTGGCCACCGGAGGGGCCGAACAGTTCGACATCGGTGTGGGCACGATGGGTTGGATCAGCGGAGGCATTTTCATGCTTCTGGCCACGGCTGTTCGGCGTCCACCGTCGTGGGGCACGATCATCGGCGGAGTTCTCGTCGGACAAGTGGTGAATCTGGTCGTCGACCGGGTCCCCGAGCCCGACGCGATGGTGTGGCGCATCGCGATGATGCTGCTCGGCCTCGCGCTCTTGTACGTGTCCATCTCGGTGGGAGTGGCCACGACCCTCGGAACCGGTCCGATGGAACTCTTGATGTTGGGATTGGTCGACAACGGTGTGAGCGTTCAGGTGGCGCGCTGGGGCATCGAGGCGACCACCGTCACCATCGGGTTCCTGCTCGGCGGTCAGATCGGTGTCGGTACGGTCATCTTCGTCGTATCGACCGGACCGGTTCTCGCGCGCACCCTGCCGCCCGTGGCGCGATTCATGGGTACGCAACTCCTGCGACCGACCGCGGCCCTCGACGCCTGAGTCAGCGACGTGGCAGTCGACTGCTGAGCACACCGCTCGTTTCGAGTTCGTCGATCGTCGCGTCGTCGAGTCCGAGCAGTTCGGTCAGCACCGCCCGGTTGTCCTCGCCGCGGAAGCGGGGCTGGCCGGAAGTTCCGACCGCACCGTGCTCGAAATGCCACGGAGCGTTCGGCACCCGCACCGTGCCGCCACTGCGGTCGTCCACCTCGACGATCGCGCCCCGCGCGCGGGCCCAGTCGCTGTCGGCTATCTCGCGCACGGAGCGCATGACACCCACGGCGAAGCCCTGCGCGTCGCACCGTCGTTCGAACTCGTGCGCGTCGGGCACCATGGCGGCCCACGCGCGCATCTCGTCGTGAAGCGCACCCAGGTGGTCGAGTCGTGCGCGGGGGTCGGCGAAACGCGGATCGTCGAGAAGTTGCGGCTTCTCCATGAGGGCGACCAACATCTCGAAGGTCCCCTTCTCGGCCGGGTGGGCGCTCATCACGACGGTGCTGCCGTCGGCGATCGTCATCACCGGATAATCGCCGGGTCGGAACGAGCGAACCCATTGCGGGTCGACCGGACCGTCGAAGAGCTGGTCGTGCACGTGCTCGTTGACGTAGAGCATCGTCTCGGTCATCGAAACGTCGATGCGCTCGCCGAGTCCGGTGCGCTCGCGCTGCACGAGCGCGGCCAGAACCGCCGAGGACGTTTCGAGCGCGGTGTACACGTCGGCGTGTGACCAGGGGTCGTTGGTGAAGTCCCCTCCGCGCGCCTCGCCCTGCATCCTCGTCATGCCGCTCTCGGCCCCGACCACGCTCGCGTACGCCCGTCGATCGACCCACGGTCCGTCGGCTCCGTATCCGCTGATCGACGCGTAAACGAGTCGCGGGTTGACCTCCCGCAATCGCGACCAGCCGAGACCGAGACGGTCCATCACGCCGGCGCGGTAGTTCTCGATGAGCACGTCGCTCACCGTGACGAGCCGACGGAAGATGTCGGCGCCGTCGGGTCGTGCGAGGTCGACGCTGATGCAGCGCTTTCCGGCGTTCTGCTGCATGAAGTAGGTGGCCATCGAACCCACCTTCGGACTCGAGAAGCGTGTGAGGTCGCCGTCGGGCGGCTCGATCTTGATGACGTCGGCGCCGAGGTCGCACAGCATCCGTCCGCAGTGCGGTCCGGCGAGGACGCGCGTGAGATCGAGCACGCGGATGCCGGCGAGAGGCGCGCGTCGATCGGACATCTCCCTATGATGCTCGCTCGCGTCGAGCGTGACATGATCGGGTCATGAGCACCTCGTCGAACCCGCTTCCACTCGACGGCCGTGTGGCCCTGATCACCGGAGGTGGATCGGGCATCGGACTCGGCTGCGCCCGAGTGTTGGTCGCGGACGGGGCGACGGTGGTGTTGGCGGCGCGCAACACCGACCGACTCGGCGCGGCCGCCGACGAGTTGCGGTCGCTGGCGACGGCCGGGGTCGGCGTTCACACGGTGGCCTGTGACGTCACCGATGAGGAGAGCGTGAGGTCCGCCTGCGATGTCGCCAACGAGGCTGGTCGGCTGACGATGGTCGTGGCCAACGCCGGTTACGGCACCGGCGGGCCGATCCATCTGACGTCGCTCGACGACTGGAACGGCGTCATCGGCACCAACCTCACCGGAGCGTTCCTGACCATCAAGCACTCGGTCGCCCACCTGGCGGCCAACGGCGGCGGGTCGATCGTGGCGGTGTCGTCGATCGCGGGGCCGGTGACGCATCGTTTCATGACCCCGTACGACGTGAGCAAGGCCGGACTCGAGATGTTGATACGTCAGACCGCCGACGAGTTGGGGTGTCGCAACATCCGGGCCAACGCCGTGCGGCCGGGACTCGTGCCGACCGATGCCACCGAGGCGATGGTGAACTATCCGCCGGTGGTGGAGGACTACCTCGCCCAGATGCCCCTCGGACGCGTGGGCACGACCGAGGACGTGGGTCGGTTGGTGCGCTTCTTGTTGGGTGACGAGAGTTCGTGGATCACCGGCACATGCATCAGTGTCGACGGCGGACACCACCTGCGGCGCGGCCCGAACATCGAGCCCTTCATGGAGATGGCGCTCGGCGACGCGCGCTACCCGGCCGGACCGATCTGATCGGTGCGCGGAGTCAGCGCGCCGACAGGTGGCGCAGAGCCACCGCGCCGTACAGGGCGATTCCGGTCGTCATGCACTCCTCGTCGTAGAACACCCGGTTCGAGTGGTTCGGTGCAGCCAGGGACGGGTTGCGGTCGTGCGGTGTTGCGCCGAGAAAAACCATCGCACCGGGCACGCGGTTGAGAACGTAACCGAAGTCCTCGGCTCCCATCACCGGGGTCGGGAGTTCGATGAAACGTTCCGTCCCGATGAGTTCCCTCGTGATCGATGCGGCACGCAGCGCATAATCTGGATCGTTGATCGTGACGTCGTAACCGTCGCGCAATTCGACCTCCACCTCGAGACCGTGCGCGCTCGCGATGCCCTCGGCGACGCGGCGCACTCCGTCGTGGATGAGGCGCCGCGTGGTCTCGCTGATGGCTCGGATGGTGCCCTTGATCGTGGCCGCCTCGGGGATCACGTTGGTGGCGGTCCCGGCGTTGATCTGGGTGATGGTGAGCACGCCCGGATTGAAGGTGTTGACACGGCGGGTGATCATCGATTGCAGGGCCTGCACGATCTCGCACGCGGCCGGCACCGGATCGAGCGTGCGGAACGGTTCGCTGGCGTGCCCGCCCTTGCCGGTGAGGACGATCGAGATGACGTCGCTGGAGGCCATGAGAGGACCCTGTCGGGTGCTCACGAATCCGGTGGGGAGGGACGACGTGGTGTGTATCGCGAAGGCACCGGTGACTTCGGAGGTGGAGCCGTCGGCGAGTGGGCCGACCTCGAGCAGGCCCTCGTCGAGCATGTGCGAGGCGCCGTTGTGCCCTTCTTCGCCGGGCTGGAACATGAAGAGCACCCGACCGTGCAGTCGGCTCTTGTGGGCGGTCAGCAGCCGAGCGGCACCGGCCAGCATCGCGGTGTGGGTGTCGTGCCCGCACGCGTGCATGGCGTTCTCGATCCGTGAGCTGAACTCGACACCGGTGTCCTCGGGCATGGGAAGGGCGTCCATGTCACCGCGCAACAGCATGGTCGGTCCGGGGTGGTCGCCTTCCAACGTCGCGACGATGCCCGACGTCGTCTCGTGCAGGGTGATGCCGAGCGGAAGGCCCTCGAGTGCCGACAACACCTCGTCGCGCGTGCGGGGGAGGTGATTGCCCAATTCGGGCCATTCGTGCAAGGAGCGGCGCAGCCTGACGGCGTCGTCGAGCAGGTCGCGGCTCTCGTCGGCGAGCGTGGAGATGTCGTTGGGACCGGACGCGGTGGTGGACATGAAGGGGATCGTAGACGCGCGCCGTGGTAGGCAATGACCCATGAACGTCGTCGACGGGTCGGGTGAACTCGTCGATCACGTGGACGCCCTCGACACGGTGATCGGGGTCGTGACGCGACGGCGCATGCGCGACGAACGCTTGCGACACCGAGCGGTCTTCGTCGCGGTGTTCGACGAATCCGGGCGACTTCTGGTGCATCGGCGGTCGACGTCCAAGGATGTCTGGCCCGGATGGTGCGACATCGCCATTGGTGGCGTGGTCACCAGCGGGGAGACCTACGAGGCGGCGGCCCGTCGGGAAGTCGCCGAGGAGATCGGCGTCGATGCCGATCCGGTGCCCGTCGACGGTGGGATGGCCCGGCCGTACGACGACGAAGTGGTGAGCCTGCTCGGGCGGTGTTTCCGGGTGACGCACCCGGGACCGTTCCGATTCACCGATGGAGAGGTGGACGAGGCGTGGTGGTCGACCGGTGCGGAGTTGTCCGAGCGACGGCGCGGCGAGCCGTTCCTGCCCGACAGCCTCGCGTTGCTGCTACCCCTCCTCGAACTTTGACGACGTTCCACCCGACGATCGTCCGGCGGACGAAGGCCCATGCCCACCCCGACGAGGAGGTGCACGACATGACGAATCACACGACGGGGATCATCGGAGCCGATCCCGATCAACTCGGGTCGCTCGGGGCGACCCTTCTCCATCAACACGACGTCGTGGAGGGGGTGATGGCCACCGTGAACACCGCATTGCAGGCGACAGCGTGGACCGGTCCGGCCCGTTCGGCGTTCGAATCCGAGTGGCAGAGTGGTTTCCGGGTGGCGTTGCAACGACTGGCGGCGGCGTTCTCTGCTTCGGGTCGTGAGTGTCAGGCCCGCGCCGATGAGCTCCGGCGGGTGATGGGAATGGGCTGAACCTCTACGCTGGGGGTGTGATTCGCGTCGAGTTCACCATCGAGCCGTTCGTCGAGGGTCATCCGGGTCCGCACGTGCTCGCCGCGGTCGACGCCGTCGAGAAGCACGGCATCACGGTGGAATTCGGGCCGTTCGCCACCGAGTTCGCTGCCGACGACGATGCGGCGCTGGCGGCGGTGGCCTCACTCACCTCGGCGGCGTACGCGAACGGTGCGACCCACGTGAACATCCATCTCGAAAAGGTGCCCGCGTGAGCACCACCCCCGCGCGCACGTCGCACCCCCTGCTCTCCGCGATCACACCGTTGATCGACACCCTCGGATGCACGATCGTCGACGAATCCGAACGCGAGGCCTCCGACGTCCCCATCGTTGTCGATGGAGAGGTGGTGGCGATCGTTCGTCTGCCCGCTCTCCACGGCGCGCTCGAGCGCCTCATCGACGCGGTCGAGAGGGAGATGGGTGCGCGCCTGCCCGACATGAATCGCGAGCAGAAGCAGTTGGCGATCCGTCTCCTCGACGAGCGGGGTGCCTTCACGCTCCGGCGTGCGGTCGAGGACGTGGCCGATGCGATGGGTGTTTCACGGATCACCGTGTACAACTATCTCAACGCGATCCACCGCTGATCAGCCGAGCGGTAGATAGTCCTCGAGGTTCCCCACGGTGAATCCCTCGGCGGCCAACCGCGCCTCGAGAGCGACGAGGTTGTCGTAGAGATCGTTCCGGAAATGCGTCAGGAAGACGTCGCCCGGTTGGAGAGCGGGGCGATGGGCGAGATCGACGTTGCCCTCCCACAACTCTGAGTTCCAGGTGAGCACGACGTTGATCCCGCAACTCCCCGCGGCCCGCAGGGTGGTGTCGTCCCACGAGCCGTACGGCGGACGGAAGAGATGGCCCGCACCACCGTACGTCTTCTCGATCAGGCCCTTCATGCCGCAGATCTGTCGACGCTGTTCGTCGTAGCCGACCCCTTTCAACTGGGGGTGCGAGAGCGTGTGAGAGCTCACGTTGCCACCGGCCACGAAGATCTGCGCGAAATAGAGCGGATCCTCGTTGAACTCGCCTGAGACCAGAAAGAGCGTGGCGGGCCAACGGTGCGCGACCAGGAAGTCCATCACGCGTTGGTCTTTCACCTGTCCGTCGTCGATGGTCAGGAAGACGACCTTGTCGGTGGTGTCGACGTGGCTGATCTTGATGGCGGTGCCGTTGTCGATACGGATCGGCGCGACCGAATAGCTGGGAAACGGCGGTTCGGTGGTGGTGGTCGTGCTCGTCGTCGTGGTCGTGCTGGTCGTCGTGGTGACGGTCGTCGTCGTGGGATACGTCGTCACGGCAGTCGTCGCACCGTTGTCACTCGCACAGGCGACCGGGATCGCGGCGATGCCCACCAGCACCGCGACGATGGACCGGGCGAGCGGTCGACGGAGTAGAACGGTGGGCATGACGGGGTCAACTCTAGGGTCGCGACGCTTCGACCTGATCGCCTTCGACGCCGACGACACCTTGTGGCATTCAGAGGACGGTTTTCGAGCCGCCGAGTCGGCATTCGTGACGCTGGTGAACCCCTTCGTGTCCGCTGGGGTCGACACCATGGCGGCACTCACCGCGACCGAACGCGCGAACCTGACGACGTACGGATACGGCGTCAAGGCTTTCGGCCTGTCGATGATCGAGGCGGCGATCTCGGTCACCGGGGGACGGGTGACGACCGAGGTGCTCGAGCGCCTGTTGACGATCGTCCGCGATCTCCTGACGGCGCCCGTGCGCTTGTTGCCCGGTGTGGCCGAGGCGGTGATCGACCTGGCGCGCGATCATCGGGTGGCGTTGATCACCAAGGGCGATCTCGTTCATCAGACCAGGAAGATCACCACCAGCGGGATCGATCACCTCTTCGAACACGTGGAGGTGGTGCTCGAGAAGGACGTCGACACCTACCGGCGGTTGTTGCGGGAGATGGACGTCGACCCCGCCCGCTTCTGCATGGTGGGGAACTCCGTCAAGAGCGACGTGTTGCCGGTGCTGGAGATCGGAGGGTCGGCGGTTCATGTGCCCTACCACGTGTTGTGGGAACTCGAGAAGGCCCCGCACCCGGTCGATCATGCCGGGTTCATGGAGGCGTGCGACATCTCCGAGGTCCCGGCACTCGTCCGCTGAGGTGGTCGATGACCGTCAGAATCGACCGATTCACGGCACAATGGGGGACGAATGTCCGGTATCCGCGCGCTCCTGTCCACCCTGAACCCCACGCCCGAACAGCCGATCTCAGCCCAAGAGGCGATGTCGCGCCCGCTTCTGGTGGTGTTGGTGGTCATCGGGGCGTTCGTCGTGACGCGACTGTCGCACGTGGTCTTCCGGCGTATCGTGCGCTTCGTCTCGAACCGCAGTCTGGCGCATCCGACACGCTGGTGGAAGACCCCCACGCGTTACAGCGAGCTCGAACACGGCGAGGTGGGTGAGAACCGTCGTCGCCAGCGGGTCGACGCGGCGTCGCGCATGCTCCATCACCTGTTCGCCGTCGTGCTCTGGATCGGAGTGGTGATCGCGGTCTTCCACATCCTCGAGCTCGACGCGGCGTTCTTCTTGTCGAGCGCCGGATTCATCGGGGCCGGGGTGGCCATCGGTGGTCAGCACAAGGTGAACGATTACCTGACCGGCCTCTCGGTGTTGCTCGAGGATCGCTACGGCGTGGGTGACGAGGTGGAGGTGAGCGGTGCGCTTGGCAACGGCGTGCGCGGGGTGATCGAACACATCGGTCTGGTCTCCACCCGCCTGCGCGACGGGTACAGCACCATTCACCTTCCCCACACCGCGCTGCTGTCGGTGCGCAACCTCAGTCAGGAGCCCGTCGAGACGCGGCTCGCCATCCAGGTCCCGGTCGATCGACTGCCCCCGGACGCGGCATCACGTGCGGCGGAGACCATTCGCGAGTTGGCGGGTTCGCCGAATCTCACCGAAGTGATGCTGGTCGACGACGCGATGATGACCACTCCGATCGC